>JAEUHA010000245.1 GCA_016793535.1 Opitutaceae bacterium | reverse complement strand
GCGATTCTCCGTGATGAAGCGAATCGCGTCCTCGGCCTCGCGGCGGGTGAGCTCGTTCCGGTCGACCGGCGCTTCGATCACGGTCTCGTTGCGCATCAAAGGCAGGTCCGGCCAGATCTGGCCCTCACGCGGGGTCATGTCGTCGCTGTACGGGATGCCGATGTAGGAGTCGAAGCCCTGCCGCGTCGGCAGGAACGGCCCCTGGTCACCGAGGTGCCACTTCCCGATCATGCCCGTCACGTAGCCGCGCGCTTTCAGGACCTCCGCGATCGTGACCTCGCTCGGGTTGAGGCCGATCGGCTCCACCGGCTGCAACACGCCACCGCCACGGGCGTTCTTGTGCAGGTTGACGCGCCGGGGATACGAGCCGGTCATGAGGGCCGCCCGCGACGGCGTGCAAACGCCGCTGGCCGCGTAGAGGTGCGTGAGTTTCATGCCCTCGCGCGCCATGCGCTCCAGATTGGGCGTGCGATGCAAGGTCGAGCCGAACGGCGACACGTCGCCGTAGCCGAGGTTGTCGCAAAACAGGACGATGAAATTCGGCGGCCGGGGCGCGGGCGCCGCGACCGCCGCAACGACTGAACTCAGCAACACGACAGCCAGCACGGGCCCCAGGCCACGCGCGCAGGGGGGAAGGAATTTCATGAGTGGGAAAACGACCGGGCCGCCGGGCCCTTGCCGTTCCGTCAGCCTCCATCGCGCCCGGCCCGCCCACAACGCGTTTGTGCGCGATCGCTCACAACACGCAATCGCGCGCAGAAGCGAAACGGGACGTCACTTCACCACCGGCCGCAGCACGATGTTCCGATACGACACCGGCCCGTGATCGCCCTGGAGAAAGATCGGGCCGGGACGGAACTGATCGGACCACAGGGCGGCGCCGGTGCAACCCTCGAGCGGCTGGTTGTCGATGATGGTCTTCCCGTTGAGGACGACGGTGGCGTGGCGATCCACGAGCGTGATGTCGAACGTCTGCCACTCTCCGGCCCGCTTTTCCGCCGCGACACTGGGCGTGATGCGGCTGTAGACGGCGCCCATGTTGTGCGAGTCGAGCGGCTTGCCATATGAGTCACTGACCTGGATCTCATAGATGCCACGCAGGTAGACGCCACTGTTGCTGCCGGCAGGCACGTTCACTTCCAGCTTGAGATTGAAGTCCTCGAACTCCCGGTCGGTGCGGAGATTCGCGGTGCGCTGGCGCTGCTGTCCGGGCACGTACGCCGGTGCCCGGTTGTGCAGGACGCCGTTCTCGAACGACCATGCGTTCGGGAGCGCGCTGTCGACCGGGCGCCAGCCGGTCAGCCCACCCTTGCCCAGCAGTTCGATCGGGGCGCCGTACTTGACGGCCGCGAGGTTCGGCCGCGGCGGCAGCGCGGGAATCCGCTTGCCCGTCCATTCACCGCGATCAAAGCCCGCGCCGTTGTTCCGCGGGGCGAGGCGCACGCCCTTGAGCGTGTCGCCTTCGAGCTTGGCGGTGAGCGTCTCGGTCACCTGCTGTTTGCGGAGTAGCTTGCCCGCGGCATCCTTGCGCTCGACGTCGCGGACGCGCGTCACGGTGAGCGTGCCGTCCGCGATCACGACATTCGACACCGGCAGCACGCTGCCGCCGCCCCAGAGGATCGAGCCGTCGAACCAGCCGTTCTCCTGCTTGACCTCGAGCCACCCGGCCGCGCCGCCCGGAATCGTGAGCGCCCAACGGCCGACAAACGCATCGGTACCTCCGGGTGCGGCCGCCCGGACGGCACTCAGGACGAGAAAAGCGGCCGCAAGGCCGCGCCAAAGCATCGAGACACGAGGGGTGGTAGGCATGGGGAAAAAAGTCCTGTCGATCTCGTGCCGGCGTGCAAGCCGCATTCGACCCCGCCCTGGGAGCGCGGACGCCCTCGTCCGCAGCGGATTGAAAAGGAATGCGGACGAGGGCGTCCGCGCGACCAAGG
>JAEUHA010000218.1 GCA_016793535.1 Opitutaceae bacterium | reverse complement strand
CTGATCCTGGTGGAAACCGAGGGCGGTCGCACCGTGCTGTGGACCAAGAGCCCCACCAGCATCGCGCGCATCGAGCTCGACACACTGCCGAGCAACCGCCCCGCCGCCGCGTGGCAGCCGGTGCTCCGGCGTTTCACGGTGGGGGAGCGTTCCTGGCCGGTCGCAACCCACCCGACCCTGGACCTGCCGTTTTCCAACCAGCCCATCACGCTGCGTTACGCCGCCCCCCGCTACCAACCCGGCGGCGCGATCCGCTACCAGACGCGCCTGCTCGGCTTCCGCGAGCAATGGTCGGCACCGTCACCCAGCACCGAAACCGTATTCACCAACCTCACCGGCGGCCCTTTCGCCTTCGAGGTGCGCGCGATCGATGCCGACGGCTTCGCGAGCGAGACCGCGCGGGTGTTCTTCAGCGTCGCCCCGCCCTGGCACCGCAGCGGGCCGGCGGTCGCGTTCTACGTCGCGGCGCTGACCGGCGCGGTCGTCGGGTTCGTGCGCTGGCGCCTGCGGCAGGCGGAACGCGAACGCCTCCGGCTGGAACAACTCGTGGCCCAGCGCACCGAGGAGCTCCGCCACGCCAAGGAAGCCGCCGACGCCGCCAACCGCGCGAAGAGCGCGTTTCTCGCCAACATGAGCCACGAGCTGCGCACGCCGCTCAACGGCGTCATCGGTTACGCCCAGGTGCTGATGAAGGACCGCGAGCTCTCCACCCGCAACCGGGAGCGCGTGCAGATCGTGCAGACCAGCGGCGAACACCTCCTGCGCATGATCAACGAGGTGCTCGATCTCTCCAAGATCGAGGCCGGCAAACTCGAGCTGCACCCGGCGCCGTTTCATCTGCCGCAGCTGCTCGCCGACATCGCGGCGAACCTGGAACCGCGGGCGCGGGACAAGGGCCTCGACTTCCAGCTCGTCACCACGCTGGCGCCCGCGCTGCCCGCCTCCGTGCTCGGTGACGCGCAGAAGCTCCGGCAGGTCCTCGACAATCTGCTGGGCAACGCGGTGAAATTCACGCCGCGCGGTTCCGTGCGGCTCGACGTCCGGCCGCTGCCGGATGACCGCTTCGAGTTCGCCGTGACGGATACCGGCGTCGGCATCGCCGCCGCCGATCAGGCCCGCCTCTTCCAGCCCTTCCAGCAGGCCGGCGACGGCCGGCCGCCGGAGCCTGGCACCGGCCTCGGCCTCGCGATCGCGCAGCGGATCGTCCGGCTGATGGGGGGCGAACTGACCGTCGCCAGCACCCGCGGCCGCGGCAGCACCTTCACGTTCACGGTCCGGCTCGAGGTCCTGGCGGAAGCGGAGCGGACGGCGAACCGCCCGCTGTCACGGATCACCGGATACAGCGGGGTGCGCCGCCGGCTGCTCGTGGTCGACGACGTCGGAATCAACCGCACGCTCCTCCTCGACCTGCTGGGCCCGCTGGGCTTCGAGCTGCGCGCCGCGGCGGACGCGGCCGGCGCGCTGGCAGAGGCGGCGCGGTTCGACCCGGATGCGGTGCTGCTGGATCTGCGGCTGCCCGATGCGCCGGGGCTCAACGTGGCCCGGCGCCTGCGGCCGCCCGGGAATGGCACGCGCCCCCGGGTGATCGCGCTGTCGGCCGGCGTGCTGAACTTCGACCCGGCCGAAGCGCTCGCGGCGGGCTGCGACGATTTCCTGCCCAAGCCGTTCCGCGAGGCGGAGCTGCTCGCGATCCTCGGGCGAGTGTTGCAGCTCGCCTGGATCGAGGGTCCGGTGCCGGCCGCGTCCCCGGCCGACCCCACGGGCGCCGCGCCCGGCCCGGGGCTGGCGCTCGCCGAGCTGGAGGAACTGCTCGCGATCGCCCGACGGGGCGAGATCGCGGTCCTGCGCCGGCGGCTCGAGGACGCGCCGCGTGATCCGTTCGTTGACGAACTCGCGGCTCTGGCGCGAACGTATCGCATGGATCGTATCCGTGAAATGCTGACCCGGCAGATCGCCGCGCTCCGGCCCTCGCCATGACCGCCCTCCCCGCCGAGCGCGTGCTCGTGGTCGACGACACGCCCGCCAATCTCGCCCTGGTGTTCGACGCCCTGACGGCGGCGGGACTCGAGTTGCTCGTCGCGGAAAGCGGCGCGGGGGCGCTCGATGTCCTGGCGCACACGACGCCGGATCTCATCCTGCTCGACCTGATGATGCCGGGCATGGACGGCGTGGAGACGTGTCGCCGGCTCAAGGAGCGGCCCGAGTGCGGGAACGTGCCGGTGCTCTTCATGACGGCGGCCGACGAGCCGACGCAGAAATTGCGGGCGTTCAATGCCGGAGCGGTGGACTACATCGCGAAACCGGCCTACCCGCCGGAAGTCGTCGCGCGCGTGGCCGCGCACCTGCAGATCCGCCGCCTGCGGAAGTCGGTCGAGGACGAGCTCGCGCTGCGGCTCGAGGCGGAGGAACAGCTCCGCCAGTCGCTTGATCGCGCGGTGGTCGTGGCGGATGCGGGGGGACGAATCGTCTTCGCGACGCGGCTCGCCTCGGACCTGCTGCACAAGCACCACCCGGACGCTGCGGCCGGGCACCTGCCCCCGGCCCTGGGCGGCGGCGGTTCACCCTTGGAAGTGCGCCGGTTTGCCGAGCGCGACCGCCAGGACCTGCAGATGCTGATCCTCGAGGAACGCGGCTCACCTCCGGGCCCGCTGGCGCTGCTGCGGCTCGGCCTGACTCCGCGGGAGGCGGAAGTGCTGTACTGGGTGGCGCAGGGCAAGAGCAACCCGGACATCGCAACCATCCTCGGCGCGAACGTCCGCACCGTGCACAAGCACGTGGAGCACATTTTCCAGAAGCTCGGCCTCGAAACGCGTCACGCCGCGATGCTGGCCGCGCTCGAAGTGCTGCGTCCGGTCAAGCTGTAGGCGCGGCGTCACGCCGCTTCTACCGCGCAAACCAGCAGCCCGCTGCGCTACGGGTGTTCCCGCACGAGCTGCAGGAGCCGGCCGAACTCCGCGTCGAGCTGGCTGCCGGCGGGCGCGTTGAGCACGCGGCGGGCGCGCTCGACGGCGCGCTGCGCCTCGGGCTTCTGCTTCAGTTGCAGCAGGTGGCGGGCGAAGCCGATCACGACCTCGTCGAAGAACGCGACCCCGGCGCCCGGCCCGTAGGTGTCGACCACGGTGTTGAAGGCGCGAACCTGGCCCGCGAGCGGTTCCGAGCGCACGGCGCGCAGCACGATGTCGCGCGCCTGCTGCACGCTGAGGTCGCCACGGGCGGCCCGGTTCTTGTTCGCGATGCGCCGCACCTCCGCCTCGGCGGCGCTGGTTTCGCCGCGGGCGCGGAGGCTTTCGGCCACGCGGTTGACGTACTCGGCCTCGAGTTCGGGATAGAGCTGGAACGCGATCGCGGCCTCGCGCATGAGGTTCTCGATCGTCCGGGCGTCCCGGCCCTCCCGCCGCGCCGCCGCGACGAGCAGCTCCCAGCCTTCCTGGTTCCGCCGCTCGAAGCTCACGGCCTTCCGGGCCGCGGCGCTGGCGGCGGCCGGCCGGTCCAGGGCGAGGTATTGCGCGGCGAGCCAGGCGTGGACGCGCGACTGCCGGAAGGCGGGCAGCTCGCGAAAGCGCTCCGAGAGGAACTTCAGCTCGTGGTCGGTGAACACTCGCCAGGTCTGCGGGTCGCGCGCGTGACCCGTCACGAAGCGCTGCTCCTCGTAGCGGCCGGCATCGAGCTGCCACTTCCGGCTGCCGTCGAGGAAGCCGAACCACGCATGCCGCCCGTCGTTGCCCGGGCCGTAGATGTAGAGCGTGGGCACGCCGCGCGCCTTGCCCAGCTGGGTGGCGAAGTAAGCCTGGTCCGAACAGATTCCGCCGGCCGCCAGGATGCCGCGCAGCGTATAGGTGGCGTCCGGCCAGATCGCGACCT
>JAEUHA010000208.1 GCA_016793535.1 Opitutaceae bacterium | reverse complement strand
CCGCCACCAGTTCGGCGCGGGCGCGATCGCGGTACGCCGGACGGCCCGTCAGGCGCCAGGCCATCGCGAGATGGAGGACGCGCGAGAGGGCAGTGCGCGACTTGTCGAGCAACCGCCGGCCGATGAGCACGCGTTGAACCGGTGGTGCCGTCATCTGCCGGTCCGCCTCGGCGACGATGCCGGCCTGGATCGATTGGAGAAACCGGTCGCCCGCGACCCGCTGTCGGAGCGCGGTCTCACCCGCGGCATCGAGCCACAGCCGCGGGTGCGTCCGCGGCAGGGCAGTGAGGCCGGTGGCGATCTCACTGCGTTCGACCGCGGCCGAGAGCCGGAGCGACAGGACCGAGACAAGAACCAGGAAGCCGAGACGAAACCGGGCGGCGTTCATGCGCGGAGTCAAACCGCTCTAGGGGCCGGGGTCGAACCGGAACGAGCCGACCGCGGCGGGGCCGAGTGGAAAGGCGGAACGCTCAGCGGGCGGCGAGCGCGGCCGTGATCGCGGCGCCGAGGGCGGAGGCGTCGAAGGGCTTTTGCACGAAGCCGGCGAGACCCTTGCCCGTGAAGCGCCCGACGGCGTCCTGTTCATTGAACCCGCTCATGAGGACAACGCGCACATCGGGTTGGATCTGGCGGAGCTGGCGGAACGCTTCCACGCCGTCGAGCACCGGCATCGTGAGGTCGAGAAGCACGACATCGTAGCGCGACGGCGCCGCGCGAAACAGCTCGACCGCCGCGCGGCCGTCGACCGCCACGTCGGTCGCGAAGCCGCAACTCTGCAGGATGCGAACGGACACGTCGCGCACCGAGTCCTCGTCATCGACGACCAGCACGCGGCCGGCGGGGCCGGCGGAGCGGGCCACCGCGGCGGCCTCGGGCGGCGCGGAGTCGAGGGTGGCGCAGGGCAGGTAGATCTTGATGACCGTTCCGCGATCCGGCTCCGAATAGACCTTCAGCGCGCCCTTGTGGCCGCGGACGATGCCCAGCACGGCGGCGAGCCCGAGACCGCGGCCGGTGAACTTGGTGGTGAAAAACGGTTCGAAGATCCGTTCCTTCGTGGCCGGATCCATGCCGCTCCCATTGTCGCCCACTTCGAGAAAGACGTAGCGGCCGGATTCGATGCCGTATTCGAGCGTCAGCTGCGCGAGGTAGTCGCGGTCGATGCGCGCCGAGCCGGTGGCGACGGTGATGATGCCCGGGCGGCTGCCGATCGCCTCGGCGGCGTTGGTCACGAGGTTCACCAGGATCTGCCGGACCTGGGCGGCGTCGGCCAGGACCGGAGGCAGCGCCGGAGCGAGGTCGAAGCGAAGCGTGCAATGCTGGCTGATCGAGACGTCGAGCAGCGGCTGCAGGCTCGAAACGAGCGGATTCAGCTCGAGCCGCCGGATCATGAAGAGACTGCGGCCGGCGTAGGCGAGCATCTGCCGGCAAAGGTCGGCGGCACGGCGCGAGGCGACGTCGATCTGCTGCAGGTAGGTGACGATCTCGGAGTCGGCGGGAAGCTCCGAGCGGGCGAGCGAGACATTGCCGAGGATGCCGGTGAGCAGGTTGTTGAAGTCGTGGGCGATGCCGCCGGCAAGGACGCCGAGGCTGTCGAGTTTCTGCGTTTCCTGGAGCTTGCGGTCCATTTCGCGCCGCTCGGCCTCGGCGTGCTTCTGCGCGGAGATGTCGCGGGCGGAAACGGACACGCCGACGATCCGGCCGGAGGCGGCGCGGATGGGGGACATGACGATGGACGCCTCGACCAGCCGGCCGTCCTTGTGCCGGCGCACGGTTTCAAACGCCGCCGCGGGTTCGCCCCGCCGCGCGCGGGCGAGGGCGGCCTCCTCCTCCTCCCGCCGATCCTCGGGCAGCAGCGGGGTGATGGAACGTCCGATCATCTCGACTGCGGAGTACCCGAAGATCTTTTCCGCGGCGGCGTTCCAATCGGTGATGACGCCTTCGAGGGTCTTGCCGATGATCGCGTCCTGGGCGGAGGCGACGATCGCCGCGTAACGGGCGTGGGCGGCGAGCGCGTTCTTGAGGAGCGTCACATCCTGGAACGTCGCGACGCAGCCGGTGACGTTGCCCTGGGCATCGTGCAACGGCACCGCGTTGGCCAGGACTTCGATGCGGACGCCATCGCTGCGCACGATCGTCTCCTCGAAGTCGGCGACCGCGCGGTTCTCGCGGGCGCAGGTCTGCATCGGCAGTTCGTCCGGGTTCAGGGGACGATCATCCTGCAGGACACGAAAGCTGAGCGGCGACTCGCGCGTGGAGGCGGAGAGGGAGGCGTTGATCTCCCGGTTGACGCCGAGCATGCGGGCAAAGGCGTCGTTCGTGCGGATGACGCGGCACTCCCGGTCCTCGGCGATGCCGACGCCCACGGGCAGCACGTTGAACAGCGCCTGCAGTTCATCCACCCGCCGCTGGAGCAGTTGATTGAGGCGGGAGATTTCCGCTTCGGCGCGATCGCGTTCCGCCCGCCAGGCCGGATCCGGGACGGGGTCCGCGGGGGCGACGGACGTATTCGCCGGCTGGAGACAGGTTCGGACCAGCGCGACGGCGGCGGCGAGCAGCACCCCGGCGGCGACCGCCTGGGTGAGTCCCGCGGGTACGTGCCAGGGTTGCCAGATCGTCGCCACTTCGACCGCATGCGCGGCCGCAAGGCCCAGGAAAGCGGCGCCGAACAACGTGAGCATCCGCCGGCGCGGCTGATCCCGGCGGTGCCGGCCGGAACGCAGCAGCACGATTCCCACGACTGCGCTGCCCAGCGCGATCAAACCGTCGGAGACCGCATGCAGCCCGACCAGCGAGGGCGTCCAGGCGTAGCTCTGACCGTGTGGCAGCAGTCCATCGAGGCGGAAGAGGGCGAGCAGGACGTTCATGCGAGGGGTGGGACGATTCGGCCGCGCTGGGGAGCGCTCCGGAGCGATGCGGCGGTCAAACCACGCCGACAATAGACGCCGCAGGTGGTGAAACGATTCAATGGCAATCGGACCGCCGCACGGCGGTCGCGCGGGCGGGATCGGATATACGACGCGGGCGGTGGCAACCCTCAAGTCGGCGGCCGGCGATGATATGTCGGTTGCCACGGCCCGGACTTTCCCCTTGTCCCAAGGCGCGCGTTCCCTCGCGCTTCCATCCGCCCCATGCTCGCCTTTGCCCTCACGATTTTCACCGGAGCGTTTCTCCTCTTCCAGGTCCAGCCGTTGATCGGGAAGTACATCCTGCCGTGGTTCGGCGGAAGTCCCGGCGTCTGGACGACGTGCATGCTCTTCTTCCAGGTGCTGCTGCTGGGTGGCTACGCGTACGCGCACTTCGTGAGCCGGCGGCTGCGGCCGCGCACCCAGGCGATCGTGCACCTGGTCCTCGTCGGGGCGGCGCTCGCGACGCTGCCGATCACGCCGGCGGAGACGTGGAAGACACACCCGAGCGGCGATCCCACCTGGCACATCCTGGCCCTCCTCGCGGCGAGCCTCGGGCTGCCCTACCTGGTGCTGGCGACGACGGGCCCGCTGATGCAGGAGTGGTTCCGCCGCACCGCGCCCGGCGTGTCTCCGTACCGGTTGTATTCACTTTCCAATGTCGGCTCGCTGCTCGCGCTGATCAGCTACCCGTTCTACTTCGAGACCCGCTTCACGCGGCAAGCCCAGGCCCAGTTCTGGTCCTGGGGCCTCGTGGTCTACGCGCTGGCCTGCGCCTTCTGCGCCTGGCGGCTGTGGCGGCTGCCGGCGGCGACCGAGTCCGCGGGCGAGAACGCCGCGGTGGCCGCCGTGATGCGGCCGACATTCTATCAGCGCCTGCTGTGGCTCTGTCTCCCGGCCTGCGCCTCGATCCTGCTCCTGGCGGTCACGAACAAGATGTGCCAGGACGTGGCCGTCATTCCGTTCCTGTGGGTGCTGCCGCTGGCGCTCTACCTCCTGTCCTTCATCATCAGCTTCGACAGCCCGCGGTGGTATTCGCGGTTTTACTACACGATCGCGCTGGCGGTCACGATGGTGGCGGTGTGCCAGGCGCTGATCGAGGGGACCGACATGGCGATCGTGGCGCAGGTGGTGATCTACTCCTCCGTGCTGTTCGTCGGGTGCATGGTCTGCCACGGGGAGCTCTACCGGTTGAAGCCGGACCCGAGCCACCTGACGTCCTTCTATCTGATGATCGCGGCCGGCGGCGCGGTGGGCGGCCTGTTCGTCGCGCTCGTGGCGCCCTCCCTCTTCACGAACTTCTACGAGATGCACCTCAGCCTGGCGCTCACGGTGCTGCTGCTGCTGGCGATCACGCTGACGGACCGCCATGCGTTGAGCCCGGCGCGCTGGCGGACGCTCTTCGTCGTGCTCGCGCTCGCCGCGGCGTACGGGGCCAACCGCGGCCTCGGCTGGGTGGTGATTTGGCTGCGGGACCAAGACACGGCGATTTCGCAGCCGGTATGGCGGCTCTGGAACTGGGCGCACCTCCAGGGCGTGCCCTGGCTGGGCTGGGCGTTGCTGGCGGTGCTCGCGGCCGGGTTCGTGGCCTGGCGGCGGCGGAGCGCGCAGGCCCTCGACTGGCATCGGCCGGCCTGCGGGCTGCTGGCGGTCGGGCTGGTCGCTCTCGTCGTGGCGCTCGGTTTCCAGATTCGCGACGCGCTGCGCGGGTCGCTGTACAGTGCGCGCAATTTCTACGGCGTGCTTTCGGTCTTCCAGTACGAACAGGACCGGCCGGAATCGCATTACTACCTGCTCCAGCATGGCCGGATCACCCATGGCATCCAGTTCGCCGCGCCGGATCGCGCGGGGATGATCACCTCCTATTTCGGCTCGAGCAGCGGGCTCGGCCTGGCGATGCAGCATTTCCCGCGGAAGCAAGGCCGGCGGATCGGCCTGCTGGGTTTGGGCGTGGGCACGATCGCCGCGTACGGCCGGGAGGGTGATTACATGCGGATCTACGAGATCAATCCGCAGGTCACCGACATCGCCGCGAAGCCGTTCACGTACCTCGCACTCTCGAAGGCGAAGACCGAGATCGTCATGGGCGACGGCCGGCTGTCGATGGAAGCGGAGCCGCCGCAGCAATTCGACATCCTGATCATGGACGCGTTCAGCAGCGACGCCGTGCCGGTGCACCTGCTGACCAAGGAGGCGTTTGAAATCTACCTGAAGCACCTCAAGCCCGACGGCGCGATCCTGGTGAACATCTCCAACCGCTACCTCGACCTCCGGCCCGTGGTCGAAAACGCGGCGCAGCTTTTCGGTCTGCAGACGCATCACATCGACAGTGGCGATGGCGGCTACGACGAGGAGAACGGCGGCGGCTGGTGGCTGTACGCGGCGACCTGGATGATCCTGAGCAAGAACAAGGAGTTCATGAACCTCGAGGTGCTGCGGCAGGCGGCCAGCCCGCCGGTGGCGAAGCCCAACGACATCCCGCTTTGGACCGACGACTACACGAGCATGTACCGGATCCTGCACTGAGACGGGAGAGTGGAGCGCGACGTTGGGCGTGCGGCGTTGAGAGTTGAGCGATCGAACCGCGCGGGTGGTCACGCGGTGGAAGTGTCGCGCGCCGTTTGATGACCGGGGGACGGTGAATCGGTCTCTCAACTCCCAACTCTGCTCTCTCAACTCAGCCGCGCGCTTGCCGCGGCTGTCACCACCTGCACGATGCGGCCATGCGCCTTACCCTTCTGGTCGCCGTCATTTTCACCGTGGGATCGAGCCTGGCCCTCGCGGCGGCCCAACCCGCGACGTCCTCGATCAAGGCCGGTTTCGCCGAGCGCGACATCACGCCCGGCATCGGCATGGAACAGCCGGGTGGATACGGGAAATCGTTTCACCGCAGCTTTCACGATCCCTGCAAGGTGCGGGTGGCTGTCTTCGACGACGGCAGGCGGAAGGTCGCGGTCGTCGGCACGGACACCCTCGTCATCCCGCGCGGCGTCGTGCTCGAGGCGCGGGCGCTGATCGAGAAGGCCACGGGCATCAAGGCCGACGCCGTCATGGTCGGAGCCTCGCACTCCCACTCCTCCGGCCCGGTGGGCATGGTGCTCCCCGGGGAATACGACGGCGCGGCACCGGAAGTGCGAAAGCTCGCCTACGAGGAATCGTCGACGGCGGACGCCGGCTTCCTGTTGCGCGTGACGCAGCAGATCGTCGAGGGTGTGAAGGCGGCGAATGCCAACCTGGTCCCTGCGCGACTCGGCTTCGGGTACGGGCACGAGGACAAGGTCGGCTTCAACCGCCGGCTGCGCATGAAGAACGGCCAGTCGTGGAGCCATCCGGGCGCGATGAATCCCGACATCCTCGACTACGCCGGACCGATCGATCCCCAGGTCGGGGTCATCGGCGCCTGGGATCTGGCGGGCAACCTGATCGGCACGGTCGTCAATTACGCCTGCCACGCCACCACCAATCCCGGCGGGATCTCCGCGAACTGGCCCTACTACCTCGAGAAGACGATCCAGGGTGCGCTCGGCACCCGGGCGCCGGTGGTGTTCCTGCAGGGGGCGTCCGGCGATGTGACGCAGGTCGACAATCTCAGTCCCTATGCGCGGCCGGGCGCGGAGGAGTGGGCGCAGTTCGTCGGCGGCCGGGTCGGCGCCGAGGCGGTGAAGGTGCTGCTCACGATGGCGAAGGGCACCGAGGCGCCGCTGGATGTCCGGCAGCGGGTCTGGACGATCAAGCGCCGCGCGCCCGCGCCGGAGCGCGTGGCCAAGTGCCGCGAGATTGTGGCGGCGGGCCGCGGCAAGAGCGACGCGACCGTGTACACCTTTGCGAAGGAGATCCTGATGCTCGACCACCTCGTCACCAAGGAGCCCGCGGTGGAGGTCGAGGTGCAGGCGATCGCGGTGGGGCCGGCGGTGTTCGTCAGCAATCCCGCGGAGTACTTCGTGCAGTACGGACTCGATATCAAGAAGGGCAGCCCCTTCCCGTTCACGTTTCCCGTCGAGCTGGCGAACGGGATCGTGGGCTACGTTCCCACCGAGGAGGCGTTCAGCGCGGCGGGCGGCGGCTACGAGACGCGGCTGACCGCCTACAGCAATCTCGAGATCACGGCGGGCCGGCAGTTCGCCGACACCGGCATCGCGCTGGCGAAGGCGATGACGCCGGGAAAGGTGCCCGAGCGGCCGCGTCTGCCCGCGCCGGGCACGCCGTGGGGCTACGGTGCGGTGCAGCCGGAGTTGAAATAGGCGGGCGCGTCAGGCCCGGCCGCCGCACGCCCTCATTCCCGCCGGGCGACCGGCGGAGCGTCGGTGAGTGACAGCGTGAGCTCGTGAATGCCGAAGGTCCGGAGCTGGTTTCGTCCCTGGTTGGCCCGCACCGCGGGCTGCGGCGTCTCAAGGTCGAGACGGTTCACGCCCGGTTGCAGCGCAACGTCGAACTCGATCGCGTGTCGGTCGCCGTCGATGCGGGCCTGGGCCATCGGCTGGCCGTTGACGCGGATCGTGAGGTCCCTTTCGCCGGCGCTTGTGAGCGCGAAGCGCAGGCGGCACGGCACCGGATTCGGCAGCGGATTGTAGTAGGAGAGCGCGGCGTTCCTGTAGGCCCAGCGCAGTTCGCCGGGGCGGGCTTGATGCCAGCCGCGGCCGAACGTGGGCCGCCGGGCGAGCGGTTTCTCCGGCTGCGACCGCGGTTCCAGCAGGACGGCGACCTGCTCGCGGTCCGGGCTGACGATGCGCTCCGTTCGTCCGGCCGCCGCGAGTTCGCGGAGCAGTTGCTCGCCGCGATCAGGGAACGCGGCCCGGTGAAAGTAGACGGCGGCGAAGCCATAGCGCTCGAGCCGCGCCACCAGTTCCGGCGGGCTGGCGTCGGCGAGATCACGCTGCCAGTGGCTGCGGCTCCGTCGCCGCAGCGCGCCGTAGCTGAAGCAGAGCGAGCGGGTCGCCAGGTACGGCCGGAAGTATGTGTAGTCTTCCAACTGATGCGGCGGGGTGGCCTCGGGGAAATCGAGCACGGGCAGTTGAAACACCATCGCCCCCGGCGGCAGCTGGGTTTCCAGCCGTTGCCCGAACGCGCGATCGGCGGCGACCCGCCCGGCGATGTCCGCCTGCCACTGGGGCCCGGCCCCGCGGGGCATCTGGTCGGCCAACCCGACGACGGCCACGAGCGCCGCCAGTCCGACTGTCAGCCAGCGCGGCCGCCGGGCCGACCACCGGCTCAACTGGGTGGCGAGAAACAACAGCGCGACCGCGGAGATGAAGATGCTGAAGCGGTTCGTCGCGCGGAACACGACCAGTCCGGTGAGGAGCGCGAAGATGTTCGTCACGCCGCCAAGGGACGAAAACGCCACGATCCACCCGGTCGCCAGGGCCGGTGCCGGAGGACCCTGCCGGCGCAGCAGGCGACGGACGCTCACGATCCCGAGCCAGGCGAGGCCGGCGATGCCGGCGAGGCCGAGATAGGACATCGACGATTCGCCGCTGCGGAACTCGGACCAGCGCAGGTAGCGATGGCCGAATTCCGCGAGCGCCTCCCAGCGGTGGCCAGGCGGCGGGACCAGCAGCTCCAGCGGCTTCATCGCGTAGAGTTCGGTGCCGGCGTAGTTGCGGACCAGCGGCGAAACGGCCGCGGTGTCGCGACGGTAGGCCCAGAGGTGCGACTCGAACGCGGCGAAGCTGGCCAGCGCCGCCGCGAGGGCCAGTCCGCCCGTGACGAGATTTTCCCGCCGGCGGTCGCCACACCACTGGGCGATCAGGGCCCAGCCCATGAGCTGGAGGAAAAGAAACAGCACGTACGGATTTCCCGCGCCGATCGCCGCGGCGGTACCCACGCAAAAGAGCCCCGTCCGCCGCCCGGGAGCCAGGCGCCGGCTGCCGGCGACCAGTCCGCACGCGACCAGGGCGAGCGGCACCGTCCACGAGAAGATCAGGAAAAGGTGGGAAATGCCCCGCTGGAACGTCTGGAGCGTGAACGCGAACAGCAGCGCGGCGGTGAACGCCCATTCCCAGCGGACCCGCAGCCAGCGCGCGCTGCCGTAGAGCGCGAGGGCGGCGGTCAGGTTGGCGAACAGGAGCGCGGCGTTGGCGGCGGGGAAGACGCCGATCAAGCCCGCCAGGTGGCCGATCGCCCAGAGCAGCACGACGTCGGACGACGGGTACGCGTTCCAGTTCGCGCCGTGCGGCGCACCCAGCCGGCTGATGACCTGTGGTCGCAGCGGCGCGGCGTCACCTTCGGCGGCCGCGGCGATCCGCGCGTAGATTTCCAGCGCATCGCCGCCGTAGATCGTCGGCAGCGACCAGCTCGCCGGCGTCCAGCGATCATAATGCGCGCACCACACGAGCGTGGTGACGAGCAGGAGCAGGCCCACGCGCCAACGCGCGGCCAGGAGGAAGGCGGACTTTCGCAGCAGACGTCGCACGGGGCTGGAGCGGGGTGGAGCGACCGCGCAAAGAGGTGACGCGCGGACACAGGAGACAACCGCGCGTGGCTGACATTGCTGTAAGGTGGTGGCGGGCTGCGCTCGTCCGGCGACCGCCGCGCGGAGGAATGCCAGCGGCTTGCGTGAACGCACCTCGGCCGCTGCGGGCTTGCGATCTGGGGCGCTGGCCGTTGCAAGGGAAGCTGCGGCATGTCGAAGTCCCTTCACGAGTCCCCCTTGTATGCCGGCCTCGAACCCGGGGAGGTGGATCGCATCGTGCTCGAGCAGCCCGTGAAGACGTTTGCCGCAGGGGAAGTCGTGATCGCCGAGGGCACGGCGAACGACCGGATCTATGTGGTGGAATCCGGTGAGCTCGTGGTCTGGAAAGGTCCGGTCGGCGCACCGGGCGGCATGAAAGTCGCCGTGCTGCAGGCGGGGGATTGTTTCGGCGAGATGTCGGTGCTGCGGAGCCAGCCGACGGCGGCATCGCTCGTGGCAGTCACGGACGCCCGGGTGCGGGAACTGGGCCGCGGCCATCTGGCGGGAACCAATGGCGCCGGCGGAGGCCGGGTCGCGCTGAACCTCGCGCGCATCCTGGTCGATCGCCTGACCCGGGGCACGGAGGCGTTGCAGGCGAAGCATGCCGATGAGCAGCGGGCCAACGCGCGGCTGTTGTCCGCCCTGATGATGGTGGGACGAACCCTGGTCGCGCTGTCGATCTATGTGTTCCTCCTGCCCCTGGCCGAATGGCTGAAGCCGGTGTTGCCGTCGGACAGCGTGATCTCCTTCGGCGTGATCGTGGGCCTGGGCATCATGACCTGGACCTACCAGCGACATTCGGGACTGCCGCGGCTCGACTTCGGTCTGAATTTCACCCGCTGGCCGCGGCAGGTGGCGCGCGGCATCATGTGGACGCTGCCCTGGCTGGTGCTCGTCCTCGCCGGCAAGTGGGTCTGGCTGCAATTCAACCCCGGGACCATGCGACTGTTCGAGCCCGAGCGGGCGATGAACTCCGCGCTGGGCCTGAACTGGGGCCAGTGGGCGATGTTTGCGGCCGGCTATGCCGTGATGAGTTTTGCGCAGGAGTACGTGCGCGCGGTGGTGCAGGGTGCGCTCGCGCTGTTCTACCGCACGGTGCGCGAGCATGAACGCTGGAAGTCGCTGCTCATCGCGAACCTCATCTTCGCGATCCTGCATGTGCACCTGAGCGCGGTATTCGCGCTGCTGTCCTTCACAGCGGGCCTGCTCTGGGGCTGGATCTTCCAGCGCGAGCGATCCTACCTCGCGGCTGCGACCTCGCACGCACTCACCGGAGTGTGGGTGGTGTTCATCGTGGGCGTGCCTTATTGAGCCGGACCGCGCGGGGAATCCGGACGGAAAAAAGGCGCCGACCCGGTGAAACGGGCGGGCGCCTTTTGCCTCCTGGGTAACGCGAGCGGACGCGGCCGCTCCTCGCTACAGTTTCGTCAGGGCCTGGTGCAGGTCGGCCTGGAGGTCGGCGACGTCTTCGATGCCGATCGAGAGGCGGACGTAGTCGGCCGAGACGCCGGTCGACGTCTGCTCCTCCGGCGTGAGCTGGCTGTGCGTCGTGCTGGCGGGATGAATCGCGAGCGACTTCG
Source organism: Opitutaceae bacterium (assembly GCA_016793535.1). Classification (GTDB taxonomy): domain Bacteria; phylum Verrucomicrobiota; class Verrucomicrobiia; order Opitutales; family Opitutaceae; genus ER46. Next base: position 4,062 of record JAEUHA010000208.1, on the reverse strand, counting down.
CGTCGCCGATGTTGGCGAGGTGCGAGAAGAGCTTGAGCCCTTCGATGAGTTTCCGTCCCGCCTCGTAGCCGCCTTTCACGCCGAAACCGATCAGGCCGCCGTATCCGCCGTTCAGGTACTTCTTCGCCGCCGCGTGATTCGGGCTCGTCTTGAGGCCGGGATAGTTGACCCACGTGACCTTGTCGTGGGCCGCGAGAAACTCCGCCACCTTCAGGGCGTTGGTGCAGGTGCGATCCATCCGCAGGTGCAGGGTCTCGAGGCCCTGCAGGCCGGTCCAGGCATTGAACGGCGAGATGCACGCGCCGATGTCGCGCAGCAGCTGCAGCCGCATCTTGAGAATGTAGGCGACGTTCGCGCCGCCGGCGGGCGGGAAGCTCTTGAAGGCCTCCCAGTGCACGAGACCGTGATAGCTGGCGTCGGGCTGCGTGAAGCCCGGGAACCGGCCGCGGCCCCAGTCGAAATTGCCGCCGTCGACCACGATGCCGCCGATCGAGGTGCCATGGCCGCCGATGTACTTGGTGGTCGAGTGCACGACGACGTTGGCGCCCCACTCGAACGGCCGGTTCAGGTAGGGTGTCAGGCAGGTGTTGTCGATGATCAGCGGCACGGCCGCCTCGCGCGCGATCTTCGCCACTTCCTCGAACGGGAAGATGTTCAGCGCGGGATTGCCCAGGCCTTCGCCGTAGAACGCCTTCGTGTTGGGCTTGAGGGCGCGCTTGAAGGCGTCCGGGTCCGCCGCGTCCACGAACGACACCTCGATGCCAAGCTTCGGCAGTGTGTGATGAAACAGGTTGTAGGTGCCGCCGTAGAGCTGGGACACCGACACGAGGTGGTCGCCGGAGCCCGCGATGTTGAGGATCGCGTCGGTGATGGCGGCCTGGCCCGAGGCGTGCGCCAGGGCGCCGCTGCCGCCCTCGAGCGCGGCGAGGCGCTGCTCGAACACGTCGGTCGTCGGATTCATGATCCGGCTGTAGATGTAGCCGAGTTCCTTCAGCGCGAAGAGATTGGCGGCATGCTCGGTGTCGCGGAAAACGTAGCTGGTCGTCTGATACAGCGGCACCGCGCGGGAGCCGGTTGTCGGGTCCGGCGTCTGGCCGGCGTGGAGGGCTTTGGTTCCGAATCCTTGTTTGCTCATGGGGAACGTGGGATTTTCTGACGTGATCGGGAGGGTCTGACGCAAGCCACGGGGCCGGCGGGGTCAATCTCCCATTGCCACGCCGCACTTGAGTCTCCGCCCGGGGCCGTATCGAGTTTCGACCCATGGCCAGCCACCCCACCACGCCCGGCGCCCGGGCCCACACCTTCGATGCGATCGTCGTCGGCTCGGGCATCAGCGGCGGCTGGGCGGCGAAGGAACTCTGCGACCGGGGCCTGCGCACGCTCGTGCTCGAGCGCGGCCGGGACGTGCAGCACCTGCGGGACTACCCGACGGCGCTCAAGCAGCCGTGGGAGCTGCCCCATCGCGGACGGCTGACGCACGCGCTGGCGGAGGCCAATCCGATCGCCGATCGCTGCTACGCGTTCGACGAGGCGACGGAGCATTTCTTCGTCAAGGACCACGAGCATCCCTACGAGCAGGAGAAGCGCTTCGACTGGATCCGCGGCTACCAGGTCGGCGGCAAGTCGCTGATCTGGGCGCGGCAGGTGCAGCGCTGGAGCCGCTTCGATTTCGAGGGTCCGGCGCGCGATGGTTTCGCCGAGTGGCCGCTCACATACGATGAGCTCGCGCCCTGGTATTCGCACGTCGAGCGCTTTGTCGGGATCAGCGGCAACCGCGACGGACTCGAGACGCTGCCCGACGGCGAGTTCCTTCCGCCCTGGGAGATGAACGACGTGGAGCGGCACCTGCAGTCGCGCATTCACGCCGCGTTTCCCGACCGCCGCGTGATCCAGGGCCGGTGCGCGCATCTCACCGCGCCGCAGCCGGTGCATCTCGAGCAGGGTCGCGGGCGCTGCCAGGCGCGCAACCTCTGTTACCGCGGGTGTCCCTTTGGTGGATACTTCAGCTCGAACTCCGCCACGCTGCCCTGGGCGGCGAAAACCGGCCGGCTGACCGTGCGGCCGCACGCGGTGGTCGAGTCGGTCCTGCACGACGATGCGACCGGTCGCGCCAGCGGCGTGCGCGTCGTCGACGCGGAGACGAAGGCGACGACCGACTACTTTGCGCGCGTGATCTTCGTCAACGCCGCCTGCCTCAACACCAATCTCATCCTCCTGAACTCGAAGTCGCGGCGGTTTCCCGCCGGGCTCGGCAACGACCACGGGCTGCTCGGCCGCTACGTGGCGTTCCACAACTACCGCGGCAGCCTTCACGCGTCGATCGACGGCTTCGCGACGTCGTATTATTCGGGCCGGCGGCCGACGCAGGTCATGATGCCGAATTTCCGCAACGTGCGGCGGCAGGAGATGGATTTTCAGCGGGGTTACATGGTGTTCTTCGGGGCGTCGCGCGGCGGCTGGACCCAGGGCAACGGCCAGGCCGGCGTCGGCGCCGCCTTCAAGGATCGCATCACCCGGCCCGGTCCGTGGGGTGTGTTCATGATGATGCAGGGCGAGACGGTCCCGCGGCATGAGAACCACGTGCGGCTCTCGACCGAACGCAAGGACGCGTGGGGCGTGCCGCTGCTGGTGACGGCGATCGACTACCACGAAAATGACGAGAAGCTCCTGCGCGATTTCCTCCAGCAGGGCGAGGCGATGCTCGACGCGGCGGGCGCGAAGCGGATCACGAAGAGCGACAGCCGGCAGGCGCCGGGGCTCGACATCCACGAGATGGGCGGCGTGCGCATGGGGCGTGATCCGAAGGCGTCGTTGCTCAATCGCTGGAACCAGTTGCACGCCTGCCCCAACGTCTTCGTGACCGACGGCGCCTGCATGGCATCCACGGGCACGCAGAATCCGTCGCTGACCTTCATGGCGCTGACGGCCCGGGCCGCCCACCACGCGGCCGAGGAACTCAAGCGCGGCAATCTATGAACCGACGTGAAGCCTTGCGACAGGGCGGCCGGCTTGCGACCGCCGCGGCCCTTTGGGCGGGTTTGCCGGCCCGCACGTGGGCGGCCCTGGCCGCGGTGCCCGGCTGGAGCGACGCGGAGGAACAGCTCCTGACTCTGCTGGGTGACACGATCCTGCCGGCCACGCCCGGTTCGCCGGGGGCGGGCAGCGTCGGCATCGGGCGCTTCGTCCTGATGATGACCGCGGAGTGCCACGGTCCCGACGTGGCGGTGGCCGTGCGCCAGCTCGTGCGGGACGTCGAGGCGGACTGCCAAGCGGCCCACGGACGCGGCTTCAGTGCCCTGAACCCGGCGGAACGGGAGGCGATCCTCGTGGCGCGGGAGCGGAAGGCGGCGGAACAGGCGAAAGGCGGGCGGTTCGATCCATTCCGCCACGTGAAAGGGCTCGTGCTGCTCGGCTACTTCACGTCCGAGCCGGGCGCCACGCAGGCGCTGCGCTACGATCCGGTGCCGGGAACGTATCGCGGGTCGGTGACGCTGGGTGAAAATGAACGCAGCTGGGCGCTCTAGACCCGGTCGATTGCGACCGGGAGCGCCGAAGCCACGGCGCGATTGCGCGGGGGCGGCGAATTTGCGCAACTGGGGCCGCCGCTTCCGTCCCCCCGCCTGATGCCCTCGTCGTCTCACATCGTGTCCGCCGCCGTTCAGGCCGACGCTGCCCCCGTGACGGCCAACTCCCCCCGGACGTCCGGCCGGCGGGAAAAGAAGGGGAGGCGGGCCGTCGTGCCGAACCTCGTGGCGGGCGTCCTGGCGGCGATCGTGGCCTTCGCGTACGCGGGAAGCTTTGGCCAGTTGGTGTTCGATGGCGTCCTGGCACCGTTTGTCGGCCACGGGATCATCGCGGCCCTCGTCAGCAGCGTGATCGCGATGCTGGTGCTGTCGTCGCTGAGCTCGTTTTCATTCAGCGTCGGCGGCCCGGACTCGAATCCCTCGGCCGTGCTGGCGGTGACCCTGGCCTCGGTGGCGAACGGCGTGATCGCCTCGAGTGGTTCGGATTCACCCGAACTGCTGCCGACGATCCTCATGTACACGTTCGTCTCCGCGATGG
>JAEUHA010000188.1 GCA_016793535.1 Opitutaceae bacterium | reverse complement strand
TCGGTGACGACGAGCAGGATGTTCGGCCGCGCCTCGGCCGCGCCGGCCGCCGCACCGTCGGCGATTCCCGGCCCGAACCCGGCGAGGCCGAGCAACAACCGACCCATCGAGCGAGTGACGAGACGGGCGAGCTTCACGGTGCGGCGGAATCGCATGGCGGTGGCGGAGGAAGGAATCGACGCGGTCGGCGCAAGCCAACCCGCAAGTTTCGGGCTAGAGCTTGAATTTGACCCCGATGTTGGCGCCGAAACGGTAGTACTCCGCCTTGCGCAGCAGGTTTCCCTTTTCCGTCCAGTGCATGATGTAGGGCTCCTCGTTCACATTCAGGAGTTCGGCGTAGACCGTGAGCTGTTTCGTGAGACGATAGTTGGTGCTGATGTCGATCTGGGTGTGATCGTCGACCCACGTGTCGGTCGCCGCGTTGGTGCCAAGTCCGCCGTCCTCGATGTACGGGCTGCGATAGTTCAGCGACACGCGGACAAAGAACCCGTATTTTTCGTACGAGACGGAGAAGTTGCCCATGCTCTTGGACTGCCGGGAAAACGGCAGGCTTTCACCCGGCCGGGCCGCGCCGTAGTTCGCATCGCTGTCGGTGAGCGTGTAGTTGCTGTAGATGCCAAGCCCGTCGAAGGGCGAAGGGAGCATGGTGAGATTCTGCTGCCAGGTGAGTTCGAGGCCCTTGATCTTCGCCTTCGTCCCGTTGAGCGGAGTCACGAGATCGGAACCACCCGTGCCGGCGCGGGCAACCGTCTGCCGGAAAATGAAGTCCTGGATTTCCTTCGTGAACACGCCCGCCGACCAGACGCCGAGGGCCTTCGGATAGAACTCGATCGAAGCATCGAAGTTGTTTGCCTGATACGGCTTCAGATTGGGATTGCCGCGTGTCTCGACATTGGTGCCGACGTCGAGGCTGGCGGTGCCGGCGGAGTCACCGTAGTTGGGGCGGGCGAGGCTCTGGTTGAACGAGGCGCGGAGCTGCGTCTGCTTGCCCAGCTTGTAGCGGGCATGCACGCCCGGCAGCCAGTTCGCATAGGAGTTCGAACGCTGGAGGACCGAGAACGACTGGCCCGCGGTACCGGGCGCGGTGACCAGCCAGCCGCGCGTCTCGAAATCCGTCTTCTCCACGCGCAGTCCGCCCAGCACGGTCAGATTGCCGGAGGTCACGCTGGCCATCGCGTAGCCGGCGGTGACGTCCTCGTTCGTCGTGTAGTCGACGGAGCGGGAGCCGAGCAGCGATGAAACCGGATTCAGCACGAAGGCCGAAGGATTGCCGCGGAAATAGCCGTCGAACGCGATCGGGTTGATCGTAATGAACGGTGTGGTCGCGTCGTTGCGGAAAATGCTCAGGCGGTGAAGACCCAGCGCACCAAGATTGACGGCCGCATTCGCGTTGTAGCGGTAGTCCTCGGTGTCGGACGTTTTCTCGCGATCGCGATGCTTGACGCCGGCCTTCCAGTAACCCGAAAGCTCCCCGACTTTCACGTCCCGGCGCACGTTGAAGGCGAAGGTCAGTTCTTTGTCCTGCTGCAGCGAATTGCGCACCCGGTGGCTGTTCAGCGTAAAGCTGTTCGGCGTGATGGCCGTCTGGTACGTCCCGCTGAGCTTCGGCACGTAGGGATTCGAGAAATCGTAGGTCCAGCTCGTGTTCGGACTCTGGAATACATACTCGCTGCGGAATGGGTCGGGCAACTCGGCCTGGGCGAGGGCGGCGAGGTAGTCGACCTGCCACGCGCCGCGGGTGTGTTCGCCGCCCGCGCTGACATTGTAGAAATTCTGGTCCTCGGTGCGGTCCTTGACGTCGATCTGGATCGGGCGGCCGGTGACGGTGCCGCGCTGGGCGTCGATCACGGTGGTCGTGGCCGCGGTGTTGCGGAACAGCTCCCGGAAGCGGTGTTCGGTATCCGAAAAGTGGTTATAAGTTCCGCGCAGGAAGAACGAGTCCTCCTTGGTCGGACGAAAGTCGAGCGAACCGCTCGTCCCCTGGCGGACGCGGCGTACCTGGTACTCCCGGATGTCGATGTTGCCGTCGGGCACGAGCACGCCGTTGCGCAGCGCCCAGGGTGTCGACGCCTCGCTGTCGAGCGCCGCGTGCTCCTTGACCGCGTCACTGAGCGAAACGATGAAGCCCCAATTGTCGCCGGCAAAGCGCTGGCCGTAGGTCAGGCCGAGCTTGTGTCCCCATTTCTCCGAGAAGTCGTTGTAAACCCCCTCCGCCGACGCCGCCAGGATCCGGCCCTCCTGGCTGAACGCCGTCTTCGTCTTCAGGTTAATGCTCCCGCCGATCGCGTCGCCATCCATGTCGGGCGTGACGGCCTTCGTAAGTTCGACGCCGTCCAGGATCTCGGTGGGAATCGAGTCGAAGTTGACGCGACGCGTGCCGTTCTCCGAGGACGGGATGTTCACTCCGTTGAGCTGCGTGCTGTTCAGGTCGCCGTAGAGGCCGCGGATCGAAACGAAGCGGCCGTCGCCCTGGTCGCGTTCGAGCGCGATGCTCGACATGCGCTGCAGCGTCTCGGACGCATTGTGATCGGGGAAGCGGCCGATCGCGTCGGCGGCGATCATTTCGCGCAGGTTTTCCGAGGAGCGCTGCAGGTTGAGCGCCTTGGCCTGTCCACCCCGCGTACCCTCGACCGTGAAGGCCTGCAGCCGCACGACTCCTTCCCCGAGCGTCGCATTCACCATCGCGCGCTGTCCCGCCGCGACCGCGACCGGCAGCTCCTTGGCCGGAAGCCCGAGGTAGGAGATCGTGACCGTCTGGCGCCCCGCGGGCACCGCACCGAAATAGAATTCACCCTCGCGATCGGTGGCGGCCTCGAGGGTGGTGCCAACGACGTTGACCACGGCGCCGGGCAGCGCCGCACCCGACGCATCGACGACTTTGCCGGCGATCGAACCGGTCGATGACTGCGCCCTCAGGCCGGAGAAAACGGAGGCAAGCAGCAGGAGACTGGACAACGCGACGCACCGGACAAGGCGACCGGCGCCGCGGACAGGTAGATAACACGGGGAGTTCATGGGGTTGGAAACGAAGGCAACAGACGGCCCGGGGAGAGGCGCACCGAGGGTGGGGCGATGCACCGGCAAGCGGGGGAAACCGGCCCGGGAAGGGGACAACAGAGAAAGGGGTGGAAAGCTTGTAAACGTTTACATTTTTTCACCCCGCGCTTGTCAAGTTGATTCCCGGACGGCTGATCAGAGCGCCGCGAGCAGGCCGCCGTCGACGAACAGAATCTGTCCGTTCATGAAGTCGGAGGCGCGCGAGGCGAGAAACACGGTCGTCCCCACGAGCTCATGCGGTTCGCCCCAGCGGCCGGCGGGCGTCCGCGTGCAGAGGTGGTGATTGAAAGCCGGGTCGACCGTCAGCGGACCCGTCAGGGCGGTGCGAATGTAGCCGGGCGCGAGCGCATTGGCCTGGATGTTGTGCCGCGCCCACTCCACCGCCATGGCGCGCGTCAGCATCTTCAGGCCGCCCTTGGCCGCCGCGTAGTTGCCGATCGTCGGGCGGGAGATCTCGGAGTTGAGGGAGCAGAGGTTGATGATCTTGCCCCGCCCGCGGCGGATCATCTCCGGGACGATGGCGCGCGTGACGAGGAAGGCGCTGGTGAGGTTGACGTCCAGGACCGCCTGCCACGCCTCGAGCGGCATCGACTCGAGCGGGGCGCGCCGGTGGATGCCGGCATTGTTGACCAGGATGTCGATCGGGCCGACCTGCGCCGCAAGCTCGCGCGTCGCCGCCGCCACCTCATCCTCGCGGGCCACGTTGAAACAGCGTCCGCTCACCGTGAATCCCTCGGCCCGCAGGCCCGCCATCGCGGCCTCCAGGCGCTCCGGCTCGAGGTCGTTGAGCACCAGTTCGGCGCCCGCCGCGGCCAGCCCGCGCGCCAGGGTCAGTCCGATCCCCTGCCCTGATCCCGTGATCAGCGCCCGGCGGCCCCGGAGCGAAAACAAGTCGGCGGCGGATTCCGCAGGGGCGGCGGCAGGGGAAGCGGTCATGTCTCGACCGGTGCCCGAACCGCCGTCGGCCGGCGAGCGCATTTCGCGCGCCGCGGAAATGGAGTTGACGCCGGGTTCAGTGATAACGTTTACATGCCAGCTGCGCGTTCGCCCCGCGCAAAGCACGAAAACCCCGTTTCATGCCGCCCGATTCCTTCCGAATTCCCGGCCCGCCCCCGGGCTGCAAGACCGGCTACACCGGCATCACCACGGCCGTGCTCACGGGCGACCCGAGCGGACGCGAAACCGGCCTGGAGTTCGGGCTCCTGCGCCAGCAGACCGGCGACGTTCACCGCGAGACCTCCCCGCTCGAATCCGCGTGGGTGCTGCTGGGGGGCGCGGCCGCGCTCACCTGCGCCGGCATCCGGACCGAGGTGCGGCGGCCCGACGTCTTCGACACGCCGCCCACGACGCTGCACGTGCCGCGCGACGTCGCCGTCGAGCTCCGCTGCCTTGCTCCCGACACGGAGTGGGCGGTCGTGCGCACGGTAAACGAACGCGCCTTCGCGCCGCGGTTGTTCCTCCCGTCGGAGGACAAGCCCGAGTATCGCGGCGCCGGTCTCGTGCAGAATGCCGCCCTGCGCAACGTGCGCCTGATCTTCGACCGCGCGCTGCGTCCCGAGTCGAATCTCGTCCTGGGCGAGGTCGTGAACTACCCGGGCCGCTGGTCGTCGTATCCGCCGCACCACCACGACCAGCCGGAGATCTACCACTACCGCTTCACCGCGCCCACGGGCTACGGGCATGCCGAACTCGGTGACGACGTGGTCAAGGTCCGCGACGGCGACACCGTGGTCATTCCGCCCGGTCGCGACCATGCGCAGGTCTCCGCTCCGGGCTACGGCATGTATTATCTCTGGATGATCCGGCATCTGCCGGGCAATCCGTACACCGGCTTCACCTTCACCGCGGATCACCAGTGGACGCTCGATCCCGCCCGGCAGGGCTGGCGTCCCGCCCAACCTCCCCCCGGCCTCCTATGAAAAAGACCGTCACCCTCAACATGGCTGCCGCGCTGGTGAAGTTTCTCCAGCAGCAATATATCCGCCGCGACGGCGTCGAGCACCGGCTGATCAACGGCGTCTGGGGAATCTTTGGCCACGGCAACGTCACCGGTTTCGGCCAGGCACTCGAGGAGCACGGCGGGCGCGCCCTCCCCTATCTCCAGGCCAAGAACGAACAGGCCATGGTCCACGCCGCGGTGGCGTTCGCCAAGACGCGGCAGCGACTGGGCACGTTCGCCTGCACCAGTTCCGTCGGACCGGGCGCGACCAACATGATCACCGGCGCCGGCGTCGCGACGGTAAACCGGCTGCCCGTGCTGCTGCTGCCGGGTGACATTTTCTCCAATCGTATTCCCGGCCCGGTGCTGCAGCAGCTCGAGTATCCATCCAGTCAGGACGTCAGCGTGAACGACTGCTTTCGTCCCGTCTCGAAATACTGGGACCGCATCAACCGCCCGGAGCAGATTCTCACCGCGCTGCCCGAGGCCATGCGCATCCTCGCCGATCCGGCCGAGACCGGCGCCGTGACGATTGCGATGCCCGAGGACGTGCAGGCCGAGAGCTACGCGTATCCCGAGCACTTTTTTGCCAAGCGCGTGTACACCGTGGAGCGCCCGGCGGCCTCCACCGCCAGCCTCAGCGCGGCGGTCGCGCTGATCCGCGCCGCCCGGCGGCCGCTGATCATCGCGGGCGGCGGCGTGCATTACAGCGACGCGGTTGCCGCCCTCGACGCGTTGGCCGCGGCGACGGGCATACCCGTCGCCGTGACGCAGGCCGGCAAGGGCGCGATCCTCGACGCCCATTCCTCGTGCCTGGGCGCGATCGGCGTCACGGGCACGGCCGCGGCCAATGCGATCGCGGTCGAGGCCGACCTCGTGATCAACCTCGGCACGCGGCTGAGCGACTTCACCACCGCCTCGAAGTCGCAGTTCCAGCATCCGCGCGTCCGCTTCATCGGCGTGAACATCCACGCGGCCGACGCCCACAAGCATGGCGCCATCCCGCTGGTCGGCGATGCCCGCACCATCCTGCGCCAGCTCACGCGCGCCCTCGCCGGATGGAAGGTTCCATCGGCGCACCGCGCGGCAGTCGTGCGGCAGCGGGCCGCCTGGGATTCGACCCGCGCCACGCTGGTGGGACCGAAGCGCGGGGTGCCGCTCACCCAGGCGCAGGTTATCGACGAGTTGAACCGCGCCTGCGGCGCCGCGGGCACCGTGATCCATGCGTCGGGCGGCATCCCCGGCGACATCCACAAGCTGTGGCGGTCGCACGCGCCAACGGACTATCATTCCGAGTACGGCTATTCGTGCATGGGCTACGAGATCGCCGGCGCCCTGGGCATCAAGCTCGCGGCTCCCGCGCGCGACGTGTACGCGTTTCTCGGCGACGGCAGCTATCTGATGCTGCACACCGAGATCGTGACCGCCGTGCAGGAGGGACTGAAACTGACCATCGTGCTCGTCGACAATCACGGCTTCGGCTGCATCCACGGCCTGCAGCGCGGCAGCGGCGGCCACAGCTTCGGCAACGAATTCCGGCATCGCGTCGGCCGGACCGGCCGGCTCGAAGGCCGGCCCGTCGACGTCGACTTCGCCAAGAACGCCGAGAGCCTCGGCGCAACGGGTTTGCGTGCGCACACCCCCGAGGAGCTGCGCACCGCGCTCGCCCAGGCGAAGACCGCGCCCGGCGTCGTCCTGATCTTCGTCACGACACCCGCCGACGTCCGCCTCCCGGGCTACTCGTGGTGGGATGTGCCCGTCTCCGCCACCTCCCAGGTCCCCGGTGTCCGCGCCGCCCGCGCGGCCTACGACCGGGCGACGAAGAAACAGCGTTTCTATTATTGAAGAGTTGAGAGACCGAACCAAAGGCCACATCGCCAATAGCGATCCCCGTGAGACGCGCAGGCGTCAGCCGCTCTTAACTCTCAGCTCTCAACTCTCGACTCGTCCCCGGCCATGCCCACCACCGCCCTCCATCACGACTGTCTCGTCGGTGCGAATCCGATCATCTGGAGCAACGATGATTTCAACGAGCTCGCCGGCGACGTGCCGCTCGACACGATCCTGGCTGAGATGCGGGCCGCCGGCTACGCGGGAACCGAACTCGGTCATGCCTATCCGCGGACGCCCGCGGCGCTCGCGGAGCCGCTGAGCCGGCACCATCTCCGGCTGGTCAGCGGCTGGCACAGCACGCACCTGGCCTCGCGCGACCTGTCGGGCGAGGAGGCGGCCTTTCGGGCTCACCTCGCGCTGCTCAAGACCCTCGGCGCCCGGGTCGCCATCGTGGCGGAGTGCACGCGCTGTATCCACGGCGATCGTACGGCCGCGCTCGGCTTCGGCGCCACGCCCCAGCCGCGGCTGACGGAGGCGGAGTGGCCGCGTTTCACCGCCGGACTGCGACACCTCGCGGGTGTCGCTGCGGCAGAAGAGATGACGATCGTATACCATCACCACATGGGCACGGTGATCCAGGGTGAGCCGGACCTCGAACGGCTGCTCGCCGCGTTGCCGGAGATCCGGCTGCTGCTTGACCCCGGACATCTCGCCTTCGCCGGCATCGATCCGGTCGCGCTCGCTCGTCGCCACGCGCAGCGGATCGGCCATGTGCACCTCAAGAGCGTGCGCGCCGGGGTCGTCGAACGCGCCCGCCGGGAAGGCTGGTCGTTCTGCCGGGCCGTGACCGAGGGGGTCTTCACGGTGCCGGGGGATGGAGCGGTGGATTTTCCCGCCCTCTTTCGCATCCTCGCTGAGACCGGCTACCGCGGTTGGCTGGTCGTAGAAGCCGAGGAGGATCCCGTGCAGGTTCCCGCCCTGCCCAAAGCCCGGTCCGCGCGGCGCTACGTGCGCGAACACGCCGGAGTCTGAGGACCCGCCCGGCTCCAGCCCCGACTTCCCTACTCTTTCCCGATGACACCCTCACGCATGTCGCAAATGACGGCGCTCGGCGCCGACTGGTGGAACGACTCCGGCGTGCCGGACGAACTGGGCGAGGCGGTCGCGCTCGGCGCCGTCGGCGGCACGTCCAACCCCGTCATCGTCTCCCAGGCGGTGAAGGCGCAACCGGCGCTGTGCCACCCCATCATCGACCGGCTGCTGGCGGAGAATCCGTCCGACACCGAGGACGATATCGCGTGGAAACTGATCCACACGCTCGCCCGCGACGCCGCGTCCCGGCTGCTTCCGGTGTTCGAGCGCACGCGCGGGGCGAAGGGGTTTCTTTCCGTCCAGGTGAGCCCGAAGTTCTATCCCAACCTCGAGCTGATGGTCGACCAGGCGACGCGGCTGGCGGAGCTCGCACCGAACATCGCGATCAAGGCGCCGGCAACGGACGTCGGCATCGCCGCCATCGAGGAGATGACGGCGCGCGGTATCCGGATAAACGCTACGGTCAGCTTCACCGTGGCGCAGGCGGTCGCCGTGGCCGGCGCCCTCGAACGCGGCCTGCGGCGCGCGCGGCTCGCCGGGCGCAACGTCGACGCCATCCGTCCGTACATCACGCTCATGATCGGGCGCGTGGACGACCACCTGAAGCGCGTCGCGGAACGCGATCGCATCGCGACCTCGCCCGGCGTGCTCGACTGGGCCGGCATCGCCGTCTTCAAGCACGCGCACCGCATCTTCCGCGAACGCGGCCTGCCCGGCACCCTGCTCGCCGCGGCGTACCGTCACGAGGGGCACTGGTCGCAGATCATCGGACGCGAGGTGCTGCAGACGGTGCCATACACGTGGTGGACGAAGTTCAACGTCTCGGCCACCGTTCCGACCCTGACGCTGGACCAGCCGGTCGATCCCGCGATCCTGGCGGAGTTGCGCGCCAAGTTCCCCGACTTCGTGCGTGCGCACGACGAGAACGCGATGCCGACGCGCGAATTCGCCACCTACGGCGCGACGGTCCACACGTTGAGCCAGTTCCTCGGCGGCTACGGCGATCTGCTGTCCTCGGTACGCGCCCGAATGCTGCCGATGTAGCTCGTGGCCGTCACGATCCCCCTCCTCCCCACGACCTGACCGGTTCCTTCCTCCATGTCCTCCGCTCTCGCTCCCTGCCCGGTGTTCATCGACGGTGAATGGCGCACGCTTTCCGGCCTGCCGACGACACCGGTTTTCAATCCCTCGACGGGCGACGTCATTGCCGAGTGTCCCGTCGGCGGGGCCGCCGAGGTGGAGGCGGCGGTGCAGGCCGCGCACGCCGCCTTTCCCGCGTGGTCGGAAACCCCCGCGGTGGAACGGGCGCGCGTGTTTTTCCGCTACCGGCAGCTGGTCGAGAAGAATTTCGACCGCATCTGCCAGACCGTTTCGCGCGAACACGGCAAGACCCTCGGCGAGGCACGGGGCAGTGTTTACCGCGGACTCGAGAACATCGAGTACGCGTGCGGAGTGCCGACGCTGCTCTTCGGTGACACGCTGGAGAACCTGGCCCGCGGCGTGGACTGCGAGACCCTGCTTCAGCCGCTGGGAGTGTGCGTGGGCATCACGCCGTTCAACTTCCCCGCGATGGTGCCGCTCTGGATGTACCCGCTTGCGCTCGCGTGCGGAAACACGTTCGTCCTGAAACCCAGTGAGAAGGTGCCGCTGACGGCGCTGCTGCTCGGCGAACTGCTGGTCGAGGCGGGGATTCCGAAGGGTGTGTTCAACATCGTGCATGGCGGCCGCGCGGCGGTCGACGCGCTGCTCACGCATCCGAAGGTGCGTGCGGTTTCGTTCGTCGGCTCGTCTCCAATCGCCAAATACATCTACGAGACCGGCACGCGGCACGGCAAACGCGTCCAGGCCAATGGCGGGGCCAAGAACTACCTCGTCATCATGCCCGATGCCGACATCCCGAAAACGGTCGAAGCGCTGTCCACGGCCGCGTTCGGGTGCGCGGGCGAACGGTGCATGGCCGGTTCAACCGCGATCACCGTCGGCGCCGCCGCGGAACGGCTGTTGCCGTCACTCGTCGAGGCCGCCCGGGCAATCAAGGTGGGCCCCACCGACCGGCCGGCCCAGCCGGATATGGGACCGGTGATCACCGCCCAGCATCGCGAGCGGGTGCTCGGGTTGGTGGCGAGCGGCGAAAAGGAAGGCGCCAAGGTGATTGCGGACGGACGCGGGGTGAAAGTGCCGGACGCGCCTCGCGGCTTCTACCTCGGGGCGACGATTGTCGATGGCGTGGAGCGAACCATGACGCTCGCCCGCGAAGAGGTGTTCGGTCCGGTGCTGAACGTCATGCGCCAGGACGACCTGGATCGGGCGATTGAGATCACCAACGCGTCGGCCTTCGGCAACGGCGCGGCTATCTTCACCAACAGCGGCCGCGCCGCCCGAGAGTTCAAGCATCGCGTGAAGGCGGGGATGGTCGGGATAAACGTCGGCGTGCCGGCCACGATGGCGATGTTTCCGTTTACCGGTTGGGACGACTCCTTCTACGGCGACCTGCACATCCAGGGACGCGAGGCGGTGCAATTCTACACCCAGCAGAAAGTCATCACGACACGCTGGTTCGGCGAAGGCGTGGGCGATGTTTGGAAGAAGTAGCCGGCCGGGCAATGAGGGGGCGGGCCGGGGGCGTGACCGCCGTTCATTCCGCATCCGATAGATCTGGGTGGATTACCTCATGACTGTCGCAATTCTTAACATCGCGACGAGTCCGTCTGAAGATGCCAATTAGCTGAAGGTTAACGCAACTTTCTCGTACAATGTTTGGCAAGAAGTGTAGGAGTTAGACTCATTTCCGAGAGCGGAAGAATGTTTGTTGGATAATTCTTACTCTTAAAGCTTTTATCCAAAGCCTTTTATACGCACGGAAACACGGTGGCATCATTGATGCGATAAGGTTATTACCCTATTAGGCACTCCAGTGCCCCTTGGGGCGGCAATAAACTCTGCCAGCATCAATCCATCCAACCATAATGTCTCCCATGAAAAATCTATCGCGCGGACTCGCGGCTGCGGCCCTTGTCCTCGGTCTCAGCCTCCAGCTCCAAGCTGGAAATGTACTGATCATCAATGGCGCCAGCGTCACGAGTGAATCCGACACGACCTCCGACATCACGAACAACCTCCAGACCCTGCACATCGCGGCCGGTAATACGGTTACGATCGCCGATGCGGTCCCGGCCAGTCTCGCCGGTTACGGCCAAGTGTGGGATATTCGTTTCAGCAATTCGTCTCCGATCACGGCCGGCCAACAGACCCAGTATCTGAACTTCCTGGCCGCCGGCGGTGGCATGTTCGTCATGGGCGAGAACGACGGCTTCACGACCCGGAACAACTCCGTGCTGGCGCTGATTGCGGCGGCAGGTGGCGGCAACCTGACCTTCGATGGCAATGTCGAGAGCCAGCAGACGGTGATGGCGCCGTTCACGGGCCCGAATCTCGTGACGGAAGTTAATTATGCGGCGCCAGGTGGCGTCGGCGTGAACAACACCGGCACGGGTGACTTCATCACGAAGGATGCGAACAATCGCGGCTCCGGCCTCGCGTTCTCGGTGGGTGATCTCGTCAATGCCCCGGCTGGCGCCCTGACGGTCATCTTCGACGTGAACTTCATGCAGAACGTGTACGACCTCCCGAACTCCCAGAACCTCACGAAGAACCTCATCGGGTTCGTCGGCAATCAGGTTGAGCCGCCGGTCAATCGCGTTCCGGACGCGGGTTCGACGTTCGCGATGATGATCAGCTCGCTGCTGGTCCTCGCGTACTTCCGCCGCAAGTAAGACTGCGCTGCGACCCGCCGCCCAAGGCGGCGGATCTCACATCACCAAAGGACGGGGGTTTTCCCCGTCCTTTTTCGTTTTCCAAGTCGAAGTCCCGCGTTGCGTCCGCCTACTTGGTCACGGGCGCGCCCGATGGAGCCGGCGTCGCCGGCACGCGTTTTTCGAGTTCAGCGACCTTGGCTTTGGCCTCGGCCTTGTCCGGGAAATCAGCCTTCGCCCCCGCTACGACCCGAAAGGCCGCCAGGGCTCCAGCTTCGTCACCCAGGGCAAGGCTCGCCTTGCCGAGGTGGAACTGCACCTCCGGGTTCTCGGGCATGGAACGCGCGGCCTGCTGCAGCAACGGCAACGCGCCACGCGCATCGTTCTTGCGCAACAGCATCCAACCCAGCGTGTCGGCGATGGCCGGAGACGACGGGTCAAGTTCCCGCGCCTTGCGCGCCAGTTCCAGCCCCTTGTCGAGGTTGTTCATCTGATCGGCGTACAGGTTGGCGAGATTGTTCATGACCGTACTGGAGCCGGGATTGGCCACCAGGTGCTTTTCGTAGAGCGCGAGGATTCTGGGGTGGTCCTTACGCGCCATGTAAAGTTGCCCCCCCATCAGGGCGGCCAGCGGATTGCCCACATGCTTGGCCAGGAACGCCTCGAGCCGTTCAACGGTGCCAGGTTGATCAAGGCGCTTGGAATAGGCGGAGGTAAGGATCCCGTAGGCCGCAGGATCGGTGGGAGCGAGTTCGATCGCCGTAATCGCCGCCGCCTCCGCCGCGGCCCAGTCGCCGCGGGCCGACTGCGCCCGGGCCGTGAGAATGTGGCCCACTCCACTCTTCGGGAATTTCACAGCCACCGCCTGCGCGCGGGCCAGGGCCTGTTCCGTCTTTTCCTCCTTCAGATCGAGCCCGAAGAGTTCAATCGTGGCCGCCAACAAGTCCGGCGCCGCCACGAGCGCGGCCTCAAAGGTCTCTCGTGCCTCCGCGGGCTTGTCCTGCCGCAGCCGAACGAGGCCGAGCACATAGCGGAGCTGGGCGCTGTTCGGAATGGAGGCAATGTTGGTAACCAGTGACTGCGCCAGCGGCTCAAGGCGTCCAATCGCTGCCGCCGCTTCGATGAGCAGCAAATGAGCCTGAAGCAGATCAGGCCGCCGATTGACCACCAGCATCATCAACTCCGCCGCCGGCTGCGCCTTCCCGGCGCGGAGCTGAAGTTGGGCCAGGAGGATCGCCGCTTCCACGTTGTCGGGGAACAGCGCCACCGTCTGCTCCAACGCCACGAGGGCACTTGCCTGATCCTGGTTCTGCAGGTGCGCCAGGGCGAGTTGGTGTTTCTCGATCCCCAAGCCGGGCATGGCAGTTCCGAACTGGGTGAGTTCCGCAATCGCCGTCTTGGCATCGCCGGTCGCCAGCAACACCCGGGCCCGGAGAATCAGGGCATCCACGTCCGCGGAGTCCTGCCGCAGCACGTTCTGCAGCAGCGTCATCGCGTCCTGGTAGCGGCGCTGTTGCATGGCGACTTGGGACAGCCCGCGCCACGCGGGAAGGTAATCCGGGACCTTCTCCGTGATCGCCTTGAGGGTCGCCGTGGCATCCGTCAGCGCGCCGGTCTGAGCCTGATAGTTCGCATACGCCATCCGGATGGGCGAACGTTGCGGTGCCAGGTCGGCGGCCGCCTTGTGCATCGCCAGGGCCTGGGTCGGGTTGTTCTGCGCGGCGAAAAACCGGGCCATCGCCAGGTGCGCGTCCGGAGACTTGGGGTCGAGTGCGAGGGCCCGCTGCAAGGCGGTTCGTGCACCCGCCGCATCGCCGCGCAGTATGAGCACATTGGCCGAGGCGAGCTGGAAGAAGACCGAATTCTTGTCGGCAAACGCCTGCAGCGCTTCATCCGCTGTCTTCAGGTCGTCGCGCTCACGAATCGTATCGGTCAACAGCAGCAGGGCCTCCGGCACGTTTTTCGAGATTCTCAGAATCGCCTCGGCCTCCCGCCGCGCCTCGGCCGTACGACCCAAGCCCAGGATGATTCGCGCCCGCTTCAGTCGCAGCGGCTGGTTGGCCGGGGTCTGAAGGTTTAGGCGGGAGAAAAACGCCAACGCGCGGACGGTCGCACCGCGCTCAAACCAGATCAACGCCAGCCGCTCGTTTGCCGTGGGATCTTCCGGGAACTTCTGCAGGACGTTCTGGTATTCGATTCGCGCCTTTTCCAGGTCTCCGGCGCGGTAGGCTTCCCCCGCCCGATCCAGCGAACGTGCCTTGCGGCTCTCGGCTGAACACCCGCCGAGGACTACAGTCAAGACGACGACCAGCGCCGCACGAACAAGGGAAGGAATGGATCGCATGAAGGGGAGCGAGGATTTCGGAGCTGGCCAACCGTCACCAAAAGTCAGGCGTTTGGCGAGACCAGCCTGCGCCGGAAGCACCGCGTCCTCTTTACTATCGGCCGACTCGTCGCACGCTTGTGCGCGAATTGACCGCTCCTCCCGGTCGCGATTGAATCTGCCCCCGCAGCCGCTCAACGTTTCCGCCACGTCCCTCGCCCCATGACTCACCTCGCCCCCCCGCGTTCGCCCCTGCTTCTCGCCCTGATCGCCGGCTGCCTGCTTCCTGCTGGAATAGGCGCCGCCCCCGCCCCGCTGAATGCCCTGCGCGATGCCTTGACCCTGCATGCGTCGTTCGACCGCGACGGCAACGCCGACTTCGCGCGCGGCGACCGCTCGATCTACACGGCGGCGGAGCGGAACAAACGGGACAACGCGCAACCCGGCCTGCCGGGCCCCGAGGACGTACGCATCGCCCCAGGCGAAGGCCGCTTCGGCGCCGCGCTGGAGTTCCGGCGGAAAATGAAACCGCAGGTCTTCTTTCGCGGCGGCGAAAACATCGGCTACCAGACGAAAAACTGGAATGGTTCGATGTCGTTTTGGATGCGGCTCGATCCCGACAAGGACCTTGAACCCGGCTATTGCGACCCGATCCAGCTCGTCGCGCAGGCCTGGGGCGAGGGCAACATGTTCGTCGAGTTCAGCAAGGACCACACGCCGCGGCATTTTCGGTTCGCCATCATGGCGATCACGAAACTCTGGAATCCCCACAACAAGAAGTGGGAGGAGATGCCTGATGCCGAGCGCCCCATGGTGCCCGTGCTTCAGCCCCCGTTTCGGCGCGACCGTTGGACGCACGTGCTCGTCACCTTTGCCAACGTGAACTCCGGCGAGAAGAATGGCCGCGGCACGCTTTACCTCGATGGCAAGAAGGTCGGGTCGTTCGACGGGTGGAACAACACGTTCAACTGGGACGTGTCGAAGAGCGCCCTCACACTCGGCCTCTGGTACATCGGATACCTCGACGACCTCGCCGTTTTCAATCGCGAGCTGACCGCCGCGGAAGTGCAGGCCGTCTACGGCTTGCGCGGCGGCATCAGCGAACTCGGTGCCCCGCGCCGGTAACGTCCCGCCCTCGAACGCCCCCTTCCCCATCATGAAACGCATCCCCACCGTCCTCGTCGCGCTCGCCCTCGCCGCCCACGCTTTCGCCGCCCCTGCCCCGGCTGGCTTCGTGTCCCTGTTCAACGGCCGCGACCTCTCCGGCTGGAAACTGCCGGACGGCGACAACGGCCACTGGAAGGTCCTCAACGGCGTGATCGACTACGACGCCCGCAGCGAGGCCAAAGGGGACAAGAATCTTTGGACGCAGAAGGAGTACAAGGATTTCGTCCTCAAGATCGACTGGCGCATCAAGGAAACGACCGGGCTCTATCCCGTTCCCACCGTGCTGCCCGATGGCACGCACAAGAAGGGTCCGGACGGCAAGGACATCATTACGCCGACGCCGAACGCCGACTCCGGCATCTACCTTCGGGGTACGAGCAAAGCTCAGCTCAACATCTGGTGCTGGCCGATCGGCTCCGGGGAAGTCTATGGCTACCGCATGGACCAGAAGATGCCGCCCGCCGTGCGCGCCGGTGTCACTCCCAAGGTCAAAGCCGACAAGCCGGTCGGCGAGTGGAATAGTTTTGAGATTACGATGAAGGGCGACCGCCTCACCGTCGTGC
Organism: Opitutaceae bacterium; assembly: GCA_016793535.1. GTDB lineage: Bacteria > Verrucomicrobiota > Verrucomicrobiia > Opitutales > Opitutaceae > ER46. The sequence continues at coordinate 1,524 of JAEUHA010000188.1, read as the reverse complement.
TCAACGGCAAGACCGTCATCGAAAACGCCCAGCTCCCTGGCATCCCGGAAAAAGGCCCGCTCGCCCTGCAACACCACGGCAGCTTCAAGGATGGCAAGTACTCGCCCGCCTCGAGCCTCGTGCAGTTCCGGAACATCAGCATCAAGGAACTCTAAGCCATGCGGTGGAGGAGCGTGTCGCCACGCTGCTTCCTCCCTTGCCCGGGGAGCGCGGCCGCCCCCGCGCCGCATCTCCGTTCTTTCTGCCGGGAACGACCGCGCTCCCGAGGCATTCCTGCTTCGCACCGTTGACGCCGATGGCTGAGCCACCGCATCCTCGACGTCTCTCGCGCCATGTCCCAGCTCACCGCCTCTCCCACCGCCCATCCCGCCGAACGCATCCTTCTCGGACCCGGCCCCAGTCCGGTTCCGCACCGCGTCCTCCGCGCGCTGTCGGCGCCGACCCTCGGGCATCTCGACCCGCAGTACCTCGCCATCATGGACGAAACCTGCGCGATGCTGCGGGAGGTGTTTCGGACGAAGAATGCCCTCACGTTTCCGGTCAGCGGCACCGGCATGGCGGGCATGGAGTGCACCGCGACCAACCTTACCGAGCCGGGCGACGAAGTGATCGTTTGCGTCAACGGCGTCTTCGGCCTGCGCATGACGGACGTTTTCGAACGCTGCGGCGCGGTGGTCCACCGGATCGACGCTCCGTGGGGTGAGGTGTTCTCGTTCGAGCAGATCACGGCGGCGCTGGAACAATTTCCCAAGTCGAAGATCGTCGCCATCGTCCAGGCGGAGACCAGCACCGGCGCACATCAGCCGATCGAAGGCCTCGCCGACATCGTGCACGCCCGCGGCGCGCTGCTGCTCGTCGATGCGGTGACCAGCCTGGGCGGCCACGACCTGCGGGTCGACGAATGGGGCATCGATGCGATCTACAGCGGCACCCAGAAATGCCTCAGTTGCCCGCCCGGACTTTCGCCCGTGAGCTTCAGCGAGCGCGCGCTGGCCCGCATGGATGCGCGCAAGACGAAGCCGCAGTCGTGGTACCTCGACGTTTCGATGCTGCGCAAGTACTACACCGGCGGCGGGGGCGGCGGCCGCGTGTATCATCACACGGCTCCGATCAACATGACCTACGCCCTGCGCGAGGCGCTCACGATCGTCCTCGAGGAAGGCCTGCAGGCGCGCATCGACCGCCACACCGCGATGCACCAGCGGCTGCGCCAGGGCCTGACCGAGCTCGGCCTGAGCTACATTCCCAGCCGCTCGCTCCACTCGTTGAACTGCATCCGCATTCCCGACGGCGCGAACGACGCCGGGGTCCGCAGCCGCCTGCTCAACGAATGGGGCATCGAGATCGGTGCCGGTCTCGGCGTGATGGCCGGCAAAGCGTGGCGCATCGGCCTGATGGGCCACGGCTCCTCGGCCCGGAACGTCGATCTCGTGCTGTCCGCCCTGCGGACTGCACTGAAGTAACGCCCAAGCGCCTGTAGGCGGGGTGCCCGCACCCCGCACCCGTGGTTAGAAATCCGCCGTC
>JAEUHA010000157.1 GCA_016793535.1 Opitutaceae bacterium | reverse complement strand
GGCGCGGCCAGCCAGTTGCCCGGAAACTGCGCGCTGCTGTCACCGAGGGCATCGAGGGCGAGAAACTCATGCGTGCGGTTTCCTTCGCGAACCACGAGCCGGTCCTGCGGCATGGGCGAGTAGTGCGCGCCGGCCGGCGTGAGCACGATCGTGCCGGTCTTCGTCACCTGACCAAACGAGGCCGCGCCCGTTTGCGCGGTCGCGAAATACACGGCTTCGACCACCATCGATCGGGAGCTCATCACGCCCACCATGACCAAGCGCGGCAGGGAGAAACCCACTGCGAGTGCCGACTGTGCGCCGGCCGCTGCTTTCCTGGCGGGCATCACGGGCGCGACGGGCGCTGCGGGGGACACGGGGGCCCCGGCCGGGACGTCGGCGCGTTGGACGCCGTTGCCGTTCACGCCGCTGGCATCGCCGCTCCGGCCGCAACCGGCCAGCACCATACCGAGGAGGGCCAGCCCCAGCGCCGCACCGACTGCCATCGACCGCGCGCACCTGAGCGGAGCGGCCGGAAAAATCAGCACCGTAGGGAGGTCGGTCCCGGGGGCAGGCATGGCCGATCGTTTGCCTCGCTCCGTCGCGAGGTCAAGCGCCGCCCGGGATGCCACCGCGGAGCCGCGCAGCCCGGGCCCCGGCTCGCCGCCTTGGCGGAGGGATGGCGGCGGGAACGAACGTTCGTTCGCCGCACGTCGCTTCCCCGCTCAAACCGCCGCGTCGCCCCGTTCGTCGGTCCGAATCCGCACCACTTCTTCCAGCGGCAGGACGAAGATCTTCCCGTCACCGATCTTTCCCGTCTTCGCACCCTGGGTGATCGCGCTGATCGCGCGGCCGACCATGTCATCGGGAACCGCCACCTCCAGTTTCACCTTGGGCAGGAAGTCGACGGTGTATTCGCTGCCGCGGTAGACTTCCGTGTGCCCCTTTTGGCGCCCGAAGCCCTTGACGTCCGTCACCGTCAGGCCGGCCACGCCGATGGCGGTCAGCGCGGATTTCACATCCTCGAGTTTGAACGGCTTGATGATGGCGATGATGAGTTTCATGAGAGGAGTAAATGAGCCGGATCAGGACTTGGCGTCGAAGATGTACGCCTCTTCGCCGTGTTCGTTGAGGTCGAGTCCTTCCGTTTCGGTTTCAACCGTGGGCCGCAGGCCGACCACGCGATCGACGAACAGGGCGATCACCGCGGTGCCGACGGTCGAGAGCAACAGCGTCACGCCGATGCCCTTCAGCTGCTCCAGCCAGAGCGTCTTGCCGACCACCGATCCGAGGTGGGTGGCGAGGTTCGGATTCACCGCCGGGGTGGCCAGGAGACCGGTGAGCACCAGCCCGACCGTGCCGCCCACGCCGTGCACGCCAAACACATCGAGGGCGTCGTCGAAGCCGAACCAGGATTTCACCTTGGTGCAGACAAAGAACGGCACCGCACCGCCGGCGAGCCCGCAGAGGATCGCGCCGGTCGCATCAACGAAGCCGCAGGCCGGAGTGATCGTGACCAGTCCCGCGACCGCGCCGGTGCAGAACCCGAGCACACTCGCCCGCCCGCGCACCAGGTACTCGGCCGCCGCCCAGGTGCCGGCCGCGACCGCGGCGGCCAGGGTCGTCGTGACGAAGGCGTTGGCCGCCACGACGTCGGCCGCGACGGCGGAACCCGCATTGAAGCCGTACCAGCCAAACCACAGCAAGCCCGTGCCGGTGACGCACGCCACCAGGCTGTGCGGCGGCATCGGCGTGCGCCCGTAGCCGAGGCGCCGGCCGACGAAAAGACAGAGGACGAGCGCGGAGTAACCGGACGCCATCTCGACCACCATTCCGCCCGCGAAATCGATCGCCTTGATCGGCGCGGCGGCGTTCCACACGCCGTTCATCGCGCCGTTGACGCCCCAGACCATGTGGGCGAGCGGACAGTACACGAGAAACAGCCAGAGCGTGACCGTCGCCATCACCGCGGCGAAGCGCATCCGTTCCACCACGGCCCCGATCAGCACGGCCGGCGTGATGATCGCAAACGCGAGCTGGAAGGTCGCGAAGACCTGGTGCGACACCCAGAAAGAATGGTCGGGATTGGGCGCGGCGCCGACACCCTTGAAGAAGAAGAACTCGGTGCCGCCGATCCACCCGCTATTGAAGCTCCGGCCAAAGACCAGACTGTATCCAAACGCCCACCACAGCACCGTCACCCAGCTCGTGATGCCGAAGCACCAGGCCATCACCGAAAGGACATTCTTCGTGCGAACCAGTCCGCCGTAGAACAGCGCCAGCCCCGGGAGCGTCATGAGGATCACGAGCGCCGCACAGAGCATCATCCACGCGTTGTGGGCGGGACCGGGTCCCGACGCGGCCGGCGTCGTCAGCCCCGCCGGCCGGACGCCCTGCGCGTCCTTGAGTGCAATCGTCGGGTCGCCGTTGGCCAGGTAAGCCTCCACCGCCGCCAGGCGCTGTTCCAGCGTCGGCGCGACCGGGGCCGGACTGGCATCAGCCGCTGCCGCCCCGGTTGCACCCCAGGTGCAGAAGAGGCCGACCATCAACAGGGCGAGCATGAACCGGAGCGGAATCGAAGGGGGTAACGACATGGGGAAGCGGCGATGAGAACAATTCATTCCGCGTACTCAATCCATGAATCGCACTCCCTACCCATCCCCGGTCCCCGTTCCGGCACCCGGCGCCCCAGCCCAGGGCCCGGTCGACCCCCGGCT
>JAEUHA010000023.1 GCA_016793535.1 Opitutaceae bacterium | reverse complement strand
GCACCCTGAGCCTCCTATGGCAGCTCGTACACTTCTAGCAGGGCGGCGCCCGTGTCACCGTCGACCCCGGCGACCTGCGCCGTGTAGTTGCCCGGAGCGAGCTCGAGCAGCAGGGCGGCATCACCACTGCCGCCGGCCAGGTTGAACGCGCCCACCTCAGCCGCGCGGCGGGCGATTTCGAGCGCGTTGGGCGCGGCGGTCCAGTTCGCGTTCTGCGCCACGACGGCACCGCCCTGGAAGAGCGTGAGCTGCGGCCGCCGCAAGGCGTCGCCGACGCCGAAAGCCGCCAGCGTGGGACCGATGCCGCGCACCAGCACCGGCTTCGGCCGGTTGCCCGCGACGGTCATGCCGGCGATCAGCGTCGCGTCACCGGTGCCCACGACAGCCCGGGCGGACAGGTTGCCCAGCCGCTGGCTCGGATCCGTGGCGGCGAGATCGTAGATCTCCACCAGGCCGTTACCGGCCGCGCCGCTCACATCGGTCATGACCGCGGTGTACGCCCCGGGCGCGAGCGTCGCGACCAGCGCCGCGTCGGCCGAACCCACCGCCAGCGGAAACACACCCACGCGCGCGGCCGCCGCCACCGTGTCGGCCGCACCCGCCCCGCTGCCCCACCCGGCGTTGGCCGCAATCACCGCCGCGCCGCGAAAAAGCTCCACGCGGGGCGCGCGCAGGGTGTCGCCGACGCCGAAGGCCGCGAGCGCCGGACCGATGCCGCGCACGAGCACGGGCTTGGCGGACGCGCCGGCGACGACGAAGCCGACGATCACCGCCCCGTCGGCCGGGCCGGTTGCCCGGCCACGCGTCGAAAGCCCGGACAACCGCTCCGGGCGCGGCGCGGCGGGCGCGGCGGACAGCACGGGCGTCCAGCCGAGCACGTAGTTGACATCCCGATACTGCGCGGCGGCCGCGGCGTCGAGCTGACGGGAGTCCGGCAGCCGGCGGCCGGCCTCGAGCGGCGCGCCGGCGAGGTCGGTCGAGCGATACTCGAAGAACCGCACGTTGGGCGCGCTCGTGGCGTTGTTGAGCTGCCAGCCCTCCGCGCGGACGTGCGGGCCCATCGCGCAATTCAGAAAGACCGCCTCGCTGAACGGCCAGGTGTTCGCGACCTCGGGGCGCGGATCGATGCGGGCGAGATAGACGTTTGTCACGCCGGCGGGCGCGGTGAGCCGGCAGTCGACGTAGACGAAGCCGCGGCCATTCTGCCCGTTGCGCACCTGGGCGAGGAAGCCCGCGTTCAGCGAACGCAGCTCGCAGCGTTGAAAGTACGCCGCCCCGCCACCCCACATGAAATCGACGTCGCCTTCGATCAGGCTGTCCGTGACGAAGAGCGAGCCGTTCCACAGCAGCGTGTCCTGGAAACTCGAGAGCGTGACCCGGTCGAGCACGACGCGCTGCCCGTTCCCGCGCAGGGCCTCGGCCTGCGAGCCGCCGCGTGGCGTGGTGTTGCGCAGGGTGAGCGTCTCGAAGACCGCGTCGTTCGCGTCGACCGACACCATGGCCCGGTTGTTGCCCGCGTTGAAATTGTTGTTGTTCGCGTAGGCGATGATCGTGCCGGCGCGGTCCTCGCCGCGGAAGGTCAGCAGCGGCTTGCGGGAGCCGACGTAGAGCATCTCCCCGTACGTGCCGCGCCGGATCAGGATCGTGCGCCGCTGGGTGTTGCCCACCGGCACGTGATCGATGGCGCCCTGCACCGTGCAGAAATCACCCGTGCCATCGGCCGCCACCGTCAGGGTGAGCGCGCTGGGGTCGGGCGCCACGGTCCGCGTCGTGAACCGCCAGCCGGCCGCCTCGTCCAGGCCCGGCCAGGGCACGCCGGCGCCATCGACCAATACGCCGGCGTCGATCACCACGGCGTACGTGCGACCGGGCGCGAGGACGCCCGCCTTGGGGTGAATCGTCGCCGCGGTCCCGGTGACCGTGACCGGCCGGTAGTTGTACGGCGTCGCATTGGTGCCGATCAACCGCGTCGGGTTCGGCACCGCGAGGTCGATCGTCTCGACGTCGCTGCCGGTCTGCGTGTCAACGATCCGGATACGTCCTGCGGCACCGAGCGCCGGAACCGAATCGAAGGTCAAGGTCAGGAGCGTGTCGGTGCAGACACCGGTGGCCGCGGGCCGCGGCGAGACCGGCGTGCCGACGAGCGCCCGCGCCGGGAGGGCGAGGAGGAACGGAAGTGCCAGCAGGGAAGAGGCGGCAACGCGGCCACGGGAAAGCATCCGGCTGTCAAAGCACACCCTCCGGATGCGTCAACGTCCCGCCGGGCGGACGGTTCGATGTCATTCTCCGCGCCTCTGGCACCACGGACGCGCTCCCGATCAGCGGGCAACCGCCCGGCGCAAGGCGGCATACAAAGCGGCCAGCCGCGGCATCGGAATCCCTGCGGCCGAAGCGCGGCGCAGCGGCTCGCCCCAGATCGCCTCCACCTCGACTTCGCGGCCCGCAAGGAAATCGACCAGGCTCGACGGCTGGTAGGCGCCCATCCCCGGAGTCACGTCGATCTGCGACTGGATGAAGTGTTCCGGGACCTCGTAGCCGAAGTGCCGCGCGGCCGCGGCGACTTCGTCCATCAGCGGCCGCACCTGCGCGGCCAGCTCCGGCGTGCCGAGTATCCGGTCGGTGGTGACACCTCCACCCGCGATGGCGAGACCGTTGAACGGCACGTTCCAGACCAGCTTCTGCCAGCGCGCCTCGGCGAGATTGTCGAGCACCCGCACCCCCACCCCAAAACTGGCGAACAGTCCCGCCACCGCGCGCACCCGGGCACCCGCCGGCCGGCCGAACTCGCCGAACGTCATCCGGCCCGGCGTATGGTAGCCGACGATCACGCCCGGCGCCTCGCGCGTGACGCCGATGTAACAGAGGCCGCCGAGCACCCGCTCCGGCCCCACGGTGCCCGCGAGCAGCTCCTCGTTGCCGAGTCCGTTCTGCAACGTGAGCACCGCGGTCTGCGCGTGCAGCAGCGGGGGGAGCAGCGCCGAGAGCGCGGCGTTCGCGGTCGTCTTGAGCGCGACCACGACCAGGTCGACCGGCCCGATCTCCTCCGGCCGACCGAACGCCGCGACGCCGCCGAGGTGCCGCGTGGCGTCCTTCTCGCGCAGCGTGATCCCGTGCGTGCGCACCGCGTCGAGATCACCGCGCAGCAGGAAACGCACGTCCTGCCCGGCGAGCGCGAGCCGCGCGCCGTAGTACGAGCCGATGGCGCCGGCGCCGACGATCGCGAGGGAAGCAAAGGGAGGAGCCACAAAACCCACGAAACACACGAAAGGAACGGGCGGAAAACAAAAAGCTCCCGCACGACGGATCGTGCGGGAGCTTTCGTGTAGTTCGTGGGTTTCGCGGTTTCCGCGTCACCGCAGAAACGCCTCGTGCAAGCCGCCGTCGACGGCGATGACCTGGCCGGTCGTCTTGCTCAGGCGCTCGCTCACGAGGAGGAAATACGCCTCGGCCTGGTCGGCCGGCGTGATCGGAGTCTTCGTGAGCGTGCGGTCGGCGTAGAATTGCGCGAGCTTCGTCACCAGCGAAGGCGTCTCCTCCGTCTCGCTGTAGGGAATGTTGTACTTGGCGAGGGAGCCGATGACCCGGTCGCGCGGGAACATCGCGCTCCCCTGCACCACCGTGGCGGGCGCGACGGCGTTCACGCGCACGAGCGGGGCAAGTTCGATGGCCATCTCGCCCACGAGGTGGTTGGCGGCCGCCTTTGAGCAGTCGTAGGCGATCGAGCCCTTCTTCGCCACGGTCGCGTTGGCCGAGGTGGTGAACACGAGGTTGCCGCGCAGGCCCTGCTCGCGCCAGGTCTTGAACGCCTCGTCGCCGACCACGTAGCTGCCGGTGACATTGATCGCGAAAGTGAGCGGCCACTTGTCGTCGGGAATGTGTCCGGTGGTGTCGGTCGGCACGAAGATGCCCGCCGTCACGCAGATCGAGTCGAACCCGCCGTACGCGAGCGCCACCTGGTCCAGCATCCGGCGCACGCTCGCGCGGTCGGTGATGTTGGCCGCGAGACCAATGGCCGGACCGCAGCCCGAGAGCCCCGTACCCGCCACGCCGATACCGACGCCGTGGCGGTCGGTGATCTCCTTCGCCGTCGCCTGCGCGGAGGCCTCGTTGAGGTCGACGCACACGAGATGCGCGCCTTCCTTCACGAGACGATGCGCCGTCTCCTTGCCGATGCCCGAACCGGCGCCGACCACCACGATGACCTGGCGCGCGAGTTCCTTCTCGGCCGGCATGCGCTTGAGCTTCGCCTCCTCGAGCAGCCAGTACTCGATGTCGAACGCCTCCTGCTGCGGCAGCGCGATGTAGCGGTCGATCGCCTCGGCGCCGCGCATGACTTCGACGGCGCAGTTGTAGAATTCCGCCGTGACGCGCGACTCCGACTTGTCCTTGCCCCACGCGATCATGCCCAGTCCGGGAATCAGCACGACTGTCGGATTCGGGTCGCGCATCGCCGGCGAGTTGGCGTGCTTGCAGCGCGCGTAGTAGGCGGCGTAGTCCTGCCGGTAGGCTTCGAGGCCGGCGGCGAGTTTCGCCTTCAGCGCGGCGGTGTCCTCGGTCTGCGGATTCCAGTCGACGTAGAGCGGCTTGATCTTCGTGCGCAGGAAATGATCCGGACAGGAGGTGCCGAGTTCGGCGAGACGCGGGGCGTCCTTCGAGTTCACGAAGCGCAGGATCTTCGCGTCGTCCTGCACCGTGCCGATGAACCGCTTCTGCTGCGAAACCTGGCCGCGCAGCCAGGGCAGGATCGCGGCGAGGGTCGCGTGCCGCTTTCCTTCCTCGAGCGTCTGGTACTTCGCGCCGCCGAACGCCGCGGCGTCGCCGCCCTTGGCCGCATACTTCGCCTCGATATACGCGGCGGCCTTCTCGATGCAGTCGAGCGTGTAGGCGTAGCACGCCTTTTCGTCGTCCGCCCATGAGATGAAGCCGTGCTGACCCATCATGATCGACTTCACCTGCGGGTTCTGCCGCACGATCTCCTGCATCGCGAGGCCGAGTTCGAAGCCGGGCCGCATCCATTTCACGTACGCCATTTCACCGCCGAAGATCGCCCGCGTGAGCTGCTCGCAGTTCTGCGACGCCGCGATCGCGATGATCGCGTTGGGGTGCATGTGATCGACGAACTTCGCTGGGATGAAGCTGTGCAGCGGCGTGTCGATCGAGGACGCGCGCGGGTTCAGGTTGAACGTGGCGTGGGTGTACATCGCCACCATGTCGTCCTCGGCCTGGGACTTCAGGCCCTTGTCGCGCCGGGCGGCGTAGAGCCGCTGCAGGTCGAGCAGCTTCTGCTGGTAGAGCGAGGAAAAGTTGTCGCGCGCGCTCGTGCGCAGGTCGCCGCCGGAGCCTTTCACCCACAGGACCTCGACGGGCTGGCCGCTGAGAGGATCCGACTCGGTGAGCTTGGAGGACGTGTTGCCCCCACCGGTGTTGGTGACCCGCTGGTCGCTGCCCAGCAGATTGGAGCGGTAGACGAGCCGGCCGACCGGATCGAGGGAGGCGGCCTTGGCGTCGTCCCAAAGGAAGCGGACATGATGGTAAGTGGGCATGGTGGCAGCGTTAAACCCCGAACTAGAGCGCAACCCTGCCCCGCGGTCAAAGGCCGTCGCACCCAACAGCCGGCGGCGCCAGCGGCGCACACAGCGCCCGCAGGTGCGCGGGCGGCGTCGCGGCGGGAATCTCGCACCCGGCATTGACCATGAAACGCGTCCCCGCGGCGGCCGCGCACGCCGTGATCGCGGCACGCACCGCTTCCGCCGGGCCGCGCATCACGCAGGACACCGGATCGACGTTGCCGGCCAGCGTCACCGCCGGCCCGACCGCCCGGCGCGCCACCGCCAGGCTGACGAGGTGATCGACGTCGAGGATGTCCACGCCGAGCGTGGCAATGCCGGGCAGCAGATGGGTGATGTTGCCGCAGATGTGCAGCCGCACGAAAACGCCCATCGCCCGTAACGCGGACACGAGCGCGCGTTCCTGCGGCAGGATCAGGGCCTCGTACACCTGCGGCGAGACCTGGCTCGCGACCGCATCCCCGATGCCGATCGTGTCGGCACCGGCGGCGACCTGGGCGCGGGCGAAATCGATGCCCGTGGCGACGCAGCGCGCCATCAGGTCCCGCGCGTAGTCCGGGTCGTCGAGCAGATCCATCAGGAAATTCGAGACGCCCCGCAGGTCGGCCGCTTCCGCCGCCGGACCCTCGATCCAGCCGAGCACGGAATAGGTATCGCCGGCGCGTTCCCGGTAAAGCCGCACCGCGTCGATGCGATCGCGCATCCGCGGCGCGCGCATCGGATCGGGGCGCGGCAGACGCACCAGGTCCGGATTGCCCTCGAGCGGCGGCTCGAGGCACACGGGCCCGCTGTCGCGTTGGTACTCGATTGGCGCGCCGAAGCCGGACGTTTCGCGATACGGGTCGGAGATCGTGCTGACCTGATCGAGCCCGAAGTCGGCCGCGCACCGCAGGTTCGCCTCGACCAGCACACGATGGTCGGACGCAAACGCCCCGTAGTTCGACCCGATGTACTCCGCCGCGAACTGCATCAGGATCGGGATGCGGGGCAGGAAATCCGGCTGCCCGCCGCGGAGCACCGTCAGGTAGCGCTCGCGCGAGGTCAGGGTCGCTTTCATGGCACCGACTCCACGAGCGCGCGGGCCTTGTCCACGGCCGAACCGGCATCGGGCGCGAAGCCGTCCGCGCCGATCTCGTCGCAGAACTGCTGGGTGATCGGCGCGCCACCGATCATGATTTTGACCGGCACGCCGGCGTTGGCCCGGATGGCGCGGACTGTCTCGGCCATTGCGGGCATCGTCGTGGTGAGCAGCGCCGACAAACCGGCCAGGTGCGGCCGATGTTCCTGGATGGCGGCGACAAATTTCGCCGGCGGCACGTTGGCGCCGAGGTCGATCACGCGAAAATTCGCGCCGCGCCACATCGTGGCGACGAGGTTCTTGCCGATGTCGTGGAGATCGCCCTGCACGGTGCCGATCACCGCGGTGTATTTCGGCGTGATGCCCGCCGCCGCGAGCCGCGGATCGATCAGCTCCATCGCCTCCTTCATCGCGCGCGCGGCGATCAGCATCTCGGGCACGAAGATCTCGCTGCGCTTGAACTTGTCGCCGACCTCCGTCATCGCCGGCACGAGGGTGCGGTCGACGATTTCGGTCGGGGCGATGGCTTCATCGAGGGCGCGCTGGGTGAGCGCCTTCGCGTCCTTGGCTTTGCCTGCCGCGACGGCTTGCGCGAGGAGTTCGAGGGTCGTCATGGGAAATGAGAGAGAGGGAAAGCAGTTCCGGGGTCAGGACGCCTGCACGGTTTCGATCATGGCGAGAACGTTTTCCAGCGGCGTCCCGGCCTGGACGTTGTGACACGAACAGCAGACGTAACCCCGGCGCCCGGCCCCGAGGGTGCGGAGACATTCCTGCGTCTCGGCGCGCACGTCGGCGGGCGTGCCGCGCGGCAGGACGGTCTGGTTGTCGACGCCGCCGTGAAACACGACGCGGTGCCCGAATTCCCGCCGCAGTTCCGTCCGGTCCATGCCCGGACAGGCGTGCTGGATCGGGTTCAACACGTCGACGCCGCAGTCGAGGATCCGTCCGAGCAGCGGCCGCGCGGCGCCATCGGTGTGGTAGAAAACCCGGAGCCCGTGCGCGTGGACAAGTTCGCACCAGCGGCGCAGCCGCGGCTGGAGGTGCCGTTCCCACATCGCCGGAGAAATGAGCAGCGACTGCTGGCTCGCGATGTCGTCGCTGATGAAGACGAGGTCGAGCGCCGGCCCGACCGCGGCAAAATAGCGGCGCATCATCTCGGTCTGGATCGACTCGATCCGATCGAGCGCGGCCGAAACGAGCTCCTCGTTGTCGATCAGGTCGATCATCGCCTGCTCGGCCCCGCGCAGTTGCGTGTAGATTTCCAGGAGAGAGACCCACGGTCCGATCACGGCGAAGTCCCGCGCGGCCTCCTGCGCGCGCCGCGCCGCTTCGTCGTAGTCGAACCGCTCCACACGCGGCCACCAGGGATAGTCGTCGAGCGCGGCTGGGGTGTCGTACGACTGCATCGGCGCGCCGGCGAACTCCTCGTACCGCGCCTCCCCGGCCTGGATCGTGCGCAACGGCGCGCCCCACATCGAGCGCCCCTCCGTCGGCTCGGCTCCGGGCACGCCGCCGGCCGCCGCGCCGGACTCCGCGCGGTAGGACGGAAAAACCCAGACGATCTTGTCGAGCCCGAGCGCCCGGTAAGCCGCGAGATCGTCGGTCACGCCCAGGTGCCGGCGCAGCCGCGCGCCGATCTCGGGCGTGTGCCAAAGGTCCACCGGCAGCCGGTCGACCGGATCACCGTGCAGCGTGGCTTGAATGCGTTCGCGTGGGGTCATGGCGGAGGCAGGGTCAGTTGGTCGATAAACGTGTCCTCGAAGCCCGGCTCGAGGTTGAGCTCGACGATTTCGGCGTTCGCGGCCGCAGCCGCCATCTCGGGCACGATGGTCCGATCGACAAGCGCCAGCCAGGCGCCTCCGAGGGAGGTGTTGCCCACCACCTCGATCTGGCGAGGTTCGAAGCCGGGCAGGAGTCCGCAGGCGATGGCGTGAGGCACGTCCAGATGCAGGCCGAATCCACCCGCCAGATACAGCCGGCCGACGTCGGCCGGCGTCAACCCGGCCCGGCGCAGCAACGTGAGAATCCCCGCGGCGATCGCCGCCTTGGCCGGCAGGAGCTGCGCGATGTCCGCCTCCGTCACGACCGTCGCCGGGTCACGCGCGCGCAGGCACACCCCGCGGCCGTCGGCGTCCTCGTGCCGGTGCGCCGCCGGCACCGCGGACCAACCTGCGGCATCGATCCGTCCGTTCGCTCCCAGCAGTCCGGTTCGGCGGCCCTCGGCGAGCAGGTCCACGTAGGCGGAACCGCACAGACCGACCACCCGCGGCGCGCCGGGAATCACGTCCAGCCGCGGCGGATACCGTGCCGGCGGAAACGCGACGTGCGCCACGGCACCCGCCACCGCCCGCACGCCCCGCGTCAACCGCCCGCCTTCGAAGGCGGGACCGGCCGCGGTCGCCGTGGCCAGCAGGCGGTCGCCGTGCCGCAGGAGGATCTCGCCGTTCGTACCGATATCGACGAGCAGCGACGGGCCCGCGTCATTCAACAGGCCGGTGCACAGGCAGCCGGCGACGAGATCGGCGCCGACATAGGCGCTGAAGCCGGGCAGCAGGTGCACGGGAGTGTCCGGACCGACCCAGTCCCAGCCCAGCTGCGCCGCGGAGAGCTCGCGATGGTTCGTGAAGACCGGCCGGAACGGCGCCACGCCGAGCGATGAAGGATCGGTGCCGGTGAGCAGGTGCAGCATCGTCGTGTTTCCCGCCACCACCGCGCCCGCGATGCGCGCCGCGGCAACGCCCGCCTCCGCGCCGACCTCACGCACCAGCGGCCCGAGGGTGCGCGTCACGACCGCCTGCCGCAGTGCCTCGCGCTGCACCGGATCGCCAGCCCGCTGGATGCGCGTGAGCACGTCGTCCCCGAGTTCCACCTGCCGGTTGAAGCCGCTTTGCTCCCCGACGATCCGGCCGGTGACGAGATCGACCAGCGCGACCACCACCGTGGTCGTGCCCACGTCGACGGCCAGGCCGTGATCGAGCGTGCCCGGCACGACGGGCACGATCGGCGCGTGCGCCGCGCTGACATTGACCTTGAACGTCGTGACGACCTGCGGCCGGTGCGCGACCAGCGCGCGCGGCGGCACCGCAACCAGCGCCGGTGTCCCTGGCGCCAGGTCGCCGGCGCACGCCTTGATGGCGGCGGGGGCCGCGCTGACCCGGCCGTCGTGCAGCCGGAATTCTCCGGCTATGAGCTCCACCGTGCAGCCCGCGCAGAGGCCGCGCTGACCGCAGCGGGTGTTGAGCGGACGCCCCGCGCGGGCCAGCCGGTCCGCCAGCGAGGCACCGGGCGCGGCCGAGGCGGCGAGGCGGACCGCGTCCGCCTCGTCCGGCCAGCGTATCCTGACTTCCCCTACGCTCATGACGGCGCCGGCACGGCCTGCATGACGCGCGCGTCGATCGTCTGGGCGACGCGCCGGCCGGGGGGCACGACGAGAAACCGGGCGGCGTCCCACGGCCCGTGCAGCAGGGCGCGCAACAGCGACGGATCGCCGGGGTGATGCTCGAAGCGCCAGCCGAACGACTGCGCACACTGCGCGGCATAGCGACGCTGTTCTTCGTCGCCGGGCAGTCCGAAGTCGGTGTAGCCCGCGCAGGTGTGGTGCGCGAACGCCTCGCGTTCCATGTCCAGCAGCGCCTCGACTTCGTCCGGATCGAACCGGCGGCCGTAGTCCGCCCGCAGCTTCGCCTCGCGGTCCGGCCCCGCCACCCGCCGGCCGCGGTTCCAGCCGGGAGAGTACCAGTACGTGCCGGGCTCGGCGCGCAGGACGGCGCTGTGCCGCGCGTGGCCGCCGAGGAAAAGTCCGATGCAATCATGCACCCGCGGGATCACCACGGGACAGCGTTGCGGCGCGAGGTCGACGAGCGCGCGGCCGCAAAGGCCGTAGACGAGGACGATCGCCTGCACCTCCGGTACGGCCTCGGCGCGCGCGATCGCCTCGGCCAGCCGCGCCCGGAGCACGTCCGGTTGGTCGTGCAGGCCCATCTCGAAATACTCTCGGCGCACCACGTGGGCAGCGTCGGCCGCGAAGGCGGCAATCTCCGCTTCGAAGACGCGGCAGGCGATCAGGGCGACGGTATCGCGCGGGGGAGGCACAGCGAAGGGCGCCTCCCTCGCGCCGGTCTCGCGACACGACGCCGCGGGACGCGACGCCCGCGAGGCAATCGGTCGGCGAGCAGACTGGCGGCGCCGGGCGCGGAAGTCGCGCGTCGAAGCGGCGCAGTTTCTGCCTTTTCCCGCGCAATAAATGTCCGCCCCTACCGCGGTTTCACCGCGGCCGCCAGCGCCGCGATGTGCGCCGGACCGGTGCCGCAGCAGCCACCGACAATCCGCACGCCGGCCGCGGTGAAGCGCGCCGCGGCCCGGCCAAACTCCGCGGGATCGGTGCGGTACACGACACGCCCCGCCTCGACCACCGGCGAGCCGGCGTTGGGCTGCACGATCACGGGGCGGCCGCCGGCGTGGGCGACGAGTTCGGCGGCCAGTTGCGCGTAGTCGTCCAGCGAGAGCTCCGTGCCGCAGTTCGCGCCGACGACATCAGCGTCGGCGGCGGCGCGCAGGGCGGTCGCGACATCGCTGCCCATCATCGTGCGCAGTCCGGACGGCGAATGCTGAAACGTGAACGTGGCGACCACGCAGGCGGCGCCCGCGTCACGCGCCGCCGCGATCGCGAGTTGAGCCTCGGCGGGGTCGGACATCGTCTCCACCAGCAGGGCGTCGGCCCCACCCGCGAGGAGCGCGGCGGCCTGGCGCCGAAAGGCCGCGGCCGCGACTTCGGGCGGCGTTTCGCCCAGCGGCTCGAGCAGGCCGCCGAACGGCCCGATGTCACCGAGCACGAACGCCCGCGCGCCCGCCACCTCGCGAGCGAGCGCGGCGCCGGCCCGGTTCAGCGCGTCCGCCTGGCCGTCGAGTCCGTACGCCGCGAGCGCGAGGGTCGTACCCGAGAACGTATTCGTCGTGAGCAGATCCGCGCCGGCGTCGAGGTACCGCTGGTGCACCTGGCGCACGCGGTCCGGAGCCTCGACATTCCAGCGCAGCCCGCACTCGCCCGGTGCGAGGCCCAGGGCCTGGAGCTGCGTCCCGGTGGCGCCGTCGCCCACGAGGACGCGCTGTTGCAACCGGGCACGAAGCTGGTCGGTTCGCGTCATGAGGCGACGCTGGCGGAAAGTCGGGCGCAGGGCGAGACGCGGATGCGCGCGGGTGCCGAAGCGTCGATCGCGTTTCGGTATGATGCGGACGGGGGCGTCCGCGCTCCCAGGGGGCCGAGCGGAAG
Organism: Opitutaceae bacterium; assembly: GCA_016793535.1. Classification (GTDB taxonomy): domain Bacteria; phylum Verrucomicrobiota; class Verrucomicrobiia; order Opitutales; family Opitutaceae; genus ER46. Next base: position 10,395 of record JAEUHA010000023.1, on the reverse strand, counting down.
CTCGGCGATCCCAGGTTCAGGCGGACTTCACCTTCGCGAACGTCTCGTTGAGCGCGCGGGCGGAGGCCTGGAGGGCCTGGTGTTCCTTCGGCCAGAGTTCGACTTCGATGTGCGCGAGCGCGCCGGCGCGGCCGACGACGGTCGGCACGCTGATGGCGACGCCGCGCAGGCCGTAGGCGCCCTGTTGCACGGTGGAAACCGGCAGCACCTGGCGCTTGTCGTGCGCGATCGCGTGGACGACCTCGGCGATGGTGAGGCCGACGGCCCACCCCGCGCCGCCCTTGCGGCGGATCACCTCGGCGCCGCTGCCCTTCGTGCGTTCGAAAATCTGCGACTGGAACGTGGGCGTGCAGCCGGCAACCTTGGTCAGCGGCAGGCCGGCGTAGGTGGCGGACGACCACACCGGGAACATCGAGTCGCCATGCTCGCCGAGGATCAACGCCTTCACCTGCGTCGCGGCGAGGTTCAGCTCCTGCGCGATCAGCGAACGGAAGCGCGCGGTGTCGAGCATGGTCCCGAGGCCGAGCACCTGCTGCCAGGGGAGATTGAGTTTCGCGGCGGCGAGTTGCGTGAGGATGTCGACCGGATTGGAAACGACGAACACAAGGGCATCGCGGCGCAGGCCGGCGGACTTGATGCTATCGAGAATCCCGGAGAACAGCGCGACGTTGCGGTTGATCAGGTCGAGCCGCGACTCGTCGGGTTTGCGGCGCAGGCCGGCGGTGATGACGTAGATGTCGCTGTCCTTCGCGCGCGCGTAGTCGCCGGCGTAGATCCGCTGGTCGGCGATCGACGACGAGCCGTGCAGGAGGTCGAGCGCCTCGCCGGCGGCCATGTCCGCATTGGCGTCGAGAATCTGGATTTCGGATACGATGCCCGCGCACTGCAGGGCGAAGGCCGCGTTGGAACCGACGCGGCCGCCGCCGCCGATGATGGAGACTTTCATGGGGGGGAAGGGAAGTAGCGAGTAGCGGGTAGCGAGTAGTGAGTAGAAACGCCCGGGACCGGTGGAAGTGGCCGACGTTTCGGAAACCCGCGGTACGCTCGCATTGCACTCGCGAAGCGAACCAGCGGTCGACCCGTCTCTAGTCTGCCGTGTCGAGCATGCTCGCTACTCGCTACTCGCTGCTCGCTACTTGGCATGGGAAAGCTGCTTCAGGATTTGTTCGGTCACGGCCCGGACAATGGCTTCGATCTGCGGGTCGGGGGCGGGTCCTTCCTTTTCGTGGCAGCTGCAGCCTTCCTTGGCGGGAGCCACCGGTGCCTGGCAGACCGCGCCCGGCCGGAAGTCGGCGCTGTCGCAGAGTTCGCATTCCTTGAGGCCCGCGCGCGGGTCGGGCATGCCGAGCTTCTGGCGCAGGTCGATCAGCTCCTTCGCCTGCCCGCCGGTGAAACGGTGCAGCCCGCCGCCGAGGCCGGCGGCGATCCACACCGTGCGGCAGTAGGAGTCGATGTTCTCCATCTTCCAGTACGCGTCCTCGACGTCCTTGCCCCAGCAGATGACGCCGTGGTTCTGCATCAGGACCGCCTGGTGAATCTTGCCCACCTCGCCGACCTCGTCGGCGTTGGCCGGCGTGCCGGGCGTCTGGTACTTCGCCACGCCGATCTTGCCGAGAAACACCTCGGCCTCGGGGATGAGGCAGGACGGGATGTCGACGTTGGCGATCGCGAAGGCGGTCGCGTGCGGCGGGTGCGCGTGCACGCAGGACTTCGCCGCGGGCTGGCGCTTCATGATGCCGAAGTGCGTCATCGCTTCGCTCGTGCGCTTGCGCGTGCCGGCGAGCTGTTTGCCGTCGAGATCGACCAGGCACATGTCGGCGGGCGTCATGAACCCCTTGCAGATCAGCGTGGGCGTGCAGAGCGCGAGATTGTCGCCGACGCGGATGGTGATGTTGCCGCCGTTGCCGTCGGTGTAGTCACGCTGCCAGAGCCGGCGGCCGATGTCGCACATGCGTTCCTTGAGCACCTGGATCGCGGGCGAGTTGAAGAACCGCTCGATGTCGGCGGGCGATTGCGGATCGGAGCCGGGCTTCCACTTGAACTCGTAGTCGGGGACCGACGGCTCGGCGGACTTCTTCGCGGGCGCGGCGGTGCCGGCGGACATCCCGGTGCCGCGGAAGGACGACTTCAGGCTGCCGCCGCCGAAGACGTCGCGGGCGGACGGCGTGAGAATCGAACCGGCGGGCGGCTGTTCGCCTTTGCGGACGAGCTCCTCGGCTTCGCGGGCGGTGATGACTTTGGGCATGAAACGAAGTTGAGAGTTGAGAGCTGAGAGTTGAGAGACCGAGCGGCTCAGGAAGCAGGCGGCGTGTAGAAAATCTGGTCGATGATCGCGGCGTTAAAGGCGTCGACCGGCGTCGGGTTCTCGAACGGCGCGGTGGCTTCGGCGCCTTCGGTGAAACCGATCACGTGGCCTAGATCGGCGCCGAGGTTGTCGTACACCACCAGGCTGCTGCCCTTGGCGAGCGGTGTCATCGGGGCACCTTTGAACTGCGCCGTCGCAAACGGCTGCACGAGCAGGAAACGCCCGCCTTGGTAGGCAGGATCCTGCTGCGAGAGCGTGACGCGACCGATGACGTGTCCGAGGCGCATGAGGTGAGACTCGAGGCGAGGGGCTAGAGGCTAGAGGCCGGAGAGTGGGCGGCCTTGGCGTCGTCGTCGTCGATCACGCCGAGGATGATGTTGCGCAGGGGTGATTTCGGATCCTTGACGTGGACGCGGGTATGGGAGCCGTCGGTCGAGATCAGGACGCGCTGGTGGCGGCCCGCGCCGTGCGGATCGAGGGCGAGGATCGGCGCGCCGTCGTCGCGCCCCTTGTCGTCGAGGGGCTGGCAGATGATCGTGCGGTGTCCGTGCATGCTGGGATGGCACACGGTCGACACGATCACTCCGTCCACGCGCGCGACGATCATGGGGAAGTTCCCTCCGGGACACAGTCGCCCGTTGTAGGCGGGGTGCCCCCACCCCGCGAGAATGTGGTATCGATTGCATGAGCGGGGTGAGGGCACCCCGCCCACAGGCACCCCGCCCACAAGGACTGGCAGCAGCGGCGCATCAGTAGATCCGCAGGTTGTCCACCATCACGCAGCGGCGCGTGCGGGTGAACGTCGACGGCGTGGTGATGCCCTCGCCGGTCGTGGTGGCGATCGAGTAGCTGAGATAGCCTTCGCCGCCGAGGCCGAGGCCGGCGACGCTGGGGCCGTTCTTCACGAAGAGCGTGGTGTCGAGGGCCCGCGCCATCAGCGTCATGTGGTCGACGTTGAGCGAGTGGATGATCGCGGAGTGTTTGTAGCCGTGTTCGGACTTCTTCGCGAACTCGATGCCCTGCTCGATGTTCTTCACGCGCACGACCGGCAGCATGGGCATCATCTGCTCCTCGAGCACGAACTCGTGGTCGGCGTCGGTCTCGGCGAAGAGCATCGGCGTGTTCGCCGGGGCGCTGGTGCCGGCGATCTGGGCGAGCACGGAGGCGTCGGCCCCGACGAGCTTGCGGTTGACCGCGGCGTGCGAGCAGCCGCCCGCATCCTTGGAGAACGTGAACGCGGCGGCGGTCAGTTTCGCGAGTTGCGACGCGTTGAGCTGCACGGCACCCGCGGCCTTCAGGCCGTCGAGGAACTTGTCGAAGTGCGGCTCGAGGACGAAGACCTGCTTCTCGCCGATGCAGAGGAGATTGTTGTCGAAGCCGCCGCCCTGGAGGACGTCGCGCGCGGCCTTCTTGAGGCAGCCAGTGCCGTCGACGAGGACCGGGGGATTACCGGGGCCGGCGCAGATCGCGCGCTTGCCCGATTTCATGGCGGCGCCGACGACGGCGGGGCCGCCGGTGACGCAGAGCAGCCGGATCGCCTCGTGTTTCGTGAGCGCGTCGAAGGACTCGAGCGTCGGCTTCTCGACGGTGCACACGAGATTCTCGATGCCGAGCGCGGCGTGGATCGCCTCGTTGTAGGCGCGAACGGCGAGCGCGGCGGAACGGGCGCCGCCCGGGTGCGGGTTGAAAACGACGGCGTTGCCGGCGGCGACGATGTTGATGACGTTGCCGCTGAGCGTGGGGATCGAATGCGTGACGGGGAGGATCGCGCCGACGACGCCGAACGGCGTGTATTCCTCGAGCGTGATGCCGTGGTCGCCGCTCATGCCGTACGGCTTGATCCACTCGACGCCGGGCACGAGCTTCACGATCTGCAGCTTCTCGATCTTGTGCTCGAGGCGGCCGATCTTCGTCTCCTCGAACTCGAACTTGCCCCACTCGGCGGCCTTCTCGGTGCAGAGCGCCTTCACGATCTCGACGACCTTGGCGCGACCGGCGATGCCCTTGGTCTTGAGCTGTTCGAACGCGTCCTGGGCGGCGGCGCACGCCTCCTTCACGTCCTCGAACACTCCGAACCGCGGACCACCGCGGCGAACGGCGGGCGGCGCGGAGGCGAGAGCGGCGGCGACGGACGGCGCGGGCGCGGGCGAGACGATCGGCGAACGGCCGAGGCTGCGCATCACGTCTTCGACGATCGAGCGGAGGGCCTGTTCGTCCAGTTGCAGGGGGGAACTCATGGTGACGGCGAGGGTGGCGGGAGCGGAGCGCGGGGTCCGTTATCCGACGGAATCACGGCTTCGGCGGATAGATCTTCTGGTTCAGGACATCGACGGCATCGACGATGCCGACGATGACGGCGTCGACGGGCAGCGTCTTCATGCCGCTGGCCTGGCGGGCGGAGCTGCCCTGGCAGAACAGCACGACTTCATCCAGGCCGGCGCCGAGGGCATCGACGGCGACGATCGTGTTGGCGCCGGGGCGGAACTGCGCGGGGTTGGATTCGTCGACCAGCAGCGGCCGCAGGACGACGAGTTTGCGACCCTTCATGGCCTCGTCCTTCTTGGTCGAGACCACCGAGCCGATGACGCGCGCGAGGAACATGGGAAAGGTTACTTCTTCGCCGGCACGGCGGCCTTGGGCAGCACGACGGCCACGTCGTCATGCGGGCGCGGGATGACCTGCACGCTGACGACTTCGCCGACCGTGCGGGCGGCCTGGGCGCCAGCGTCGGTCGCGGCCTTGACGGCGGCGACATCACCGACGACGACGGCGGAGACGAGCGCGTTGCCGACCTGCTTCATCGGGCCGGCGAGCGTGACGTTGGCGGATTTCAGCATCGCATCGACGCCGGTGACGAGCGCGGTGAGACCGCGGGTTTCGAGGAGACCAATTGCTTTGGAGGCCATAGGATGGTGGTTGAGTTGAGAGTTGAGGGTTGAGAGTTGAGAGAAAAGTCAGCGAGCGCTGATGCAGCGGAGGGTTTCACGGGCCACCACGAGTTCCTCGTTGGCGGGGATGACGAAGACGCGCGTGCGGGAGCCGGCGGCGGAGATCTCGCCCTCGGCGCCGCGCAGGGCGCTGTTCTTCGCGGCGTCGAGCTGGAGACCGAGGTCGCCGAGGTTGGCGCAGATCGCGGCGCGGAGGTCGGGATTGTTTTCGCCGATGCCGGCGGTGAACACGAGGGCGTCGCAACCGCCGAGTTCGAGGAGGAAGGCGCCGATCCAGTGGCGCGCGGACTGCACGAACACGTCGAGTGCGAGCTGCGCGCGGGCGTTGCCCTGCTGCGCGGCGGCGCGGACATCGCGCAGGTCGTTGCCGACGCCGGAGAGGCCGAGCAGGCCGCTCTCCTTCGTCATCTGGCGTTCCACCTCGGCGAGCGACAGGCCGAGCGTCTTCATCACGAACGGCACGGCGGCGGAATCGAGGTCGCCTACGCGATTGTTCTGCGGCAGGCCGGACTGCGGGCTGAGGCCCATGCTCGTGCCGATCGCGATGCCGTCGCGCATGCCGGTGATCGAGCTGCTGCCGCCGAGGTGACAGGAAATCACGCGCAGCGGCCTGGCACCCGCGGCGAGCGGCACCGGGCCGTTCTGATAGAGCTGGCGGACGCGCTCGGCGATGTCGGCGCGGCCGAGCAGTTCGGCGGAGCGTTCGGCGACGAACTTATGGCTCGCGCCGTGGAAACCGTAGCGGCGCACGCCGGCCTCGTGCCAGGCCTGCGGTACGGCGTAGCGCGTCGCGGCCTCGGGCACCCACTGATAAAACGCCGTCTCGAACAATGCGACGAGCGGCACGCCCGGGAGCTTTTCCTGGAAGCGCTGGATGCCGAGCGCGTAGGGCGGGTTGTGCGCGGGGGCGATTTCCTTGAAGCCGTCGAGCGCGGCGATCACGCGGGCGTCGGCGCGCACGCAGCCCGTCAGGTTGCGACCGAGCACGGTCTTGAAACCCACGCCGTGCAGGTCAGCCGACGACTGCACGTGGCCGCCGGCGCGAAGCTCGGCGAGGCAATCGTCGATCGCCTGGCCGTAGTCGGTGACGCGTTCGTAGCCGCCCTTCGCGAGCAACGTCACCGCCCCGGCCCCGCCGAAGCGGAACAGCCGGAACTTGAACGAAGTCGACCCGAGGTTGGCGACGAGGATGTTCATGACGCGGTCAAGGGTGCCCACGGAACACACGGAGCACACGGAATGGATCGAGCCAGAGGTCCGCCCTGAGATTGGGCGGGCTCATCCTTCCGTGTATTCCGTGTGTTCCGTGGGCCACCTCCGGATTAGCGGCTACCTTAGGCCGACGGCTGCTGCAGCCACTTGCCGAGGCCGGCGAGATCCTCGTGCGGGCGCGGGATGACCTGGACGGCGACGACTTCGCCGACCTTGGCGGCGGCCTCGGCGGCGGCGTCGATCGCGGCCTTCACGGCGGCGACGTCGCCCCGGAAGAACGCGCAGACATAACCGCTGCCGACGGCTTCGTAGCCCGTCATCGTGACGCTGGCGGCCTTGAGGGCCGAATCAGCGGCCTCGAGGAGCGCGCAGAATCCTTTGGTTTCAATCAGACCGACTGCTTCCTGTGCCATGGGGGAAAAGAGATGAGAGTTGAGAGATGAGAGTGGATAGATCGATCCTCAGAGGCCGAGCGTGCGGATGAGTTCGGCGTGGGGACGGGCGATGAGGTGGGAGCAGACGAGCTCGCCGACGCGCTTCGCGGCTTCGGAGCCGGCTTCGACGGCGGCCTTCACGCTGCCGACGTCGCCCTTGACGACCACGGTGACAAAGCCACCGCCGATCTGGATTTGGCGAACGAGTACGACGTTCGCGGCTTTGACCATGGCGTCGCTGGCTTCGACGCTGCCCACATAGCCACGGGTTTCTACCATGCCGATGGAATCATTCATTGTTGGGATCCTGATGTTGAGAGTTGAGCGGTGAGGGTTGAGAAACGAAAAAATGCGGGGCTCACGTGAGCAGCTCGACGGGTGTATCCGCCTGGAGCGCACACGCGTTGCCCTCGTCGGTGTCGATGTGCACCTCGAGCTTGAAGTCGGCGTGCACGCGCACGAGCAGCCGGTCGAACGTCGTCGCACAGGGGCCGCCCACGCGCAGCTTCATGTACTCGCCCGCCTTGACGCCGTAGAACGAGGCGTCGTCCGGATGCATGTGCACATGCGGTGCGGCCCGGATGACGCCCTCCTTCATTTCGAAGAATCCCGCCGGCCCCATCAGCATGCAGCCCGGCGTGCCCGCGATGTTGCCGGACGAGCGGATCGGAATGTCGAAGCCGAGGGCGATCGAGTCGGTGAGGGCGAGCTCGACCTGGTTCAGGTCGCGGCACGGGCCCAGAATCCGAAGATTGGAAATCACGCGGCTGCGCGGGCCGATCAGCGTCACGGTCTCCTTCGCGGCGAATTGGTCTTTCTGATACAGCCACTTCATCGGCGTGAGCTTGGCCCCCTGGCCGAAGAGGGCCTCGACCGCCGCGGGCGTCAGGTGACAGTGCCGCGCACTGATGTTCACGAGCAGCGGATTGGGCGCCTGCGCCACCCGCGGCAGCGTCCGGCCCATTCGCTGGTAGATCGCACGACGCACCAAGTGCTCGATCTCAACACGATGAGGGGTGGGCGGTGGCAGCGACATGGCAGGGATTGCGCGAAACGAGCGCCATAAACGCCAATATTCTTCCAAAGTGTCAACGGATACGTTGCATTATCTTCCACATTCTTCCAAATTTAACGGCAAAGATGCAGGCCGAAGAACGCCAATCCAAGATCGAGTCCTACCTGCAGAAGGCGGAATTCGCTACCTTGGAAGAGCTTGCTCAGGCCTTGGGCGCCTCGGTTTCGACGATTCGGCGGGACGTGGCGGCGTTGGAAGAGAAAGGTGCGGCCCGGCGCACGCATGGCGGCGCCCGGCTGCTGCAGGCGCCGAAGAGCGACGAATACGTCTTCAACGTTCGCGACACCCATCAGGTCGCGGAAAAAGAGGCGATCGGTGCGGCCTGCGCGGCGTTGGTGAGGCCGGGTCAGAACGTGATCATCGACGCGGGCACGACCTGTTTCCACGTCGCGAAGCGGCTCGACGACAAGGTGGCGCAGATCATCACGAACTCGCTGCCGGTCGCCAACCTCTTCTCCGGGTCGAACCGGCATGAAGTGCACCTCTCCGGCGGCACGATTTATCCGCGGCTCGGGACGCTCGTGGGGCCGCATGCCGTCGAAACGTTTTCCCGGATGCACGCCGACGTCGCGATCCTCAGCGGAAGCGGCATTTCCGGCGAAGGCATCTACAACTCCCATGCGCTGCTGGTCGACATTCAGCGGGCGATGATCGCGGGCGCCGCCCAGGTCGTATTCTGCATCGACCACACGAAATTCGGCCGTCGCTCGACGTTCTTCCTGTGCGACTTTGCCGACGTGGACGTCGTGGTGACGGACGCCCTCGCGCCGGCAGACCTCGTGCAGGAGCTGCGCGGGAAAGGAATCGAGGTCGTCGTCGCACCGCCGCTCCCGTGAGCATGCGACTCTGGGAGCGCGGGCGTCCCCGCCCGCACGGCAGAGAAATGTGCTCGGGGACGCCCGCGCTCACCGGGTGCCGAATGCGTGCCGGGGAAATTTGAGTTTGCCACGTCCCGGCGCCGCCCGCTTCCTTTGTCCTTCCTGTTCTCTCAAACCTTTACCACACCATAGTCATGGCTGAACTCGTAGGAAATGTCTTGGTAGGCCAATCAGGCGGCCCCACGTCCGTTATCAATGCCAGCGTAGCCGGCATCGTCTCGGAGGCGCTTAACCACGAGTGCATCGAGGAGATCTACGGCACGCTGAATGGTGTGCTCGGCATCCTGCAGGAAGACCTGATCGATCTCGCCTCGGAATCGCAGCAGGAGATTCGCGCCCTCCGCCACACGCCGGGCGCCGCGCTCGGCACGTGCCGCTACAAGCTGAAGAAGCAGCAGGACTTCGAGCGCGTGCTCGAGGTGTTCAAGGCGCACAACATCCGGTACTTTTTCTACATCGGCGGCAACGACTCGCAGGACACGGCCGACAAGATCTCCAAGCTCGCCCAGCAGCAGAACTACGAGCTGCGCGTGATCGGCGTGCCGAAGACGATCGACAACGACCTTCCGATCACGGACCACACCCCGGGCTACGCCAGTGCGGTGAAGTACATTGCGACGAGCGTGAAGGAAGTCGCCTGCGACAACGAGGCGATGGGCCAGGGCGATCTCGTTTCGATCATCGAGGTCATGGGCCGCAGCGCCGGCTGGCTCGCCGCCGGCGCGTCGCTCGCGAAGCGCCGCGACCACCCGCACGATCCGCCGCACCTCATTCTCCTCCCCGAGATTCCGTTCAACCAGGAGAAGGTCGTCGAAGACATCCGGCGCGTGCTGAAGCGCGAGAAGTACTGCCTGATCGTTGTCGCCGAAGGTCTGGTCGACAGCGACGGCAATTACGTCGCTGCGGACGCCTCGACCGACTCGTTCGGCCACGCCCAGCTGGGCGGCGCCGGTGATGCGCTCGCCGAGATCCTCGGCCCGAGCCTGCCCGGGGTGAAGATCCGCGTCGCGAAGCCGGGTCTCCTGCAGCGTTGCGCCGCCCATGCGGCCTCCAAGACCGACGCCGACGAGGCGTTCCGCGCCGGCGAAGCCGCCGTCGAGGCCGCGATCGAGGGTCACACCGACAAGATGGTCACGCTGCTCCGCGGCGACGGCGACCACTACACGACCGAGACCGGCTTGGCGCCGCTCGCCGACGTGGCCAACTCGGTCAAGAAGCTCCCGCGCGAGTGGATCAACGAAGACGGGCACAGCATGAACTTCCAGTTCCTGCGTTACGCCCAGCCGCTGATTCAGGGCGAAGTCTCGATCCCGCACGAGAACGGGGTGCCGACGTTCGCGCGGCTCAAGAAGGTCCGCGTCGACAAGGCGCTGCCCGCGTACGAAGTCTAAAAACCGGGCATTTCCTTCGCCCACTCATTCACAAAAAGGCCGGTCGCAAGACCGGCCTTTTTGCTGTCCTGCCAGAATTGATGTAGGCGGGGTGCCCTCACCCCGCGTCCCTTCGATTCAAAGGCCATTTCCCGCGGGGTGAGGGCACCCCG
>JAEUHA010000007.1 GCA_016793535.1 Opitutaceae bacterium | reverse complement strand
GCGCGGTCAGCCTGCCCGACGTTTCCTACGGCAGAAATTCCGTCGTGATCGCGTTGCGCGCGTTGATTTTGCCCTTCGCCAGAATCCCGAGCTCCTCCATCTGGGCGATCTGCGTGGCGAATCGCGCGGGATCGAGGCGGCCGATTTTCTGCGGGCCGCCGTCGGCGTCGCGCCCGGTGACGAGTTTCTCGTCGAGGATCATCTGCCGGGAAAAGGTCATGAACGCATCCGTGTTCGTCGGGTTGGCCCGCTTCATCGCGGCGTGGGCCGGCGCCGGATCGCCCTCGAGGTAGTCGCGCCAGCCGCGCACGTACGCGCGCATAAACGCGCGAAGGACTTCGGGCCGCTCGCGCGCGAGCTTCCGATTCGTCACCAGCACGGCGTAGGCGCGAAACCCGGCGTCCCAGGTCGAGAGGAAGCGCGGCTTCTTTCCGCCCGCCGCCATGATGTGGTGCGGCTCGGCGATGAAGTAGCCCTGCTGGAGCGCCTCCCGGTTGGCGAGGAACGCGGTCACGGAAAAATTCTGCGGGACGATGCTGAGTTTCAGCGCGTACTTTTTCTCCAGGAACTTGAGGAACGCCCACTCCGGCCGGGCGATGATGGTCTTGCCCTGCAGGTCCTCGAAACGGCGCACGGAGCTGTCGGCGTGCACGAGGATGCCCGACGGATCATCCTGGAAGACGGCGGCGAACTGGACCACCGGCAGGCCCTCGGCCTGCTGCAGCAGGGTGTTGGTGCTGTCGGCCTGGCCGATGTCGGCCTTGCCGGTGGCGACGCTGGGCATGACGTGTGCACCGGGTCCGCCCGGGATCAACGTGACGTCGAGGCCTTCCGCGCGGAAAAACCCCTTGGCTTCCGCCTGATAAAAACCGCCGTGCTCCGGTTCGGCCACCCAGTCGAGCTGCACCGTCAGCTTGACCGGTGGGCGGTCGGCAGCGCCGGCGACAGCGGAATAGGCGACGGCGGCGAGCATTAGGAGACGCTGAGCTTTCATGGGAGTGGAGAGTGTTATACCAACCGCCCAAACTTCTAGACTTAACCGCGGATTACGCGGATCACGCGGATACGGGAAATATCCGCGCCATCAGCGAAATCCGCGGTCAATAGGCTTGGGCGGCATTTAGTGAGAAGTACAAAAGCAAAGTCCGCTTGGTAATACGCGAGAGGAGGCGATTTGGATTCGCGGGGTAGGGAGAGTTTTATCGATCTCGCCGTTCGTACGCGTCGTGCCAGTGCCGCAACGTCAGCCAAGCGAGCGTGAGGACCGCGGCGTTGAGCACGAAGCCGAGCAGGCAGGTCGTGGCAGCGGTGGCGAAGAGCGCGGGGTACTTGGCCTGGGCGGAGTAGATCACGGCTTGAAAGCCCAGCCCGCCGCCGCCGCCGGCCGAGGAGCCGGCGTTCATGTCGGCCACCACCGCGCCGATCGGCGCAATCGTCGCCGCGATCCGCAGCCCGGTGAAGAAGTACGGCAGCGCCGACGGCACGCGCAGGAGAAAGAGCTGCTGCCAGCGGCTCGCGCGGTAGAGTGCGAAGAGTTCCACGAGGTTGCGGTCGGTCGAGATCAGGCCCTGCGTCGTGTTCACCACCAGCGGGAAAAAGGCGATCACGAAGGTCAGCAGCGCGACGCTGTTCAGGCCGGCGCCGACCCAGATCACGCAGATCGGCGCGAGGACCGGCAGCGGCGTCATCTGCAGCGCCATGAGGTAGGGATAGAGGCTCGTGCGCACCAGCGACGAGAGCGAGAGCAGGATGGCGAGCGCGAAGCTGACCACGATCGCGAGGCCGAAGCCCAGCAGCGCGCCCTGGGCCGTGTTCCAGGTGGCGCGGGCCAGGGCGCCGCGGTGCTCGACGAAGGCGTCGAGGATCGCGCCCGGCGTCGGGAGGAGGAAGCGCATCTCGGCCGTGAGGTAAAAATGGATACCGTACCACAGCGCCAGGACGAGGGCGCCGGCGAGGGCGGGCAGCAGGATCCGGAAGGCAGGATGGGACATCGCGGAGATCAGGCGGCGGGCGGAGACACGTCCGGGCCGGGTGCGGCTTCGACCGAGCGGAGGACGCGTGAGACGGTGGCGACGAGCTCGAGGTACTCGCGCGAGAGCCGCGTTTCCTCGGTGCGCGGGTAGGGCAGCGGCACCGCGATCTCGCGGTGAATGCGGCCGGGCTGGGCCGCGAGCACGAGGATGCGATTGGATAGGAAAACCGCCTCGGCCACGGAATGGGTGACGAAGAAGGCGGTCCAGGCCGCCTGCTCGCGGATGGCCAGCAGTTCCTCGTTGAGATGCTCCCGCGTCATCTCGTCGAGCGCGCCAAACGGTTCGTCCAGCAGGAGCAGCTTCGGGGCGAGCGCGAGGGCGCGGGCGATGGACACGCGCATCTTCTGGCCGCCGGAAAGCTGCCGCGGAAAGGCCGCGGCCTTTTCCCCCAGCCGCACGAGATCCAGCACGCGGCGGGTCGTGGCGGCACGGGTTTCCGCCGGCACGCCGCGGAGTCGCTGCGGCACCTCGATGTTGTGCGCGACGTTGAGCCAGGGCAGCAGCGTCGGCTCCTGGAAAACGAACGCCAGGTCGGCCGCGGCCGCGTCGGGCGTGCGGCCGGCGACGATCAATTCGCCGCCCGTTACCGGACTCAGGCCGGCGAGCAGCCGCAGGGCGGTCGACTTGCCGCAGCCGCTCGGACCGATGAGAGAAATGAAATCCCCGGGTTGGGCGGCGAACGCGATCCGGTCGAGCACGAGCGGGCCGTCGCCGAAGCGCTTCGTGACGTTGCGGAATTCAACCAAGGGAGCCGCCGACATGCGCCCAAGGAGTGGCGGGCGCGCCGGACAAGGGCGAGTGGGAAGTTCAGCGGCAGGTCGCTCCCTGCTGCAGGCGGGCGGCGTCGCGGCTCAGCCGCTCAGGCCAGCCGCATTTCGTCGCACGCGAGGGTGAAACGGGTCCGCGTCAATCGCAGCCAGTCGTTGAAGTCGGGAATGTCGACTTCCGCCTCCTCGAGCCAATGGGGCGACGGCAGTTCCGGGATCTTTTCCTCCGCCACGCAAAAGAGGGAGCGCGCCCAGCGGGCGGTGGCGAGGATCATCGCGAGCTTGCGGTGCACCGGGGCTTGCTCGGGTTCGAGCTGGTAGCGCACGGCTTCGGCGGCGGGCGCGGGGAAGTCCCAGGCGTCGAGCAGGGCGGCGCCGGCCTCGGCATGCGAGAAGCCCAGCCAGTCCCGCTCCGCCGGAGCGAAATCGAGGGGATAACCGGAGGACGCGAACTTCCCCTTGCGCCGCTGTTTCGTCGCGTGGCGATCGATCACGAGCAGCCCGAGTCCGTGCATCAGGCCCGCCGTATATGCGTCTTCGCGGTTGACGCTGGCCCGTTCGGCCAGGGCGCCGGCGGCCATCGCGCAGGCGACCGCGCGCAGCCAGAGTTTTTGCGCACTCATCGCGTAGGCGTTGAGCGGCTGGCCGACGAGCTGGGAGGCGACGGCGTAGGTCACGAGCTCCTGCACGCCCTTGAGGCCGACGCGTTGAATCCCTTCCTTTACCGAATCCACCTTCGTCGTTCCGCCGAAGTGTGCGCTGTTCGCCATCCGCACCACGCGGGCGGACAGTCCCGGCTCCAGGTTCACGACTTCGGCAATCGCCTCGATCGTCGTGTCGTGTTCCGCCAGCAGGCGCCGGAGCGTGAGAAGGACCTTGGGCGCGGGCGGAAGGTCCTTGAGCTGCTTTACCAGCGACTCCGCCGACGGCCTAAGAAACGGGATGGAAAATGCCACTTCCAGAAATCGTCACGCGACCCCCTGACTTTAGGTTCGTTCTGCCGTCGTTTCGGGACCATCCGACGCCGGGTGGGATGTCTATGGGCCGATCGGTCATGGGCTTGGCGGCCACTGACGAAACCGCTCCGTTTCGGGCACACTGCGGGTCGCACACCGCCTCGTCCGCCATGTCGATTCTCACTCCCCATCCGGCCCTCCCATCGGTGCCCAGGCCCGCCGCCGCCGGCTTGGTCGGGGCCCTCGGCTTCCGTTCCGGCCGCGCCAGAAAGTGTTCGCGTCCGGGCCGATACCCGGAAAAACTTTTGCCGTGCAGCCGCGAAGGTTCCGGCTGTGTCACGTCCCCTACTGCTTCGACTCCCACCATGGACAATACTGCTCCCGCCGCGCCGGCATCGCCGGCTGCCACCGAAGACAAGACGACCGCCATCATCAGCTACCTCACGCTGATCGGCTTCATTGCCGCGATCATCATTCACGGTAACAAAAAGACGAAACTGGGTTCCTTCCACCTGAGGCAGTCGCTCGGGCTGATCCTCACCTCGTTCGCCATCGGCATGTGCATGATCGTGCCGATTCTCGGTTGGATCGTGGGTTTCGTCGGCTGGATTGCGCTTCTGGTCTTCTGGGTGATGGGCCTCATCGCCGCCATCAACGGCCAGATGAAGCCCGTGCCGCTCCTGGGCGAACATTACCAGAAGTGGTTCGGCACCGCCTTCGAGTGATCGCGGAGCGGACATCGCGGCGCTGAGTCCGCGTCCGTCCCGCACTCGATAACCGCCCGTTTGCGCCCCGCGGCGGGGAGCCCGTCTCCCCGCCGGCGGACGGCCCTGTCGTGTCACCGTTGTTCGGGCGTCTGCTCGCCCGGATCAGGGCGGAGCTGTCGACAGCGATCCCGTGCGCCGACCGCGTTCGTCCGCACCACCGCCATTTTCGTTTGTTCACCATGTCCTCGCGCTCCCGCACCTCAGTCCTCGTAATCCTGCTGCTCCTGGCGTTGCTCGCCCTGTTCTGGTTCGCCCGCTGTCAACCCGTGACGCCTCCGGAGCCGATCCGCGCCGCCGCGCGTCCGGCGGTCGTGCCCGTGCCGGCGGACGCGGCGCCAAGCCCGCCGGTGACGGCGTCGCCCGCGGCCGATGAACGGCTGACGGCCGCCACGGTGACGTTTTCACCCGAGGTGCCGGCCGGGGCGGCGTTTCGCGTGGGGTGGACGGGGCCGGACAACCCCGGGGATTTCGTCACGGTGGTCCGTCCCGACGCCGGTCCGGGCGCGTTCGGTTCCTACCGGGAAACGCGCGAGGGCGCGGCGCTGGACCTGACGGCGCCGGACGAGGCGGGAGCGTGGGAAGTGCGTTACGTGACGGGCCGGTCGAGATCCGTGCTGGCGCGGGCGGCGCTGACGGTCAAACCCGTCGCCGCCGAGCTCAGCGTGCCGGGCGAGGTCGTGGCAGGCGCCGCCTTCACGGTGCAGTGGCGCGGTCCGAACCACGCCGGGGATTATGTGACCGTGGTGCCCAGGGGCACGCCGGACGGACAGTATCGCAGCTACGCGGAGACGACCCGCGGCGCGACATTGACGCTGACGGCGCCGATTGACACGGGCGAAGCAGAGGTGCGTTACGTGACCGGAGGGCAGGCCCGCGTGCTGGCGCGCCAGCCGGTGCGCGTCGTGGCGGCCGCGGTCACCCTGACCGCGCCGGTCGAGGTCGTTGCGGGGTCTCCGGTCGCGGTCACGTGGACGGGCCCGGGAAACTCCGGCGATTACGTGACGATCGTGCCGAAGGCGACGCGCGACGGACAGTACGGGAACTACACCGACGTCGCCAAGGGTTCGCCGCTCAAGGTGACGGCACCGATCGAACCGGGCGCGGCGGAAGTCCGCTACATGTCCGGCCAGGGCGCGCGCGTGCTCGCGCGGCGGGAAATTCTCCTTGTGCCGGCGAAGATCACGCTGCGCCCGCCCGCTGCCGGGTCGGCCGGGACGACTGTATCCATCGAGTGGATCGGGCCGAATCACTCCGGCGATTACCTGACGGTGGTCCCGGCCGGAGCCCGCGACGGGGCGATGTTCCGGATGACGTCCACCGCCAGCGGTTCACCGGCGAAGATTGCGGTGCCGAAGGAGCCGGGCCCGGCGGAAGTCCGCTACATGAGCGGGCAGGGGAACCGGGTCCTGGCGCGCGCGCCCCTCACGCTGCAGTAGCCAAGCTCGGCGGGGGCGGCGTCGCAGCCGCCGCGCTGACGAAGCCGCGCCCTCCGCGGCGGCTCCCCAATTTCTGAAGCGGCTCCCAAGGTCACGACGGGCGGCCGTCCCGCACCAGGCGGGCGATCAACGGGAGCAAGTCGTGCGGCGTCCCCGGCTTCTCCACGATCTCGCGCACGCCCAGCCGACGGGCGGCCTCGGCTTCTCCCGGCCGGAGATAGCCCGAGGTGAGGATGATCGGCAGGTCCGGATCGATCGCGAGCAGCGCCTGGGCGAGGTCCAGGCCCGACATTTCCGGCATCGACAAATCGGATACGACCAGACGCACGGACGCGGCGTGGGAACGGAAATAATCGAGGGCCTCGCGCGGGCGCTGAAAGGACATGACCTCGTAACCGGCCCGGCGCAGGACCCGGTCGGCGACGAAGATCAGGGCCTCCTCGTCGTCGACGAACACGATGCACTGCCCGTCGCCCGAGCGGGTGATCGCGGGCGGCGGCGCGACGGTCGCGGGGGTCTCGACGCGCAGTGCGGCCGAGGCGGGGAAGAACAACTCGAACGTGCTGCCGGCGCCGACGACGCTCGATACGGTGACGGCCCCGCCGTTGGCGCGGACGATGCCGTGGACGACGGAGAGTCCCAGTCCGGTGCCTTCGCCGGGGGCCTTGGTGGTGAAGAACGGATCGAAGATGCGCGGCAGCACGTGATCGGGGATCCCGCGGCCGTTGTCGCTCACGACGATCCGCAGATGGCGGCCCGGCGCCAGTTCGGCCGGCAGGTCGGAGCGGCCGGGCCCGGCGGTCTCGAGTGAAAGGGAAAAGCGGATACGCCCGGGCCGGTCGCCGATCGCGTGCCAGGCGTTCGTGCCGAGGTTCAGCAGGACCTGGTGGAGCTCGGTGCTGTCGATGTCGATCAGCGGCACCTGCTCGGTGGTGTGGATGGAGATCTCCACGTGCGCGGGGATGGTGGCGCGCAGCAGCTTGATCACCTCCTCCACGATCGGCAGCGGCGCGATGGGCAGGCGCCGGTTCTCGGCGGGGCGGCTGAACGCGAGGATGCGGCGCACGAGGTCGCGGGCGCGCTGGCCGGACTTCTTGATCTTCGCCAGCGAATCGTGGGCCGGGTGCGCCGGCTCGGTGTCGAGCAGGCCCAGCTCGGCGTTGCTCAGGATCGCGGTGAGGATGTTGTTGAAATCATGCGCGATGCCGCCCGCCAGGGTGCCGATCGCCTCCAGCTTCTGCGACTGGCGCAATTGTTCCTCGAGGCGCGTCCGCTCGACCTCGGCCAGGCGACGGCTGGTGATGTCGGAGGTGACGCCAATGATCCGGTCCGCGCCGGGAGCCTCGCCTTCCCTCTGCCGGTGGCCCTTGAGTTCGAGCCAGCGTTCGGAGCCGTCGGCGAGCATGACCGGATGCGTGTGATCCAACTCCGCCATCGCCCCTTCGAGCAGCCGGGCAAGGAGTGCCCGCAGCTCCGTCCCCTGGGGCTCGCGGACCCGGGCGGTGAGGTTTTCCAGCGGACCGGACAGCGTGCCGCGGAGGAAGCCGTAGACGTCCTCGGCTTCCGGGGACGCGAGCAGCGTGCGCGAATTTACGTCGATCTCCCACGAACCCATGCGTGCGGAGCGCATCGCCAGGCGGAGGCGCTCCTCGTTCTTGCGCAGCGAGGCCTCCGCTTCCATGCGCGCGATCGCGGCACCGCAATGGTCGGCGAGGGTCTTCAGTTGCTGCAGATCGGAGTCCCCGTAGCGCTGGGGAGTGTAGCTTTGCACCGAGACGACGCCGACGACCCGCCCTTCCCAGAGCACCGGGGCGAGCAGGATCGAGAGGCTGCGGCGACTGGTGTCACCCCACGGTTCGAATTCATACGATGAGTCGGGCGCGGCGTGGAGCGCCCGGTTGATCAGCAGCGGGGAACCCTGCAGGACCGGTCGCATCTGCCCGCTGAAGGACGTGATCGATGACGGCACCTCCTGCGGTCCGCTGGCTCCCTCCGTCGTGTCCTCCATGTAGGCCCCGAGGCTGACCTCGCCGCGGGGATTGAGCAGCACCAGGAAGAACGCATCGTGCGCGAAGAGGCGGCGGCAGGCCTCCGCCACGGTGAAACCGAGCGAATGCGGTTCGAGCGCGGCGGTCAGCGACGTCGCCAGGCCGCGCAGCGCGTCCTGCACCATCGAATGCCGCTTCGTCGCGGAAATATCACGCGCGATCATCGAGGTGAACTCGAGGGTGCCGTCCGGCCGGCGGTGGGCGAGCACGACCATCGAGACCGGAATCTCGCGCCCGTCGCGATGGACGAGAGCGGACTCGCCGGACCAGGCGCCGTGCCGCAACGCGGCCGGCAGGGCGTAATGGAAGAAATCGTCGCGCGCCCACTCCGGAATGATCTCCGGCGTGCGCAACGCCCGGGAGTCGGCCCCGCGTTCCAGTCCGATCAGGCGGCGGCCGGCCGGATTGAGGTAGGCGAGGGACTCTGCCGCATCGGCGAACGCCA
>JAEUHA010000688.1 GCA_016793535.1 Opitutaceae bacterium | reverse complement strand
GAGCACAACCTCGACGTGCTCAAATCCGCCGACTGGCTGATCGAGATCGGCCCCGACGCCGGCGCCCGCGGCGGCCGGATCGTGGCCGAAGGCCCGCCGGAGGCCGTCGCCCAGGCCGACACCGCGACGAGCCCTTTTCTCCGCGACGCCCTGCGCGTTCGTCAGCCCGGGGCTGCCCCGAACGCCCTGCCGCTCGCGGCGGAGGACGCAGCGCGCTATGGACCTACGGCGGCGTCGCTGGCGCCGGTGGTTCCGTCCGTGCTCCGGATCGACGGCGCGCGGGAAAACAACCTGAAGAACCTGTCCCTTTCGATCCCGCTCCGGCAGTTGAACGTGGTCACGGGCGTGTCGGGTTCGGGAAAATCGACCCTGGCATTCGACATCGTGTTTGCCGAGGGGCAGCGGCGCTTCATGGAGTCGATGTCGCCGTACGCGCGTCAGTTCGTCGAACAGCTCCCGCGCCCCGCGGTCGACCGGCTCACCGGCATTCCGCCGACGGTCGCGATCGAGCAGCGCGTCACGCGCGGTTCGCGCAAATCCACCGTGGCCACGATCACCGAGGTCGCGCAGTACCTGCGCCTGCTCTACGCGCGGCTCGGGATTCAGCACCATCCCGACACCGGCAAGGCGGTGACACCGCTCTCGCCCGGCCAGCTCCGGCGCCTGCTGGCGCGCGTCCTCGCCACGCCCGCCGCGCGCCGCGCGAAACATCTTTATCTCTGCGCCCCGCTGATCCGCGGCCGCAAGGGCCACCATCAACCCATCGCCACCTGGATCGGCAACCAGGGCTACGACCTTATGCGCGCCGACGGCCGGCTGA
Source organism: Opitutaceae bacterium (assembly GCA_016793535.1). Classification (GTDB taxonomy): domain Bacteria; phylum Verrucomicrobiota; class Verrucomicrobiia; order Opitutales; family Opitutaceae; genus ER46. The sequence goes on along the minus strand of JAEUHA010000688.1, from coordinate 3,792 downwards.
CGCGAGTCGACGCCTTCCAGAAGCTCGACCGCTACAAGGAGCACGACATCGAGGTGGTGGTGGCCGACCTCAAGGCCGCCACACCGAAAGGAAGTCCCGCTCCCTCCACTCCCTCTCGCCGCTCGTCTCACGCCTCTCGCCCGCTCTCCGCCCTCGACACCGCGCTGCGCCTGGGCAAAGGCACGTGTTTCCTGCTCACGCCGGACGGCACAATCCTGTCCTGGTTTTCGACCACGCGCACAGACATCGAGACCGGGGAATCGTTTCCCGAGCTGGATCCGAAGAATTTTTCGTTCAACTCGCCGCGTGGCTGGTGTCCGACGTGCCGCGGCCACGGCAGGGTCTTTCCGTGGATGCTCGAGCCGGTGGACGAAGACGACGAGGATCCGGCGGCGCGTTTGCGGGAGTTCGGCATCGACTCCGCGGAGGAGGTCGCCGACTCCGGCCAGCCGTGTCCCGAGTGTCACGGCGCCCGGCTCAACCGCGTGGGGCGCGCCGTGCGCCTCCCGCTCCAGCGGAAACGGCCGCCGATCTCCCTGCCCGAACTGCTGCACAGCACGCCGTCGCAACTGCTCGCGCACCTGCGCGCGCTCGACCTCGACCGCCGCGGCCGGCTCATCGTGCAGGACATCCGGCCGCAGATCGAGGAGCGGCTGAAGTTCCTCGCGCACGTCGGCCTCGGCTATCTTTCGCTCGACCGGCCGACGGAGACGTTGTCCGGCGGCGAGGCGCAGCGGATCCGGCTCGCCGCGCAACTCGGCTCCAACCTCTCCGGCGTCCTCTACGTGCTCGACGAGCCCAGCATCGGCCTGCACGCGCGCGACAACGAGCAGCTCATCCGCACGCTCGAGGCATTGCGCGCGAAGGGCAACACGCTGCTCGTGGTCGAGCACGACGATGAACTCATGGCGCGCGCCGACCGCATCATCGACCTCGGTCCCGCCGCCGGCATCCACGGCGGCGAACTGCTCGCCAACGGCACGCCCGCCGAAATCCGGGCCAGCGACACCTCCCTCACGGGCCTCTTCCTGGCCAAGGGCATTCCGCACCCGCTCCGCGGCGAGTACCGCGCCGCTCCTGAGGGCAGGAATTCCAAAGCGAGACTCGCGCATCACCTCACGCTCTCCGGCGTCACCTTCCGCAACCTGAAGGGATTCGACCTGCAACTTCCGCTTGGCCGCCTCATCATGGTGGCGGGACCGAGCGGCGCGGGGAAGTCGACGCTTTTTCGTGACGTGCTGCACCCGGCCGTCACCCACGCGATCAAGACCCGTGCGACCCGACTGGCGGGCCGCGATTTCGTCCGTGCCACCGGCTTCGCCTCGGACCAACCCGTCGCTCCCGGCGCGAAGGAGGCGCCGCCGTTCCGCGAGCTCCGGCTCGGCGCGCTGCCGAAGCGCGTCGTCGAGGTCGACCAGTCGCCCATCGGCAAGACGCCGCGCTCCACGCCCGCGACCTACCTCGGCATCTTCGACCTGATCCGGCAGTTCTTCGCCTCGCTGCCGGAGTCCAAGATTCGCGGATACACCGCGTCGCGCTTCTCGTTCAACACCGCCGGCGGACGGTGTCCGGCCTGCGAGGGCGCGGGCCGGATCAAGCTCGAGATGGCGTTCATGCCGGACACGTACCTGCCCTGTGACGACTGCCGCGGGTTGCGCTACAGCTCCGAGCTCGACGACCTCACCTGGAAGGGCAGGAACATCGGCCAGGTCCTGCAGCTCACGTTCGAGGAGGCGGCGGCGTTCTTCGACTTTCACTCGCAGTTGTCCCAGGTCTGCCAGCTCATGGTCGACTGCGGTCTCGGCTACCTCACGCTGGGCCAGAGTTCGCCGACCCTGAGCGGCGGCGAGGCGCAGCGGCTCAAGCTCGTCACGGAACTTTCCGCCGGCCTCGCGACCTATCGCGAGCGCAGCCGCGGTGAACTCCCGCGCAACCTGTACCTGCTCGAGGAGCCCACGATCGGCCTGCACCTCAGCGACTGCGAGAAGCTGATCCGCGTGCTGCACTCGCTCGTCGACCAGGGGCATACCGTTGTGGTCATCGAGCACCACCTCGATCTGCTCGCCGAAGCCGACTACATCGTGGAACTGGGTCCCGTGGGAGGACCCGACGGCGGGAAGTTGCTCTACCAGGGCGAATTGGCGGGGTTGTTGAAGGTGAAGGGCAGTCCGACGGCGCCGTATCTCAAGGCCAAGTTGAAGCAGTAGTACCGCCCTGGGAGCGCGGCCGTCCCGGCCGCATCTCGATCCTTGCGGCCGGGGACGGCCGCGCCCCCGGGATGGAAATTGTCCGCCCACTTTTCCCTTCCCCTCGCGGTCGGTGCGCCTTTTGCTGCACCCTCGTATTTTCGTCCCTTCCGCCAACCGAACCGCCTTCCCAACAAGCATGAACACCACCATCTCCGCCATCACCGCCCGCGAGATCATCGACTCGCGTGGCAATCCGACCGTTGAGGTCGACGTGCGCCTTGCCTCCGGCATTCTCGGGCGCGCGGCCGTTCCCTCCGGCGCTTCGACCGGCGAACACGAGGCGATCGAGCTGCGCGACGGCGACAAGGCCCGCTACCTGGGCAAGGGCACGCTCAAGGCGGTGGCCAACGTGAAGGCGAAGATCGCGCCGGCGCTGATCGGCCGCGACGCCACCGACCAGGTCGGCATCGACCGCGCGATGCTCACGCTCGACGGGACCAAGACCAAGTCGAAGCTCGGCGCCAACGCCATCCTCGGCGTCTCCCTCGCGACCGCCCACGCCGCCGCCGCCGCGCTCGGCCAGCCGCTCTACAAGTACCTCGGTGGCCCGAACGCCAAGGTGCTGCCGGTGCCGATGATGAACATCATGAACGGTGGCGCGCATTCCGACGCCCCGATCGATTTCCAGGAATTCATGATCATGCCCACAGGCGCGAAGACCTTCTCGGAAGGCCTGCGCATGGGTTGCGAGGTGTTTCACTCGCTCAAGAAGGTGCTCAAGGAAAAGGGCCTCGCCACCGCGGTCGGTGACGAAGGCGGCTTCGCTCCGAAGCTCGAGTCGGCCGAGGCCGCGCTCGACGCCATCGCGCTCGCGGTAAAGAACGCCGGCTACAAGCTCGGCAAGGACATCAACCTCGCCCTGGACGTCGCCTCCTCCGAGTTCTACGTGAAGGAAAAGAAGCAGTACGTCTTCAAGAAATCCACCGGCCAGGTGCTGTCGGGCGACGAACTGGTCGAATTCTACAAGAAGCTCACGAGCAAGTACCCGATCATCTCGATCGAAGACGGCTGCGCCGAGGGCGATTGGGTTACCTGGAAGAAGCTCACCGACGCCATCGGCGATCGCGTACAGCTCGTCGGCGACGACCTGTTCGTCACCAACACCGAGTTCCTGAAGAAGGGCATCGAGACCCAGACCGCGAACTCGATTCTCGTGAAGGTGAACCAGATCGGTTCGCTGACCGAGACCTTCGACGCCGTCGAGATGGCCAAGGAGGCGAACTACACCGCGGTCATCAGCCACCGTTCGGGCGAAACCGAGGACGTCACGATCGCCGACATCGCGGTCGCGACCAACGCGGGCCAGATCAAGACCGGTTCGCTCTGCCGCACCGATCGCGTCGCCAAGTACAACCAACTCCTCCGGATCGAAGAGGAACTCGGCGCGAGCGCCGTGTACGGCGGCAAGATGAAGGGACTCTGAGTTCGAAATTCGAAAGGCCGGGCGCACTGCCCGGCCTTTTTCGTGTCCGAGTTTCAGACTTTATCCTGGGAGCGCGGACGTCCCCGTCCGCTTTTCGACCCGATGCGGACGGGGACGTCC
>JAEUHA010000683.1 GCA_016793535.1 Opitutaceae bacterium | reverse complement strand
CGTGAACACCGTCCCGGTCTTCTCCACCCAGCCTCGTTCGCAGGTGGTTCTCGCCGGCGGCACGGTCACGTTCAATGTCGCTGCGACGGGTGGCAACGCCTTCACCTACCAGTGGCGCCGCAACGGTGTCGCCATCCTCGGTGCGAATAGTGCCACCTTCACGATTGCCGGTGTCACCGCCGCCGATGCCGGACTCTACGATGTGGTCGTCGCCAGTGGCGTCGGTCCTGCGGTGAGTTCCGTCGCCGAACTGACCGTGGTCAGCGCCCCGGTCGCTCCCGTCATCAGCGTGCAGCCCGCCAGCCGGACCGTGATCGCCGGTACTGCCACCACCCTGACGGTCGTGGCGTCTGGAGTCCCGGCGCCCTCCTACCAGTGGCGCCGCAACGGCGGCGACATCCCGGGCGCGGTCGGAGCCTCTTACACGTTGTCGAGTGCCCAGGTCTCCGACGCCGGCACCTACCAGGTCGTCGTCAGCAACGGCATCGGCAGCGTCACGTCTTCCGCAGCGACCTTGCAGGTCGCGAGCCGCAGCTGGGCCGGCTACTACTTCGGCACGTTCAGCGGTGGTAACGGCAACTTCGCCCTTTACGTGCGCGACGATAATACCGGCGTGTTCCTCGGTTATCTGCCGGGCGCGACCGCGCAGCTGATGAGCCTCAATGTCTCGGTCAACGACTCCGGTTCATTCGTCTTCTCGCAGGGCGCAATCCTGACGGGCGCCAGCGACGGCTCCGGCCCTGTCCGGGCCGCCGCCCTCGCGCCCGTGGTCGTGTCCGGTACGATCGGCAACGACGGCAACCTGACCGGCAACGTCATCGGTGGCGCCTCGCTCACGCTTGGCGGCGCGCGGGTGGGTGACGGTGCCACGGCGGGTGTGGCCGGCTTCTACCAGGCCGGCTCCGGCGCCAACGGTACGACGGTCTACTCGATCGTCAGTCCCAACGGCCAGGCGTTCGCGGTCGCGCAGTCGGGCACGACGTCCGATGGCGGCATCGGCATCGCCAGCTCGACGGGCACGCTGTCGGTGGCGACCGCCCGGTCGACCTTCACCGCCAGTCTCTCCGGCGCCAACGGCAGCCTGACCGGCAACCTGGCCGGCGCCATCGTCGCCAGCGTTACGGGTGGTACGGATGCCGCGAGCGCCCGCCAGCGCCTCGTGAACATCTCGTCGCGCGCCCGCGTCGCCGGCGGCGACTCCGTGGCCATCGCGGGCTTCGTGATCGCGGGCGAGGAATCGAAGCCGGTGCTCATCCGCGCCGTCGGTCCGACCCTGGGCGCCGCGCCGTTCAACGTTCCCGGTGTACTCGCCGCGCCGCGCCTCGAGCTCTTCCGCGGCCAAACGTCGCTGGCGGTTAACGCCGGCATCGCGGGCAACCGCGCCGCGATCGATGCGGCCAGCCTCCAGGCGGGCGCCTTCGCCCTCGGCGCCGCGGGCACCGATGCGGCCATCGTCACCACCCTCGCGCCCGGCAACTACACCGCCATCGTGAGCGGCAGCGCGGCCAACGCGGCGGGCGTCGTCCTCGTCGAGGTGTACGATCTCTCGGCCACCAATCCGGGCCAGAAGCTGCTCAACATCGCCACGCGCGCCGCCGCCGGGGCGAACGAGAACACGCTCATCGCCGGCTTCGTGATTCCGGCCGGCACGTCCAAGCGCGTCCTGATCCGCGGCGTCGGCCCGGGCCTCACGCCGTTCGGCGTGACCGGTGTCCTCGCGCAGCCTGTGCTCGCCCTCCTCAGCGGCGGCACCACGGTCGCGCAGAACACGAACTGGAACTCGTCCCCGGACGCCGCGCTCATCTCGGCCGCATCCGCCCAGGCCGGCGCGTTCACCCTGTCCAACAACGACTCCGCGCTGATCACGACCCTGGCCCCCGGCAATTATACCGCGCAAGTCACCGGAGTCGGCGGCGGCACCGGAATCGCCCTGATCGAAGTGTACGAGCTGCCGTAACGGCAGCGGTTGGTTCGGTTCTTCTCTGACGTGAGGCCGGCTCCCTGAGCCGGCCTCATTGCTTTTCAAGGGTCGTTGGGAGCGCGGACGCCCCCGTCCGCCGGATTGAACGTCGTGCCCCAGGAATGGCGGACGAGGACGTCCGCGCTCCCCGGGTAGCCGCTCTTATCGCCGGACCGGCGGCGGCGTACTCGCCGGCACTTCCGGGAAAAACGGAGCGATCATGTCGATGAAGGGCTTCAGGACTTCCGGCTCCGTGCGCGTCTGCACCCAGTGCAGGACGAGGATCGCCAGGATCAACATCAGGACGAACCCCACGAGGGCCGGACTGATGCTCTTCAGAAATTTGTAGAAGCTGATCGTCATCAGCACCGCGAAAAAGCCGCAGATGATCGTCAGGAAGTGGTGCTCAGCGAACAGCATCTTCACCTGCTTCCAGTGCGGATCGACGGCTTTGAGAAACGGTGTCCAATCGACGTCCATAGGTAACGAGCCAGACGATGGCCCCCCGTCGTAGGCCCGGTCAAAGGCGAAGAAGCCCAACGGCGTGAACGAACTGTAAAGCTGACCACCAAACTGCCTCCTCCGGGAGCGCGGACGTCCCCGTCCGCTGAAACCCAAGGAATCCCGTCCCCGCCAAAGCGGGCGGGGACGCCCGCGCTCCCAGGAGGGGAAGGAAAGCCGCGCGCTGCGGCGTCCGCTCAATCGAATGTCCGCTTCGCCTTTCAGGAGTCGCGATTCGTGCTCCTGCCCTGGGAGCGCGGACGCCCTCGTCCGCTGAAAACCCAAGGAATCCCGTTCCCGCCAAAGCGGGCGGGGACGCCCGCGCTCCCAGGAGAAGGAAAGCCGCGCGCTGCGGCGTCCGCTCAGTCGAATGTCCGCTTCGTCTTCCAGGCGTCGCGATTCGTGAAGGCGGGTTTCCGCTCCGTAGTCAGCCGGCGATTCGTGCTCTTGCCCCGGGAGCGCGGACGCCCTCGTCCGCTGAAAACCCAAGGAATCCCGTCCCCGCCATAGCGGGCGGGGACGCCCGCGCTCCCAGGAGGGGAAGGAAAGCCGCGCGCTGCGGCGTCCGCTCAGTCGAATGTGCGCTTCGCCTTCCAGGCGTCGCGATTCGTGAAGGCGGGTTTCAGCTCCGCAGCCAGCCGGCGATTCGTGCTCCTGCCCTGGGAGCGCGGACGTCCCCGTCCGCTGAAAACCCAAGGAATCCCGTCCCCACCATAGCGGGCGGGGACGCCCGCGCTCCCAGGAGGGGAAGGAAAGCCACGCGCTGCGGCGTCCGCTCAGTCGAATGTCCGCTTCGCCTTCCAGGCGTCGCGATTTGTGAAGGCGGGTTTCAGCTCCTCGGCCGGTTTGTGATTCTTGCTCGCGAGCAGCACCGTGCGCCGGCGGGCGGTTTCCGGACTGACCGCGGCGCGCAGTATCGCCACCGCCTGGTCCTTGGTCAGCGCGTCGAGGGCGGCCAGCGAGGCCGGCTGCCGGTTCCACTCCCCGTCGTACAGATAGGCCCGGCCGAAGAAGATCTCCGCCTTGTCGCGGATGCTCTTCGGCTTCTCCTCGAACTGCGAACGAGCGCCCGCTTTGAGCGTCGCCCATTCCTCGGCGGTAGCCGCGGCGAGCTTGTCCGGCAGACCGGCAATGAAGGCCTCGGCGCGCTTCTGCAGTTCGTCGGGCGCGAAGCCGCTGGATTGGATCACGAAGGTGAAATAGCGCTGCCGCAGCGAGGCGGCGGCATTCGAGCCGACGATGTAGCCGAGCTGCTGCTTGGTGCGCAGCTCGCTGAAGAAGGGATCGCCGAAGAAATTCGCGGCCACGATTGCGGCGGCCCGGGTCGCCGGAGTGTCGTCGGGCAGCAGGTAGTCCCGGATGAAGGCCGAGTTCACGCCCGCGATCTCGCCCGCGTCGACGACGTTCTCCTTCTCCGCGATGGCCACGTGCCGGCGACGCAGGAGGTCGGCTGCAGGCACGGGCTGGGCCCCGATCTTGCCGGCGATGGCCCGGACGGTCGCGACCGCCTGGTCGGGCGAGGCGTGGCCGTGGACGACGACCTCGAGTTTGCCGCGGCTGAAATACTTCCGGGCGAACGCCTGCACGTCGGCCCACGTCGCTGATGTCACCCGGGCGAGCTGCTCGGGCGGCAGGAAATGGAACTCGCGGGCCAGCGCGTCGCGGCGGTCGCGGGCGAGCAGGTAGGCCTCCGTCTGCTCATAGCTGCGCAGGGTGCGGAGCACCGCCTCCTTCACGGCTTCGAAACGCGCCGGCGTGATCGTGAAGGTGCGCAGGCTGTCCGCGACATGGGTCGCGTACCGCGCGGCGGAGTCGCCGTAGCCCGCGACGGAGAGTTTCAGGCCTTCGAGGGTCGTCTCTCCCCCGAGCTCGAGCCCCGCGAGCGCGGCGTCGTCCGCCGCCGGCTCCAGGAAGTCGCGCAGGCAGGCGTCATAGAGCCGCAGCATCGCCGCCGTCTCGGCGGTCGCGAGTTCGCGCACGGGCACGAAGCGAAGGCTGAGGGCGGTCTGCGGCCGCAGGAATTCGGTGTCGGGCGCGTAGTAGAGCTGGAGCCCGGGTTCGCTGATCAACGCGACGGGCCGCTCCGCCAGCAGCGGCGTGGCGCCCGGCATGAAGCGGTTGGCGCCGGGAAGCGCGAAGGCGGGGTTGCGGACCGGTTTGACCAGCGCCTCGTAGGCCGCGCCCGTGTCCTCCTTGTACGAGTACTTCACGTTGTAGATCCGCTCCTGGCGATCCGTCGGCACCCCCTTAGCCATCAGCGAGCCGAGCAGGTTGTCGGGCGTGAGCGCATTGAGCAGCCGGCGGTACGCGGCCTCGTCGGGCTTGCCCCAGACGTCGGGTGCGCGCTCCGCCACTTCGAGCGGGAAAAACAGCGCCTGGCTCGCAAGCCGGCTGGCGAGATCGGCGCCCTCGCCACGATCCTTGTAGGTTTCGTTGAGTTGCGCGATCCGGGCCCGGTCGCGGTAGAAGTCGGCGGGAAACGGGGCCTCGCGCAGGAAGGAAAGGTAGCTGAAGAGCTGGTTCAGCACTCGCCCGTACTCCTTCTGGCCGGCCGGCGTCAGGTCGGCGATGACGAAGAACGAGCCGTAGTCGGGCGTCCGATCCCAGACGAAACCGCCGAGGCTGTTGACCAGGCCCTCGCGTTTCAGGACATCGACGAGGCCGCCGGGGCCGGGATACGAGATGAGCTGGCTGAGCAGATCGTCGGGCTTGCTCGCGAAGTCGGGCCGCGTGGGGGGAATCACGAACTCGAGGTAGAACGAGCGCACTTCCTTGACCGGCTCGATGAAGGCGAGGCGCAGGGCGGGTTTGCGCGGGAGAAAGGTCGGCTCGCGCTTGGCCGTGCTCACCGGGCGCTTCGGCAATGGCGAGAAGATCGTCCGGGCGTACTTCTCCAGGTCGTCGAGCGACGCCTTGCCGCAGATCGAGAGCGACATCCGGTCGGCGGAGTGCGTCGCCTCGTAAAAGGCCCGGACCTGGGCCGGCGTGGCGCCGGCGAGCGTGTCCTTGTTGCCGACGGAGAATTTGCTCTCGCCCGAGCCCGGCGTGTAGAGCTCGCGGGAGACGTTGAAGAGCCGGCGCTGGTCGTTTTGCACGTGCCGCATGGCCTCGTTGTGCACGGCGTTGATCTCGCGGCCGGTGAACTCCGCGTTGAAGAGCGGCGCGATGAAGAACTGCGCGAGCCGGTCGAGGCCCTCGGCGAGCGCCTCGTGCCGGACCTCGAACTGGTAGTTGGTGTGGTCGGTGGCGGTGTAGGCGTTGTTGTAGCCGCCGTTCGACTGCATGAAATTCCCGTACTCGTTCGCCTCGGGATACTTTTTCGTTCCGAGGAAGAGCATGTGCTCGAGGAAGTGCGCCATGCCTTCACGGTCCGCGGGATCGTCGATCTGGCCCACGGCGACGGCCAGCGCGGCGCTCGACTTGTTGAACTTGGGGTCGGAGACGAGCAGGACCTTGAGCCCGTTATCGAGCACGAACCGGCGAAAGGCCGCCTGGTCGGTGGGCGACTTGATGTGCGGCGGCAGGTCGGCGAGGACCGACGTGGCGCCCGACAGGAGCGCGGGCGCGGCCAGCAGGGCGGAGAGGAGGAGGAGAGGGAGGCGTTTCACGGCGGTGGGAAGGAACGGACGGCGCGAACTGTGGTGGAGGGGAGTGGGCTCGCCAAGCTGTTTGCGGGGCACCCTACGGTGGGCGGGATGTACGGTTTCGCAAACCGGGAGGCGCACGCGAAGGGCGGCTTTGGTCTCACGCGAAGGCGCGAAGGCCGCGAAAGGGGCAGGCGTTATTCGCGGCCTTCGCGTGAGCACCCCGATCACGCGCTGACGACCTTTTCCCGCAGGTGCGTGAAGCGCAGCTTCGACTCGGCATTCCGCACGGCCATCGCGTACGCCGCCGGTTCGCCCACGAGGAAGACCTTTTTCCGGCCGCGGGTGATGGCGGTGTAGATCAGGTTTCGCTGCAGCATCATGAAGTGAGCCTTGAGCAGCGGGACGATCACGACGGGGTATTCGCTGCCCTGCGACTTGTGGATGCTGATGGCATAGGCGAGCGCCAGGTCGCCCAGGTCGCCGCGCTCGAACTCCTGCCGCGTCCCGTCGAACTCCGCCTCCAGCGTCCCGGCGTCGGGCCGGACGGACGTGACGGTGCCGATATCGCCGTTGAACAGCCCCTTGTCGTAGTTGTTGCGCAGCTGGATGACTTTGTCCCCGGGTCGAAACTCGTTTCCGCCGACCCGGAGTCCGCGGGTGTGGGCGCCCGCGGTGAGTGACGTCGAACCATTCAGCGCACCCTGCAGCAGCACGTTGAGGTTGGCCACGCCCGCCGTGCCCTTGTGCATCGGCGCGAGAATCTGCACGTCGTGCACCGGATGAGGCCACTTGAGCACGCGCGGGATGAACTCGGTGACGAGCTGCTGCACCTTGCGCACGCAGTCCTCGGGATCCGTGGCGGCGATGAAATTGAGGTCGGCCCAGACCTGCGCCCCCGACACGTCGGCCACCACCGGCGGCAGCGTCGGATCACCGGAGTTGATCGCGTGCGCGGTGGTGACGATCTGGCTCTGGCCCTGCTGGCGGTAGATGACGGCGAGGCGGGTGAGCTGGATCGCGCGGTCGCGCGATCCAGCGGGTGATGGGTGAGGGGCGATGGGTGAGGGGTCGGAGACGGGCGTCGGGCGAGTGGCGACGGGCGCGGGGATGGAGCTGGGCGAGAGGGCGATGAGGTCCTTGAGGACGTTGCCGGCGCCGACGCTGGGGAGCTGGTCGGTGTCACCGACGAGCAGCAGGTGGGCGCGCGACGGCACCGCCTGG
>JAEUHA010000679.1 GCA_016793535.1 Opitutaceae bacterium | reverse complement strand
GGACGTCCGCGCTCCCAGGGGGGTAAGACTCGCCCTAGACGGGCCGCGCTCGCTTCTTCCGCCGCTTTCGAGGCTGCGGCACCACTCCCAGGCGCGGATCGCGCCGTCGCGCGAGCTCCACGACGCGCGCCGCCAGGCGGTCGAAGTCGTCACCACCGGCGGACAGGTACAGCCACTTGGGCAGCACCGGGTGGGGGGCGAGCTCGGGCAGATCGGCGCACAGGGTCGCATGGTGCGTCCGGTCCGTGCACACGAGGACGCCGTGCCACGGTTCCTCGCCGTGGCAAAAGCACAGCACGAGCTTGCCGTCGAGGTAGACCGCTTTCGCGCCGAACATCGAACGCAGCACGAAAGTGACGTCCGCCTCGAGCGGTTCCCAGAGCCACTGCAGGGGGTGAACGGCCCTGGCTCGGACGGTGTCTCTGGGCGACGCTCTCACGGGGTCTAAATTGTATCGGGCGGAAAGTTCACCGCGGGTAACGCGGAAATCGCGGCTGCTCCCTGGGCGATCCGCGTCAGGGGTGTTAGCCGCGGTCAAGCATGCCTCGGCTCATGTCCGCGTCTGTTCGATCGGCAAATCGTGCAGCTTTAGCTCGGGGTTCTTCTCGAGGAAATACCGCATCGTCCACTCGTTCGGGAAGAGCACGACGGGGTGATCGAACTTGTCCGTGCCGAAGCTGACGCCGCTTGCCACAATCAGGCGGGACGTGTCCTGCAGCAGCGGATGCGGCTCGAGCCATTTGAGCAGCGTCCACGGGGTGGGGGAGAGGCGGGATTCGGCGTTGTATTCGGCCTGGAGACGCCACTGCACGACTTCGAACTGGAGCGGACCGACCGCGGCCAGGAGCGTGGCGCCGGGCGGGGCATTGCGGGCGTTGAAGGCCTGCACGACGCCTTCCTGCAGGAGTTGCTCGACGCCGGCGCGGTAGCGTTTGGCGTCACCGGCGTTCGGGTTCGAGATGTAGGTGAACACCTCGGGCGGGAAGCGCGGGATCTCGTCGTAGACGATGGACTTGTCCTCCGTGAGGGTGTCACCGATGCCGAGGGCGTCGTGTCCCACCAGGCCGATGACATCGCCCGGCCAGGCCTCGTTCACGGTCTCGCGTTCCTGGCCGAAGAGCTTTTGCGACGAGGACAGCCGGATGACTTTTCCGGTGCGCTGGTGGGTGACCATCATGTCGCGCTCGAACTTGCCCGAGCAGATCCGCACGAACGCAATGCGGTCGCGGTGCTTCGGATCCATGTTGGCCTGGATCTTGAAGACGAAGCCGGAAAAGCGTTCGTGTCCGACGGGCACGAGCGAAGATTCAGGTGACGGGCTGGAAGTGCCAAGCGGCTCAGCAATTCGAAGGGGCTCCTGATGCTTGTTACCTGTGACTTGTAGCTTGCCCGCCGCGGCATTGCGGCGCGGCGCTGGCGGCACGGAGTCGTGCAGGAATCCATCCAGCAGCAGCTGGATGCCGAAATTGTTCACGGCGCTGCCGAAATAGACGGGCGTCTGCTGGCCCCCGCGCACCGCGGCGAGGTCGAACGGATGGCCCGCGCCGTCGAGCATCGCAAGCTGCTCCTTCACCTCGTTGAACGTGTAGTCGTCGAGTTTTTCACGCACGACCGGATCGTCGAGATTCGCCACGCTGACGGGTGCCTGGAACTTGCCGCCGGGCACCCGCTCGAAGAGGTGCACCTCGCGTGTCCGCCGATCGAATACGCCGCGGAACCCGGGGCCGTTGCCGAGCGGCCAGATGACCGGCGACGACTGCAGGCCGAGGACGGTCTCCAGTTCGTCGAGCAGCTCGAGCGCATTGCGCGTCGGCCGGTCGCACTTGTTCATGAAGGTGAAGATCGGCACGCCGCGGCGCCGGCACACCTCGAAGAGCTTGCGGGTCTGCGTTTCCACGCCCTTCGCCGCATCGATCACCATCAAGGCCGCGTCGACCGCGGTGAGCACGCGATAGGTGTCCTCCGAAAAGTCCTTGTGGCCGGGCGTGTCGAGCAGGTTGACCGCGTACCCCTGGTAGTCGAACTGCAGCACCGTCGAACTGATCGAAATGCCGCGCTGCTTCTCGAGTTCCATCCAGTCGGACGCCGTGGCGCGCTGGTTCTTGCGGGCGGTGACCGATCCCGCGAGGTGGATGGCGTTGCCGTAGAGCAGGAATTTCTCCGTGAGCGTGGTCTTGCCCGCGTCGGGATGGGAGATGATCGCGAAGGTGCGGCGGCGGGCGATTTCTTGGGCGGGCGACATGGACAAGAGGGGAAGGGAAGAGGGAATGCCGGGGTGAGGGAAGAGTGAATTGCGGGTGCCCGGTCGTGAGGGCGGTGGGAGCGCGCCCGGGTCAAAAGTCGAAGGGGGCCGCGCTTGCGTGCGGTCGTGGCATGCGTTGCGAATCAAGGCATGGCCCGCTTCTTCAAGTTCCTGCTGTATCTTCTCGGGGCGCTCGCGCTCCTGCTCGTGTTGGGTGCCACCTGGGTTCACTTCACCAGCCGGGCGAAGCTCGACCGGACCTTCGCCGTTACGCCGCGGCCGGTCGCGCTGCCGTCCGATCCCGTGGCCCTCGCGCGCGGCCGCCACCTGGCGCAAACCCGGGGCTGCAACGAATGCCACGGCCAGGATTTCGGGGGCAACAAGGTGATCGAGGACGGAGCGATGGGGCGCGTGCACGGGCCCAACCTCACGCGGGGCAAGGGCAGTCGTGTCGCGTCGTGGACCGATACCGACTGGGTGCGCGCCATCCGGCACGGCGTGGCGCCGGACGGACGGGCCCTGTTCCTCATGCCGGCGGAGGAGTATCAGTTTCTCTCGGACGATGACCTGGGCGCGTTGATCGCGTACCTGAAGTCCGTGCCCGCCGTCGACCGCGCGCGCGTGCCGATCGACCTTGGACCGGTGGCGCGCGTCCTCGTCGCCCTGGAAAAAATCAAGCTTCCGGCATCGGTCATCGATCATCCCAACGTCAAGCCCGCCGCCGTGACGCCGGGAATTACGGCTGAGTACGGCCGCTACGTCGCCGCCACCTGCCTGGGCTGCCATGGCCCGAACCTCTCCGGCGGAAAGATCGAGGTCGGCCCGCCGAACTGGCCCGAAGCGGCGAACCTCACCCCGCACGCCTCCGGCAATCTCGCCAAGTGGAGCGAGGCCGACTTCCTGCAGGCCATGCGGGCGGGCAAGCGCCCGGATGGCACGGAACTGAATCCGGTCATGCCGCGCGTTTTCGGCCAAATGGACGACACCGAGCTGAAGGCGATCTGGGCGTATCTGCGGACGGTGCCAGCGGTGCCGAAGGGCGCGCGCTGAAGGGTCTTCTGGGAGCGCGGCCGTCCCCGGCCGCCCCTCGCGCTCACGCTCTCTCCGATACGGCCGGGGGCGGCCGCGCTCCCGGGCGGGCAATCTTCCCGCCGTGCGCGCCCCCGTTTCTTCTGGCCGCGCGCGCCAATCGCGCAAACGTGATGGGCGTGGGAACGTCACCGTCACTGAAACTCCGGCCCAACGCGCGCGCCCGGGCCCTGCAGGGTCACCCGTGGGTGTTCGCCAACGAGGTCGAGGTCCTCCTTCCGGTCGAGCACGACGGCGAGGTGGTCGAGTGTCGCGACCGCACCGGCCGCGTGATCGGCACCGGCATCTACAATTCGAAATCGCAGATCGTCTGGCGCCGGCTGAGTCGCGAGCGCGTGACGCTCGATGCGAACTACCTGCGCGGCGCGGTCGAGCGCGCCGTCGCGCGCCGGGCGCCGGAGCCGTCGCGCCGCCTGGTCTGGAGCGAATCCGACGATCTGCCCGGCGTGGTCGTGGATCAGTTCGGCGACACGCTCGTGGTCCAGGTGCAGACGCTCGCGATGGAGAAACGGGCCGCGCTGCTCGGCGACGTGCTGGCGGAGGTGCTGAAGCCCGCCGAGATCATCTTTCGCAATGATGGCCCGATCCGGCGGCTGGAGGGTCTGCCCCTGGAAGTGCACACGCGCTCCGGCCGGGTCAGCGAACCCCGCTGGCAGCGGATTGAAGGATTCGACTACTGGCTCGATCTGCAGGCCGGCCAGAAGACCGGATTCTATCTCGACCAACGCTACCAGCACGCCGCGGTGGCGAAGTATTGCAGCGGGGCCCGAGTGCTCGATGCCTTCTGCAACCAGGGGGCGTTCGCCCTGCACGCGGCCCGCGCCGGTGCAGTGGAGGTGCTGGGCCTGGACAGTGCCGCCGAAGCAATTGACGCGGCACGGCGCAATGCGGAGCGCAATGGCGTGAAGGCCGAGTTCGAGGTCGCGAACGTGTTCGACTGGTTCAACGCGCCGGAACGCGCCGTCGATCCGCTCTGGGACGTGATCGTGCTCGATCCGCCGCCCTTCGCCAAGTCACGGAGCGCGCTCGAGGGCGCCCTGCGCGGCTACAAGGAGATCAACCTGCGGGCGGTGAAGCGGCTCGTGCCCGGCGGCGTGCTGGCGACCTACACGTGTTCCCATCACATGCAGGATGCCGAGCTGCGCCAGGTCCTGGCCGAGGTGGCCACGGACGCCCGGCGCAAGCTGCGGGTGCTGGAGTGGAGTCATCAGCCGGCCGATCATCCTGTTCTGGTCACCATGCCCGAGAGCGAGTACCTGCGCGGTTATATTCTGCGCGCCGAATAGCCTTTGAATTTACGGCGGGCTTGTGTCGGTGGCGCAAGTCCTGCGTACTTGTCTGCATGCCTCGCCCCACCAACGCCTTGATCGTGGATGACGAATCGCATGTGCGGACGTTTGTTCGCCTGCTGCTGCGGGAAGTCGGAATTGAGGAGTGCTGGGAGGCCGCGGATGGCGCGGCGGCGCTTGATCTCGTGTTGCGGCACCAGCCGCAGCTCTTGCTGCTCGATGTCAATATGCCGCAGATGAACGGCATCGAGCTGCTGTCCCGCCTGCGGGAGGCGCAGTCCGACATCCCCGTTATCATCGTGAGCGCCCAGAGCTCGCTCAGCGTGGTAAACGAAGCAGCCCGCCTGGGTGCCATCGGGTACGTGCTCAAGCACTCTCCGAAAGCGGAAGTGGTGGCGGCACTGCGCGACGCCCTGAGCCTCCTCGACGAGGACGCCGAGGAGTAAGGCGATCAGGACCAGGGAGGTTGTCTCCGCGCGCCGCTGCTCAGCGCAGGGTCTTGTCCAGTTCGCGACGGAAACCGCGGATCTCGTCGAGCTGCTTCTGGAGCTCCGCGCGCTCCTGCTTCGTGCGGGCGCGGGCCATCGCCTCGATGATGTCCTTTTCGGCTTCCATGAGTTGAACGCGCTCGCTCGCGACGCGCTGCCGGAATTGCGACGACTCGCCCCCGAAGATCGCGAGCGGCGCGGCGATCTTGGCGTCGTTGAGCGCGACATCCACCTCGGAGGCCTTGAGATTTTTCCGTTCGCGCGCGATGTCCTCCTCCTGCTTGGCGAGCTGCTGATCGAGGACCGTGATGCGGCTCTTCTTCACCTCGACCTTCGGCAGGACGGTGGCGGGTTCCTTCGCGGTCTCCTTGCGGGCGGTCGCGTCGGATGTGGCCGGGGCGGTCGCAGGCGACGGGGCGGTCGAAGTCGATGCGGCCGGGGCCGTCGGGGCCGGGTTCGAGGCGCTGACCGGCGCCTTCTTGGGGGCGGCGTTCTTGGCCTCGGCCTTGCGGGCGTCCTCGGCGATGCGGGCCTTCAGCACGCTCTTCATGCTGGTCTTCGGCGCCTCGGGCTCCTCCGCGGCGAACGCCACCCAGGGCATACTCGCGGCGAGGACGGCGAGACACAGTGCACGCGGAGAGTTCATGGCGACAGGGTAGGCTTGGGTGGGGCGCAGTCGAGGCTATCCCTGGGAGCGCGGACGTCCTCGTCCGCTGTTCGACCCGATGCGGACGAGGACATCCGCGCTCCCAGGCGACCGCTCGATTCT
>JAEUHA010000677.1 GCA_016793535.1 Opitutaceae bacterium | reverse complement strand
GATGTTGTCGGATCACCTGCCGGTGGCGGTGGATTTCGAGTTCTGACGACGGTGGGAGCGGCGTTATACCGCGACCGAATGTTCGGTCTCACGTCCGGTCGCGGCGTAAAGCCGCTCGTCGAGCCGGAAAGTCCGCGGGCGGCAGGCGGATCAGCGCTCGCGATTCCAGCCTTCGGATCGATTGCCGCCGCCGCGATGGCCGCGGCTCTCACCGCCTTGGGGCGGTGGCGCGGGTCGGGTGGCGGGAGCCGGCGTTTCGGTCGTGGTGGCGGCGGGAGGAGGCGCGGGCGGCTGACTCCGCGAATAGGAGCGAGGCGCAACCGGGCCGGTCACGGGCCCGGTGGGCGCCGGGGTGGCCATGCGCAGCGGCGGGACCGTGGGCAGCGCCGGAGAAGCCGTCGGGGCCCCGGTGTCGCGCGGGCCGCGAAAATTCCGGCCACGATTCGCATCGCCGTCGTTCGACGCCGGCCGGTCCGGGTTCCTTTCGGGCCGGCGGGCGCCGGGCAGCGGTTGGATATTCGGCATGGTGACGGACGGCACGGTGGCCTCCGGCGCCGGCGTGGGCGGACGTGCGAATGAGGCGGGGGGCCGCGGTCCCACGCGTTCACTCCGGGGCGGCGCGGTGAAGCCGGGGGCGAGGGGCGGCACGACGGCGGGCGCGGTTGGCGCGGGCCGCCGGCCGCGGTCGGTGAAGGCGGGCGTGGGCGGGCGTGCTGGCGCCGGCCGCGGTGTAGTGACGGGAGTGATACCGATCGGCGTGGGCCGGGTGACCTCCGAACGGAAACGCGGGCCGGCGATCACGCCGGGGCGATACGACGGCGGTGGCCGCCATTGCCGGACGTCGGGCGGCGGCCGGTAGGACGGAGTGGGACGGTACGGCGCGATCGGCACGACGGGCCGGCGCCAGTCGTGTGCGACCCAGGGCCGGTGGCGGTTGCCGACCCAGACGGTGTTGCGCCGCCAGTCGCAATCGTAGGCGAGCCAGGAGCCGACGGCCACGCCAAGACCGAAGGTCAGGAACGGGCGCGGATAGAAAGCCGGGCGCTCGTAGAAAACGACGTCGGGAGCATAGTGCGGCACGTAGATCACGTCGGGCTGGGCCGGGACGATGCGGATGACTTCCGTCTCGCTGATCACCTGTTGCTGCGGCGTGTCGACCAGCGTGCCGGCGGCGCGGGCGCGGGCGCGGAGTCGCTGGATCGCCTGCATGACGTCGGCGGGCTGCTGGGCAAACGCCTCGCCCACCTGGCGGGTCCACTGGAGGTTTTCGTCTAGCCACTGCAGGACTTCGAGATAGTGGGTGAGGGACTTCACGCTCTCGTCCCACGCGCGGTGTTCGATCTGCGACCGGTCGCCGGGAGTTTCCCGCAGTTGCCGCGCGGCGAGCACGATGTCAGTCGGCGCCGTCGACGCGGGCAGGATCAACGCGATCAGCGCATCCGGATACAGCGCGATGGGAGCGAGCAACTGTTCGAGTTCCTCGGCTGACCGGAGAGCGGACAACGGGACCGTGGCGGCGGCCGGCGCGGAGTCGGCGGCGGTCTGCGCCGCGAGCGGCACGCCCAACAGCGCCGCGGTGATCAAGAGGGGGAGGCGTTTCATGGTGGGGAGGCGCCGGCGGCGCAGGTTCAATGGGGGAATAAACCTGAGACGCGCCACGAAGAACCGTTATTCATTTCCCGGTGCTTCGCACGTCTGAAACGCGGATTTCACGAGCGGGAGCGCGTACGTCATCGCCCGCAAGATTCAGCAGGCTGCGGCCGAGCACGGCCGCGCTCCCCATACCAATGGATGCAGGCACGGTGCAGATTGCTCCGGCGCAGCAACCTGAGACTTTCGTCCCTAGATCTGCGAGTACGACGTCGGCGCGAGGAACCGCGCGGTATTCTTCGACGTGCTGTCGGCGTACTTGGGCATGTCCTTCATCTTCACCCAGCGCGGGTCGGGGCCGAATTTCTTCCAGTTGGCGAGATGGCTGGCGAGGTCGGGACCGCAGGTGATGTAGCGGAGGTGCGGCAGGTTGGGTCCGGCGAGGGCCTGGCCGAAGAAGAGCGGCGACATGCCCAGGCTGCGCATGATTTCCGTCTCTCCTTCGTCGAACATCGCCATCTTGGCGAGCGCCTTCACCTCGCTGTGGCTTTCGTAATCGCGCATCTCGAAGACGCGTGTCGGCACGCGATTCCGGGCAAAGGCGGGAATCTCCATTTTCGGCATGCTCTTGAACGCGAGCAGCAGCCAGGTGTCGATGCGCTCAAAGGCGGGGTTGGCCTTCTTGACCTGAAGGTAGTCGGCGCCCGCCTGCAGGACTGCGGCGTCGGTGTTCAGGTCGGCGCTGACGCGGACAAAGGAGTCGAGGTTCGCGTGCGGAATGAGCACCCAGATCGGCGTGTCGGGTTTCGGCGCGGAGGTGCCGGCATTCTTGTTCACGTCGAGTTCGGTGAAGACGCCGGTGTGCTTGATGCCGCGCCGGTCGAGCGCCGGCAGCAGCGCCTTTTCCAGGTAGCCTTCGAGCAGCGCCCGGGGCGCGCCCGCCTTGAGACGGTAGCTGCGCAGTTCGTAGTAGTCCCGGGCGGCGGCGGCCGGAGCCGCGGTGACGCGGGGTGCGACCGCGGCGGTTGCGGAGACGGCCAGGGAGGTTTTGAGGAAGGCTCGACGTTTCATTTTCATAAGGGGGCACGGGAAACAGAACCGACTTCCCGCGGATTATCGAGCGCGCGCTGGTCAGACGGAGCATTTTTGCGGGGCGTCCGGCGGCCTCATGTACGTGGGGTGACCTCACCCCGCGGGACCCGGATTTCAAGACCTGCGCGGGGTGGAAGCAACCCGCCTACAACCGGCAAAGCCGTGCACGCGGATCCTGAAAAAAGGTGTCGCCCACGCTGGGGTGAAGGTCTTCCATCCGCGGCGCGTTACGTTTTTCGCCCCTATCCGCCACGAACATCATGTCCGCTTCGCTCTCGATCGCATTCATCGGCACAGGAGTCATGGGTCGCAGCATGGCCGGCCACCTGCAAAAGGCCGGCCACGCGCTGCACGTCTACAACCGGACGAAGGAAAAGGCGCAGGCGCTGCTCGACGCGGGCGCGACCTGGCACGCCTCGGCGGGTGCGGCGGCCGCGCAGGCCGACGTGGTGATCTCGATGGTGGGTTTTCCCGCCGACGTCGAGGCGACCTACCTGGGCGCGGGCGGCATCGTGGAGCGGGCCAGGCCCGGCGCGCTGTTGATCGACATGACCACGTCGAGTCCGGTGCTGGCGCGGCGGATCGCGGACGCCGCGGCCAAACGCGGCCTGGCTTCGCTCGATGCGCCGGTGTCCGGCGGCGATCTCGGGGCGCGCGAGG
Source organism: Opitutaceae bacterium (assembly GCA_016793535.1). Taxonomy (GTDB): domain Bacteria; phylum Verrucomicrobiota; class Verrucomicrobiia; order Opitutales; family Opitutaceae; genus ER46. The sequence continues at coordinate 1,458 of JAEUHA010000677.1, read as the reverse complement.
CGCGGCTGGTGATCATGGTGGGCGGGGAGGCCGCGGCGTTTGCGCGCGCGAAGCCGCTGTTCGAACTCATGGGCAAGAACATCGCGCTGCACGGCGGGCCGGGCGCGGGCCAGTACTGCAAGATGGCGAATCAGATCGCGGTCGCGGTCGGAATGGTGGCGTGGGTCGAGGCGCTGGCGTACGCGAAGAAGGCGGGCCTCGATCCGACCGCGGTGCACGGCAGCATCAGCGGCGGCGCGGCGGGCAGCTGGGCCCTGACGAATCTCGCCCCGCGGGCGCTGGCCGAGAATTTCGCGCCCGGCTTCTACGTGAAGCATATCATCAAGGACATGAAGATCGCCCTCGAGAGCGCCGCCGAACTGAAGCTGGACCTGCCGGGGCTGGCCGGCGCGAAGAAACTCTACGAACAAGTCGCCGCCCGCGGCTGGGAAGACTGCGGCACGCAGGCGTTGTATCGGCTGTACACGTCGCTCTGACGAGCGAGGTGGTTGAAAGTTGAATGGTGAAAGTTGAAAGACGGACACCGCTTAGGCTTCGCCACCTCCCCGGATTCGGCCTGCCGAAAAGCTTTCACCTTTCACCTTTCAACTTTCAACTTCGCCGCCTCGCGGCGCGACCCTTATGAAACTCCCGCCTGATTTCCGCAAACGCGTCCTCGCCCGCGAATGGCTCGTCGGCACGTTCCTGAATCTCGGTTCACCGATGACGGTCGAGATCGCCGGGCTCGCCGGCTTCGACTGGATCCTGATCGATCACGAACATGGCCCGGGGGGCGAGGACACGCTTCTCCACCAGCTGCACGCGGCGTCGGCGACGCCGGCGTTTCCGGTGGTGCGGATCGCCCAGAACGAGACGCCGCGGTTCAAGCGGGTCCTCGACATGGGTGCGCTCGGCGTGATGGTGCCCTATGTGAGCACCGCGGCCGAGGCGAAGGCCGCCGTCGCCGCGATGCGTTATCCGCCGCACGGGATCCGGGGTGTCGCCAAGTTCAACCGCGGCGCGGGTTTCGGCGGCGACTTCGAGGAGTATTACCTCCACAGCCACGAGCGCCTGCTCACCGTGATCCAGATCGAGACGATCGAGGCCATCAACAACATCGACGCGATCGCCGCGGTCGACGGGGCCGACGTGCTCTTCGTGGGCCCGACCGACCTGTCCTACAACATGGGCATCCGCGACCAGCTCGAGAGCGAGTCGTTCATCGCCACGCTGCGCAAGGTGGCCGATGCGGCCAAGCGGCATGGCAAGGCCGCGGGCATCCTCGTCCACAACAACGCGCTCGTGCCCAAGGTGCGCGAGCTCGGCTACACGTTCACCGCCCTGGGCAGTGATGGCGGCGCGGTCCGGGCCGGGCTGCTCGGGCTCGTGGCGGCGCTGCGGGCCAAGTAGGTTGATTTATCCGATCCCGGGAGCGCGGACGCCCTCGTCCGCCTTGTCGAAATCTGCGGACGAGGGCGT
>JAEUHA010000676.1 GCA_016793535.1 Opitutaceae bacterium | reverse complement strand
GCCCGCCGGTGGGGTTGTAGGGGCCCGCGCCCACGTAAGGCGGGGCGCCCTCGGGGGGTTATATCTCCCGGGGGGCGCGCGCACGCCCTCGCCGGCATCGATGTTACTCGCGGACGCGGACGCCCGCGCTCCCAGGGGAATCCGTCACACCAGCTTCCAGCCCGCGCGGTACTCGCGCTTCAGGAAGCGCTCGGCGTCCGGCGCGTTCGGAATCTTCATCGCCTTCGCATCCCACTGGATCTTCTTGCCGGAGCGATACGCGACATTGCCGAGGTGGTTCGCCTCGGTGAGCGGGCCGCTGTAACCGAAGTTGCACGTCGTCGGTGCGCCGGTCTTGCAGGCGTGGACCCATTCCTGATGGTGGCCGAGCGAATCGGGGATCGTCTTCGGCGGCGGGACGAACCCCGCGAAGTCCTTCTCGGGCAGCAGCACGTACTTGCTGTAGTTGCACAGCAGCATGCCTTTTTCGCCGATGAACAGATGGCCGTCCGGCCACTGCGGGATCTTTTTCTCCATCCACGCCGGCGGCTTCATCTGGCCCTGATACCACACCATCTTCACCGCCGGGCGATTGCCGCGGGCCGGAAACTGGTACGTCGCACTCATCGTCGCCGGTGCGATTTCCGGATGCGGCGGCGGACCCTTCGCCTCGATCGTCGTGGGCGCGTCGAGATTGAGCGCCCAGAACGGCAGGTCGTTGTAGTGCGAACCGAGGTCGCTCATCGTCCCATTGCCGAAATCCCACCAGCGATACCATTTGTTGCCCGGGATGTAGATGCTGTTGAACGGACGCCACGGCGCGGGCCCGATCCACAGGTCCCAATCCAGCTCCGGCGGAACCGGTTCGACCTCCTTCGGCCGCTCCTGGGTGCTCACGCGATCCTGGTTCGCCTTGGCCTCCTCGGGCGACTGCCAGCCCCAGGTGCGGTTCACCCACACATGCACCTCGCGCACCGGGCCGATCGCGCCGCCCTGCACGAGTTCGACCACGCGCCGGTAATTCGTGCCCGCGTGAATCTGCGTGCCCATCTGCGTCGCAACCCCGGCTGCCTTCGCCGCCTCGGTCACGATCCGCGCCTCATAGACATCGCGGGTCAGCGGCTTCTCGCAGTAAGCGTGCTTCTTCCGCTTCAGCGCCGGCAGGGTTGCGAACGCGTGCGTGTGCTCGGTCGTGGAGACGACCACCCCGTCAAACTCCGAGTCCTTCAGCGCATCGTACATCTTCCGGAAGTCGCGAAAATGTTTCGCCCCCGGGTGCTTCGCCGCGGCCGCGAGCAGGTTCTTTTCGTTCACATCGCAGAGCGCGACGATGTTCTCGCTGGCCACGCCCGCCAGGTTCGAGCCGCCACGGCCGCCGACGCCGATGATCGCGAGCCGGACTTTGTCGCCGCGGTTCTGGGCCCGCATGATTGCGGGAAATCCGAGCGAGCCGACACCGGCGGCACCGGTGAGCTGGAGGAACCGACGACGGGAGAGACGGGAGGAGGGCATAAGGGTAAGGGGCTGACGAAGCACCGCTATCCAAGGACGGGACGCGGCGCACTTCAAGCGCGCGGTCGGGCTCTTTCGTTCCTTTCCTGGGAGCGTGGACGTTCCCGGCCGCATCAGATCGGGCTGCGGCCGGGGACGGCCGCGCTCCCAGGCTTCGTGCCCAGGACAGCATTGAAGTTTTCCCCGCCGCCTTGCGTGATGGGAGCCCCGCATGAACCCCTGCGTCCCCCGCCTTTTCACCCTGCTGCTGGCCCTCGTCGCGTGCGCCAACCTCTCCGGCGCCGCTGCCCGGCCGCCGAACATCATCCTGTTCCTCGCCGACGACCTCGGCTACGGCGACCTCGGCTGCTACGGCCACCCGGTCATCAAGACCCCGAATCTCGACGCCTTCGCCCGCCAGGGCGTGCGCCTGACCCAGGCCTACGCCGCCAGCGCGGTGTGCAGTCCTTCCCGTTCCGCGCTGCTCACCGGGCGGACGCCGCACCGCAATGGCGTCTACACCTGGATCGCGGAAGGATCCGAGGTGCACCTGCGCACGAGCGAAGTCACCCTCCCGAAACTCCTCCGCGGCGCCGGCTACGCGACCTGCCACAGCGGCAAATGGCATCTCAACGGCCGGTTCAACGACGCGAGCCAGCCGCAGCCCGGCGACCACGGCTACGACTGGTGGCTGGCCACGCAGAACAACGCCGCGCCCACGCACGAGAACCCCTCGAACTTCGTGCGCAACGGCCAGCCGGCCGGCCGGCTCGAGGGCTACTCGGCCCCGCTCGTCGCCCGCGAAGCCATCACCTGGCTCCGGGAAAAACGCGACCCCGCGAAGCCGTTCTTCCTCGCGGTCTGGACCCACGAGCCGCACTACCCGATCAAGTCGGACCCGACGTTCAAGGCGCTGTATCCGGATCTCAACGACGACGTGCAGCGCGAGCACCACGCCAACGTCACGCAGATGGACCACGCCTTCGGCGAGCTCATGCGGGCCCTCGACGAGCAGAAGCTCACCGACACCACCTTCGTCTTCTTCACGTCCGACAACGGCCCCGAGGGCGACGGCATCAAGACCCCGGGCCGCGGCTCCTCCGGCGGCCTGCGCGGCCGCAAGCGCGATCTGCATGAGGGCGGCATCCGCGTGCCCGGCCTCGCCCGCTGGCCCGGCCACATTCCCGCCGGCACCACGAGTGACGTGCCCGTGATCGGCAGCGACATGTTCCCCACGATGCTCGCCCTGGGCGGCGCACGCGTGCCATCGGATCGCGTGCTCGACGGCGTCAACGTTCTCCCCGTCCTCGAAGGCCGGGCGACGCGCGTCGAACGCCCGCAGCCGCTCTTCTGGCGGTTGCACATGGCGCCCAATGCCAAGGTGGCGATGCGCGTCGACGACTGGAAGATCCTCGCCGACGCCGGGCTCAGCGAGTTCGAGCTCTACAATCTGCGGGCGGACCCCCGCGAGACCACCGATCTCAAGGCCAGCGAGGCGGCCCGCTTCAACGCCCTGCGCGCCCAACTCGTCCGGCACAACGCCGCCATCGACGCCGAGGGCCCCGATTGGTGGCGGCGCCTCAGCCCGAACGGCGGTACCGACCCGGCGGCGACAAAGGCCGGAAAGAAGGGGAAGAAGCAATAGGTCCAAGCAGACGATGCCCTTGAATCCTTCGCCGAAAGCTCTCCGAGCCCACCCGCTGCTGATTTCACTCTCTGCGTCAGACCTCCGCGTCGTCTGCGTGCTCTTGTGAAATCCGGTTTGTTCGCATTCGTCAGCGGAAGGTGAACCAGGCAAGTGGCACCGGAGCACGCCGAGAGCGCGGAGGTCTGACGCAGAGATAAGAGATAAGCTGAAGGCGATCGATCGAACCCGCCGCGGCCAACACGCCGGTCGTCAGCGCCGCTCCGCCGTCGCTCCACCCAGCCGCCGGGCCACCCAGCGACCGAGCCGGCCGGACGCCGCCAGTTGCGCCCGAAGTTGCGCCACCTCGTGCGCCTTGGCTTCGGCCGTCGTACCATCCTCGAGCACCAAGCGGCAGCGCTGTTCCAGCCACCGGCCGAAGTTGCGCACCTCGGTCGGATCGCCCGACACACCCATGATCACGCGTTCATGCTGGCGCGCCTCACGGGGGGAAAGCGCAGGGGACGTCGCCGCCCTCACGGCCACGAGCTTGAACCACGGATCACCGTCGGAATCCTTTTCCTCGCGCAACCGCAGCGCCGCGGCCTCGAACCGGGGCTCGGCCCGGCCGCGACTCCGGCGCTGCAGGCGCAGGCTCCCCGCGCCCAGCACCCATTCGTCGCGGCAATACGTGAGTTGGTACGCGCCCCAGCCGGCAAACCCGGCCCCGGCCGCGACCATCGCACCGAGCGCCAGCAGCGAAAGCTGCGCGACCGAAGCCAGGAGAACATAGGCACCCACCGCGGCGAGCAGCAGGAAGACAAACCAGGCCACCGCGGCCTGCTTCCGCCGCACGCCCGGATCCTTGATCAGGATCGCATCGCCCTCCGGCGCCTGTGTTTCTTCCCAGCCGGCCGGCCGCACGCCGCCGGACGGGGTGTCCGGGCTGAGTTTCCAGTCGGCATTGAGCGCAGCCGCCAGCTCCTCGAATTCGGCCGCCGTGCCGAAACGCGTCAGTTCCACGCCGCCGCGCATCGTATCCGCGAAAAGGATATTGCCGTGCGCCCGGCGATGGAACCGCCGCACCTGTTCGCGCGGGATTTCCTGCCGGGACCGGAACACCCCGAAGCCCCGTTCCACCAGCAGCGCATCCGGCCGCAACACCACGCGGTCGCGGCCCGCGAGCAGCCGCAGCACCTCGCGCAAGGCCAGCACTCCGCCCAGGGTCCAGAACGCGAGCCAGAACAACATGAAAACGCCCGCCCCGAGCGCCGGCGCCGTCTCCAGCGGCGCCCGGCCCTCGCCCGGCGGCTGGCCGGTCAGCAGACACCAGCTGCCCCAGATGAGGAGCCCGCCGACCAGCACCTCGCCGACGACCCAGAACGCCAGCCAGACCAGCAGAAACGCCGCTCCGCCGAAGCGTCCGTAACCGGTCGCCTTCAGCGTAACCTCGAGTCCCTGAAACGTGCGTGTGGGGAGCATGGCCTGCGTCGAGACTGCAAGTGGGCCGCCACCCGGACAAGCAGCGCCCTGTGACAAACCCATGAAAACAGCTCGCGGCAGGTGGGGTGCCCTCACCCCGCAGCCGTAAGGGGTCTGCCTGTTACATGTTAGCGGAATAAGAGACAGCGGGCCTTCCCGTTGAGCCTCTCACCCGCATACGGGCAGCATTCAATTTCTAACATGTAACAGGCAGACCCCATCGATTTCGGCCCATCGATTTCGGACCCCCGCACCCCGACTGCATCCCGTTCTTTTTCCGACGTGCGAGAGGTAGATCCTGCCGAAGCCGCGGGGTGAGGGCACCCCGCCTACAGACAATTCCGAAACCAGCCGATACCTCAGGCTTTCGCCTTCCGACTCAAGAACGCCTGCAGCCGCTCGGCGGCATCGCCGGTTGTCAGGCAGCGCCGGGACGCCTCGGCCTCGAGCGCGGCATTCTCCTCCAGGCGCGTGTGCGGGCAGGCGGCGAGGATCGCCTTCATCTCGCCGATCGCCACCCGGCTGCCGGCCGCCACGGCTGCGCAGAACTCACGCAGCTTCGCGTCGAGCTCGCTCGCGCCACCCTGCCACTCTGCGACGCCGAGCCGGACCGCCTCCTCGGCGTCGAACATGCGGCCGCTGAACACGAGTTCCTTCGCCCGTGCCAGGCCCACGCGCCGCACCAGCCGGTAACTGCCTCCCCAACCCGTCACGAAGCCGAGCCGCGTCTCGGTCTGGCCGAAACGCGCCGCGGTCGACGCGAAAATCAGGTCGCAGGCCATGGCCAGTTCCAACCCGCCGCCGAGCGCGTAACCCTCCACGCGCGCCACGACCGGCACGGGCAGCGCTTCGAGCCGGTTCAGCAAGGCGTGCCCCCGGTTTACCCAGGGCACGATCGTGTCGCGGTTGATCGTCTCCAGCACCTGGATGTTCGCGCCGGCACAAAAGAACTTCGGCGACGCACTCTGCACCACCACGACCCGCACCTCCGCGAGCCGCGCCTCGATCTCCGCGAGCACCTGCTCGAGCGCCGCCATCACGTCGTAATCCAGGGTCGGCGGCTTTCCCTCCGGCGGCTGCAGCGTAAGCGTGCACACGGCGTCGGCATAGGTGGTCGAGAGGCGGGTGGACATGGCGCGGAGGGGAAGAACGCGTCGCCACACAAGCGATGTTGGGTTGACAATCAATCCCCCGCTCGCGGCTGTCGTGCACCCCTTCGCTTATGAGCACCGCCTCCGCCCTCTCGGGCATCCGCGTCGTCGATTTCAGCCACGTCTACCAGGGTCCGGTCGGCACCCAGCTGCTGGCCGACTACGGCGCCGATGTCATCAAGATCGAACGCCCCGATGCCGGTGACTGGAGCCGCCGCTGGGGGCCGTTCGTCCACGGCGTGAGCCTGCCGTTCGCCGGCCTCAATCGCAACAAGCGGAGCTTCGCCATCAACGTGAAGAGCCCGCGCGGCCGCGAGGCGATCCGCGCCCTGATCGCGACGGCCGACGTGGTCGTGCACAATTTCCGCTCCGGCGTGATGGAAAAGCTCGGCCTCGGCTACGCGCAACTGGCCGCGGCGCATCCACGTTTGATCTACGCCTCGTCCGGCGGCTGGGGCGACCACGGCCCGTCCGCCGACCGCGCCCGCGGCGGCCACGACCTCATGGCGCGCGCCGAGGCCGGCTGGTTCACGCAGCCCGACCCCGCGAAGCCGCCGTTTCCCGCCGGCATTTCCGCCGACTACCCCGCCGGGCTCATGCTGATGCAGGGCATCCTCATGGCGCTCGTCGCCCGCGCCCGCACCGGCAAGGGCCAGCGCGTGACGACCGACCTGCTCAGCGTCGCGTTTCACGCCCACTCGTGGGAA
>JAEUHA010000623.1 GCA_016793535.1 Opitutaceae bacterium | reverse complement strand
CCCCGCCTACAGGGCACGCATCGCTGCACGTTTAACCAACGATTTTGCAGCCGCGCCCTGGTTCAAGTCATAATGGACGCTGGGATTAGGGTCGCCCGCGCAGCGCCTCAAGTCGCCGCTCGGTCTCGACGATCCGCTGTTCCAGCCGCGCACTCGTTCCGGGATAGCGCCAGGGCGGGGGCGTGGTGCGCACGGAAGGGAGTCCGACCGGTGTGCCGGCCGGGGGTGTGAGCTGCTGCCGCAACTCGGCCAGGTGCGCCCGCGTGAGTTCGATCTGCGCGGCGAGGTTGGTGCGGTTGTGGAAACCGTCGCCGTTGACCGTGACGTAGATCGGGGTCGTGTGCGCGAGCTGTGACGGGCCGGCGTCGGTCCGGGCGGCAATCCACATGCCGTGCGCGGCGTCGATCTCGAGCGCGACGGAAAGCTCGGCGGCCGATTGCCCCGGTCCGCTCACCTGCACCTCGCGCAGGACTTTGCCGTGGGCGATGACCTGCAGTTTCTGCAGCGGAATCTGGACGGCGTGGCCGTAGGCCTTCGCGGTGATGCGCAGCCGTGTTCCGGGCGGCACGTCGATGGCGGAGCCGGGGCGCTGGCCGTTGACCTCGAACTCGAGCATCGGCCCGGTCGTGACAAACGTGTTTCCCGCCTTCACGCCCGCGAGCCAGCGTTCGTAGGTGAGCTCGCCGCCCGTGTAGGTGTAGAAGCGCGCGTCGCCGATCTGCGAACCGATCTGGTCCTCGCCCGCCCGCAGTCCGCGGCCGCACCAGGGAAAATCCGAGCCCCCGAGCGCGGTCAGTTTGCAGCCGAGATCCAGGAAGCGGTAGTAGTGTTCCAGCGCGAGCGGCCCCTGCTGGACGCAGAACTGCATGACCTCGAGGAAATCGATCTTCCCGCCGAGCGCATCGAGCGCCAGCCCGCGGTAGCCGTGGAAGGAGGTGGCCTGGTGGCAGTAGCCCGCGACGCCGTTGGCCGCGTGGATGCGGTCGAAGAACTTGTCGTACGCATAATACTCGTCCTGCAGGCGCACGTACTGGTCCGCGCCCAGCGAGAGCGTGTGGCCGAGCTCGTGGGTGCGGGGGTCCTCCTGGCCCGAGGTCAGAAAATGACGCTCGTTGCCGTACACGCCGCGCTTGCCCCAGGCGTATTGGGAAAAATAGGTCGTCCAGAAGTCGCCCATCTGCAGCAGCACGCCCACGTGCAGATCCTCGGCCGCGATCCAGTCGAGAATCAGCGGATTCTCCCGCGGCGAGCGCCGCAGGTGGATGTGGTCGTCGGCCCCGTGCCACCCGCGCGCCGGCATGTCGATCCAGCGGTCCAGCTTGTACGTGCGGGTCAGGTGGTCGCCGGGCCGGAACGTGAGCGTCTCCGCCGTCTGGATATACTCGTAGCCCTTCGAGATCGTCACCGTATAGGTGCCCGCGGGCATCGGCAGGTCAAAGGCGCCGCTGACGTAGAACGCCCCGTTGGCCTGAAAGCCGAAGCCCTGCGCGGAATCGTTGGTCCCGTACATCACCGCCACCGCCTCCTTCGGCAGGCCGAGCACCGTGCCCGGCGCTGCCAGCCGCGCCTCGACGGCGCCGGGGGAGTTGCGCGGCAGGCTCAGGCCGGGCGGCCCGAGCGGTTTCCCCGCGGCGTCGGTGATGCGCACGCGGACGGGCGTCGGCTGCCCCCGCTTGGCGTCGAGAATCGTGACCGACAGGCGCGCCTCGGTCCGCACCGGCGCGGCGGCGACCGCCGGCCGGGTGTCCGGGCTGACGACGGCGGGCGCCACCTGGGCGACGTGATGGTGCGGGTGCGCCCACACGCCGGCCGGTGCGAGGAGCAGGAGGAGCCGGACCAAGGCGGTGGCGCCGGGGCGCGTGGGTCCGCATACGGGGATGTTTTTCATGGGGCGGTGAAAAGGGGGTGGGACCGGCGGGTGGCTGAGCAGGTCGGACGTGCAACGCTCAACTTCAAGCGCTGACGTCCTGCAGGAGTGCGCCTACGTTGACGGTGCCAGCAAGGCGTCTACGTCCTGGCGCGCGACGTCGAGCATCCGGGTCATCATCAGGCCGGCCTCGACGCGGGAATAATTGCGGATGTCGCCGATGATCCCGTTGAACGGGTGCGCTTCGACCTCGGCGATGAACCGGGGCAGGCTGCCGCTCAATTCCGCGGCCTGCCGCACCGTCATCTGGTGCGCGGCCAGTTCGGCCAGCCGTCCCGGCCACAGCGTGGCGTCGACGAGATTGCGATCGATGTGCTCGACCAGGGCCGTCTCGACGCCGCCCGCGTGCTGATCACCGCGGTCGCCCGCGAACGGCACGAGCGGCTCGTGGAGCCAGCGAAACGCCCAGCGCCGGCAGCGACTCGTGCGCAGGCCTTCCTGGATTGCGTTGCGATGCACCAGTGAACCGTGCACGTCGACGACGTAGAGGGCGTCCGGCGCCAGCCAGTCGACGAGCGCGTTCGCGAAGCCCCGCACGTATCGGGCCGTCAGCGCGGCCGTGAGGTCGATGCTGAAGCCGAACGGCAGGCCCCAGGTGAGCTGCCCATAGTCGACCGCGGGTCCAATGACCAAGCCGGGGACCTGCGCTGCGAGCCGATCGAGGACCGCATAACTCTGGATCATGTCGGTCGCGAGCGGCAGATGCGGCCCGTGCTGCTCGACCGCGGTGTCCACGCTGAACGCCAGCACCTTCGGTCGTTCCGCCGGCGGTGCCGGTCGGGCCGCCGGCACCTCGACGACGTCGAACCGGCCGCGGAAACCGGCGCGAGCGAGCGAGCCGCCGTAGAACGGGAAGCAGCGGCGAATCTGGGCCACCAGTTCGGCCTTCAGCGCGCCGTCGAGCGCCTCGTGGTAGAGCGGCGGGAGCACGAACGGCGCCAGCCCGGCCAGCGTGGCCGGCGGCGTGCCGAGCGAGCAGATCGGCAGCACGATGCGCGCGGCGTTCGCGCGGCGCTGCAGCGTGGCGAGCGAATAACCGGCCAGCCAGGGACCGGTGTTGATGCGGGTGGGCAGGAAGGGGGTGAACAGTCGCGCGGCCACGACGGCCAGCCTGCGCAGCTTTGCCGCGGCTGACCATCTTTTTGCCGCCGGCGCCGCTCCGCGCGGTCCGGTGGTTGTTTCGGATAAAGGGTTGCCAGAGCCAACGTGCGACGCACCGTTGCTCGCTACGTCCCATGCTCAACTCGGAGCGCAGTCCCATCACCGGCAAACGCGTGCAGCTCATGGCCACCTGCCTGTGCGACGCCTTTTACGACGACGTGGCCGCCGCGACGGTCGAAGTGCTCGAGCATCTGGGCGTCGAGGTGGTGTTTCCGGAGGCGCAGACCTGCTGCGGCCAGCCGGCCTTCAACGGCGGGGACTGGACCGCGTCGCGCAAGGTCGTGCGCCACACGGTGCGGACCTTCGGCGGCGACGAACCGGTGGTCGTCCCGTCGGGCTCGTGCGCGGCGATGCTGTTTCACGGCGCCGTGCTCGAGTTCGAAAAGGAGAAGGACCTGCCCGAGGTCGAGGCGCTGGGGCGCCGGACCTGGGAGCTGGCGGACTTCATCGTCAACGGCCTGGGCGTCAAAACCTGGGAAGGCCGCTACGAGGCGACGGTCGCGTTTCACCGCTCGTGCCATTCGCGCGGCACCGGCAGTGGCGAAGCGTCCCTCACGCTGCTTCGCGCCGTCCCGGGCGTGCGCGTGGTGGAGTTCGGCGAAGGCGAGCAGTGCTGCGGCTTCGGCGGCACCTTCTCGGTGTCATTTCCCACTATCTCGACCGCGATGGGCAGCCTGAAGCTCGATCACGTGCGGGCGGCGCAGCCCGATGTGTTCGTTTCGGGCGACATGAGCTGCATGATGCATCTCGGCGGCCTGGCCGCGAAGGATGGCAAGCCGATCAAGACCCGCCACCTGGCGCAGGTGCTGCGCGATGCCCTGAAGGGAGGGATGAGGGATTAGGGGAGTGGGGAAGCTGCGGAACGAGGTGCCTAGCCTCGTCGGATCGCCCCTTTTTCGCGACCTCCGTTCCTTCCTCCAACCCGTGATCCCTCGTTCCCTCCTGCCCTCCATCCCCGCCTCCGATGCCTTTCCAACCCATCGATCAATTCGCCCGCGACCTTAAGCCGGAGACGCGCGCTTCGGTCTATCAGAGCACGAAGACGACGCACGAGAAGCGGACGAAGCTGCTCTTCGACCAGTATGCTGATCCGAACCGGCTGCGCGAGCTGGCGGGCGAGATCAAGCAGCACGCCATCGAGAACCTCGACACCTTCCTGCCGCAGGTGGAGGCGAAGCTGACGGCCAACGGCGCCAAGGTCCACTGGGCGTCGACGGCGCAGAGTGCCTGCGAGACTGTGCTGCGGATCATGCAGGCCCGCGGAGCCACGAAGCTCGTCAAGGCCAAGACCATGGTGAGCGAGGAGATCGAGCTCGCGCATTTCCTGGAGAAACACGGCATGGAGGCGCTCGAGACCGACCTCGGTGAGTTCATCGTCCAGATCGACCACGATCATCCCAGCCACATCGTCCGCCCGATCATTCACAAGAACCGCCGCGAGATCGCGCAGAGTTTCGAGCGCGAGGGCCTGGGGGCGTACAACGACGACCCGGGCACGATCACGCGGCGCGCGCGGCATTTCCTGCGGCACAAGTACCTGCAGGCCGACGTCGGGCTGACGGGCGCGAACTTCGTCTCCGCCGAGAGCGGCCGCATCGTGCTCGTGACCAACGAGGGCAACTCGCGCTTCTGCCTCGCGGCCACGAAGTGCCACATCGCGCTCATCGGCATCGAGAAGATCGTCCCGCGCGACTGCGATCTCGCGATCCTGCTCAACCTGCTCGGCCGCTCGGGCACGGCGCAGGAGCTCACCGTCTACACGGAGTTCATCGGCGGCCCGAAGTCCGCCGCGCAGCCGGACGGGCCCGAGGAGATGCACGTGATCTTCGTCGACAACGGCCGCACCGAGGTGCTCGCGAGCGAATGCCGCGAGATCCTGCGCTGCATCCGGTGCGGCGCGTGCCTCAACGTCTGCCCCGTGTACCGCCAGGCCAGCGGCCACGCCTACCGCAGCGTCTATCCCGGCCCGGTGGGCGCCGTGCTTTCGCCGCTGCTCGCGGGGGAGAAATTCCCGCAGCTCGCCGATCTGCCGAAGGCGTCGTCGCTGTGCGGCGCCTGCCACGAGGTCTGTCCGGTCAACATCCCGATTCCCGACCTGCTGCTGCGGCTGCGCAGCCGCGCCAAGGACGAGAACGTGCCGTCGCCCGGCACGCCGCCGATGGGCGCCTGGGCGCTCATGGCGTCGCAGCCGACCGTGTGGCGCGCCGCCCTCGCCGGCGGCAAGCTGATGAACCATGTACCGGTGAAACTGATACCCGTGCCGGCGCTGCAGGCGTGGGCGGACAAGCGCGCGCTGCCGGCGTGGCGCGGCGGGGAATTCCGGAAATGGCTGCGGCAACGGCGAGGCTGATGACTGCCTTTCCCGGGAGCGCGGACGTCCCCGTCCG
>JAEUHA010000608.1 GCA_016793535.1 Opitutaceae bacterium | reverse complement strand
CGGCGCAAGGCGCTTCTGCAGGCGAACATCGCCCTCTGCCGGCTGGAGTGCCGGGCGGCCGCGGTGCAGCTGACGCGGCCGCTCGCCCTGGTTGACCGCGGCCTCGCCCTCTGGCGCCGCGTGTCGCCCGCCGCCAAGCTGTTCGCCGTTCCCGCCGGGCTGCTGCTCAGCCGGTTTTTCGGCCGGGCCCGGCCGGGCGGCGGTCGCGGCGGCAAGCTTGCGACCGCCATGTCGCTGCTGCCGCTGATTCTGCGGGGAGCCAAACTTGTCCTGGCGGCCCGCGCCGCCATGGCCGCGACGAAGAACTCCCCGCCGTCGCCGGGTCGGACCTGAGCCGGTCGAGCGGAGTCAGCGCTTCCGCTGGATCACCTGGGGCGTGGCGTCGATCTGGCCGCGCGTGACGCCGAGCTGGTTCAGCAGCTTCAACTCGCGCCACAGGTCCGCGCCGGAAATCTCCCCGCGCAGGAGCTGGCTGTAGCGCTGCAAGGTCCGGCGGACGTCCTCCGGGCTGTCGTTCAGGAACTCGATCCGAAAGCTCCGGGCGCCGAGTTGCAACAGCCGGTCGATGTACTCGGCGCCGGTCTGGGCGCGATTGTTGTAGACGGTGTTCCGGCAGCCGGCGTCAGCTTTCAGCGGCAGTTCCGCGCCGACCCGGTCGCGCAGGGCGACGCGATGCCGGTCGCAGGGCCGGCCGCAGTCCCGATAATCCCGGCCCGAGGAGAGGAAGGCGCAGAACACGCAATGCTCCATGTGAAACATCGGCATGTGCTGGTGCACGGTGAGGTCGAACCACGCCGGCGGTGCCGACTGCAGCAGCGCCTCGAGCTGGCTGATGTTCAGATCGTAGCTCGCCGTGACGCGCTCGAGCCCGTGGCGGGCGAGAAAATACGCGGCGGACCAGGGGTTCGCGACATTGAGGGAGAAGTCACCCCGCTTCCGGTCGCCGGCAAAGAACGCCAGGTGGTCGTAGTTGCGCACGAGGTATCCATCGGGCTGGGACGATCGCACCTGCTGAAGAATCCACTCCTCGCCGGGCTTGAAGATGCGGGGCGGGGCGACCCAGATGCTGCCGGGTGCGGACGGAGCGCCGGCGGCCGCGGCGGCCTGCAGCTCGCGGAAGCGGACGACGGCGTCACGGTAGCGCTTCGGATTTTCAAACTCACAATAGACCGTGCGGATGCCCGCGGCCCAGACGGCGTCGAGTTGTTCGGGCAGACGGATGACCGCGATGAGTTCCGGCTCGGATGCGGGTGCGACGGGGGCGGGCCGCTCCGGCTGGATCGCCGCGTTCGTGAGCTGCCAGCGCCTGGGTTGGGCGCGGAGCGTGTCGAGCGCGATCGCGGCCTCGCGGCGGAGGCGGTTGAGTTCCCGGACCGGGAGGATCAGGCGGCCTTCGAGCCGGGAGTCGAGCTGCCCGAGCCGGAAGGGCGTGCCGCCCAGCCGGCCGAGTTGTTCCGCGAGGCGTTCCGGCGTGAGCGGCTGGGTCTCCGCCTTCTCCAGGGGCACCTCCGAATCGAGTTGCACCACGTGTCCCTCGCCATCGTTCGCGATAAGGGTCAGGGGCGAGCCGGCCTGGCCATGCACCTCGAGAGTGATGGGACGCTGGAAGCGAATGCGCTCTCCCTCGAAGGTCGTGCGGAGTTCGCGCTCCAGCGCCGGGTCGCTGGTCTTCCAGAGCTTTTGCCCCGCCTGCACCCGGCGCCAGTCGATGTCGCCGCGGCCGAAGCGGAGCGTGCACGTGCCGGCGGCGCCGCGGTCGGCTTCGACCTGATACACGCGGCCGCCCTCCTCGCCGTCCTCGGGCCGGCCCGCGTCGAAGACGACGCCGTCGCCGGGCTTGATCGGGGCGAGGGGCCGGAGCACGACGGACTCCGCATCCACGCGGATCACCTCGCCGAGCAGCACCCCGCGTTTCGTGCCGAAGCGCCCGTGCGCGAGCGCCTGGTTGTCGATGCCGCGGAACCATCCGGTGTAGAGGCCGCGGGAAAACGCCATCTGGAGTTCGTAGCGCGCGTCGCGCGCCGGCTTCTCCGTCCCCGCGAGGCTGTCCAAGGCACGTCGATACACGCGCGTGATGCTCGCGACGTACTCCGGCGACTTCAGCCGGCCTTCGATCTTCAGCGAGGCGACACCGGCGCGCACGAGATCGGGCAGCACCTCGAGGCCCGCGAGGTCCTGCGGGCTGAGCAGGTACCGGCGGTCCCCGAGGTCGACCTTCACGCCGTCGGAGACGAGGTCGTAGGGGAGCCGGCAGGCCTGCGCGCATTCGCCGCGATTGGCCGAGCGGCCGCCGAGCGACTCGCTGGTGAGGCACTGGCCCGAGTACGCGACGCAGAGGGCCCCGTGCACAAAGACCTCGAGGGGCATCGCCGCAGCGCCGCGCGCGCCGTCGGCGGCGCGGATCTTCTCGATCTCCGGAATCGAGTTCTCACGCGCGAGCACGACCAACTGGGCTCCGAGTTCCCGGGCGAACTGCACGCCCGCCGCACTCGTGATCGTCATCTGGGTGGATCCGTGGATCGGAAAATCCGGGGAAAGCGCGCGGATCATCCGGCACATGCCGACGTCCTGCACGATCGCGGCGTCGACGCCCGCGGCGATGATCGTCCGCAGGTAATCCTCCGCGGCCGCGAGCTCGTTCGCGAAGACGAGCGTGTTGAACGTCACATACCCGCGCACGCCGCGGCGGTGCAGAAATTCCATCAGCCGGGGAAGGTCGGCCTGCGTGAAGTTCTTCGCCCGCATCCGGGCGTTAAATCGTTCGAGCCCGAAATACACCGCGTCTGCCCCGTTCTCGACCGCCGCGCGCACGCATTCCCAGTCGCCCGCGGGCGCGAGCAACTCGGGGCGGGTTGGCGGCGGTGCGGCCGGGGACGGACGATCGGCTCTGG
>JAEUHA010000598.1 GCA_016793535.1 Opitutaceae bacterium | reverse complement strand
CTTCGCGCCGTAGAAGAACGAGAGTGAGATATCCCGGAGGATTTCCTTGCGCTCGATCTTCTTCGAGACGCCGAGCATCGAGAAGATGATGGTGGGAGCTTCGTCGGTCTTGGCCACGGGCGCCACTGAAACGGTTCGGGCTCCGCCCGCAAGCTCGGGGTCGTCGCACATGAAATGGGTCCAAGCCATGGGAACCCGAAGGCCGGGAAGTTCGGGAACGCATCGCTCCAAGACTGCACCGCTGCCCGAACTTCCCGGCCTTCCTGTTCAAGCCTCAGAGTCTTCGCCTCACGGCGCGGTGGCCCGTTCGAGCGCGCTCAGGATTCGCAACGCGTCGTCGCGCGTTGCACCGCACATGCTCTCGTGGGGGCGCAGGCTGGCGCAAAACGCCGGGCGTTCCGGCCGGCCGAACAGCGCACAGCGCAAGTCGGGCAGCAGCTGGACGCACGGAATGCCCGCCGGCTTGCCGTGGGGCATGCCGGGGATCGGCGAGGTGATCGACGGTGCAATGCAGCACGCGCCGCACGCGGAGCGGCAGTCCATGCCGTCATCGTTCGCAGCCCAACCGGAAGCGCAAGCCGCGCGGGTTCGGCGGGCCCGCGTTGCCGCAGTGAGAGCGGATTACCCATCGCGACCGCCAGTCGGAAGTCCCGCGGTCGCAGCGCGAGGCCGCCCGGGCCGCTCAAGGAGTCACGACGTTGCGCGGGGCGGCCGCCAGCCGCAGGTCGGCGACGAGCGGCAGGTGATCCGACGCCACCCGCGTGAGGTCGTTGCGCACGACGTGGGCGCGTTCCCGTTCGAAATGCGGCGTCGTGAAGATGTGATCGAGCCTCACGAGCGGCTGCAGCGAACTGAACGTCCCCAGCGGGCGGTGCCCCTGCCCCGCGCGCTGCACATCCTGCAGCCGCGCGGCCGCGAGCTTGTAGGGCAGGCTGCCCGGCAGGGCGTTGAAATCCCCGCACAGCACGACGGGCTCCGCCGCCGGGATCGAACCGATCCACTCCTCGCCGAGCAGCGCCTTCACCTGCGCCGCGCGCTCCTTCGGGCCGAGGCCGAGGTGCGTCGTGATGATGCTGATCGTCCGCCCCGCCACCTCGATCCGCACCCAGAGGGCGGAGCGCGGTTCCTGCCACCAGCTCTTGGGATCATGGGGCAGGCGGACGCGTTTCACCAGCTGGAGCGGATGCCGGCTGAACAGCGCGTGCCCGTAGTGCTCCTCGCCGCGCGTGACCGTGGGACAGAACACGACGTGCATGCCCAGTTCCCGCGCGATGATCGCCGCCTGGTCCTCGGCCCGCGACCGGCGGCGGCCGAGGTCGAGCTCCTGCAACGCCACCACGTCCGGCTGCTGGGCCTTGATGACCCGCGCGATCCGGCGCGGGGACACGCGCCCGTCCATGCCCGCGCAGCCGTGCACGTTGTAGGTCCTCAGGCGGAGGCCGGCGCCGGGACGTTCCCGCGCCCGAATCTCAAGCGTATCCACTCGCCCGATATGGAACCGCGCCGCGGCGCGCAGCGCCTCGGGCCGGATGAAGTGCTCGGTGCCCGCGGGGAGCGGCGTGTCCGCGGGCAGGATCACGAAACCCTGCGTTTCGTGCGGCCCGAAGCCGCCGTGCGCCCCGTGCTCGGGCGCGAAGCTGCGGGCCACCTCGGACCACGGGCTCCAGCCCACCAGGACGAGGTCCCCGGCGTCGGCGCTGCGGCACAGGAAGGCGAGGTCCCGCGCGATCTCCGCGCGCAGCGGGGCGGGATGCGGGAGCAGCGGCGGCACTTCGTCCGGCACGCGCGTCTCGCCGCGGTGGTGATACCACGTGACCGTGTCGTCCGCGGCCCGCACCAGAACGCCGGGAACCTCGCCTTCCTTCACCAACCGGCGGGCCAGCGCGCGCCGCTGGTCGTCGGTCTTTGGCGCGGCGAAATAGACGTGTCCCAGCGGCCCCATGGCCGCGACCATGAACGTCGACTCCTCGTCCGGCGTGAGCCGGTCCCGCGCCCGTTCCCGCTCCAGCCGGGCCCGCCCGAGCCGGCCGCGCGAAAGGTGTGAGGCCGCCACCCACGCCTGTGACTGGTCGCGCCAGGCGGCGTCCTTGCGCTGGGCGGACTCGAGACAGCGATGAATCACGGCCTCGATTCCGCCGGGCACCTTTTCCGCGAACGGCCGCGTCGGCTCCTGGCCGTGGTCGGAAAAAACCCAGACTGCGTAGTCGCGCCGGCCGGAACGGTGGGCGGCCCGGGCGATGTACTTCACCGCGCGATCGATCGAGCCGAGGCTGCGGTGCGCCAGCCGCGAGCCGGGCCCGCGCACGTGGGCCTTTTCATCGTAGCTGACGAAGTTGAGGTGCACGATCGGCAGCCCGCGGGCGACATCGATCTGGCCGCTGATCGTCAGGAGTTCCTGGAGGCAAACGCCGACCAGCACCCGTGACAGCAGCAGCACGAACTCCTTGTAGGGATTGCGGCCCTGCGCCATCGCGCGGACCATGTCCGCGAAGGCGACGCCGAACTCCAGCAGCATGAGCCAGCCGATGCGCAGGACCGCGGGCACGTTGAGCAGGAGGAAGAGGACGCTGTTGCGAAACTTCCGCGTGCGCCACAGGTCGCCGATCCCGATGCTGGCGGCGCAGAAATGGCTTTCCGACTGGGTCGCGCCGCCGGTGTAGATGTTCGACCAGGAGCTGCCGCCACGCAGCAGGCCCTCGGCCTGGCGCGCACACGCGGCCTCGCGCGCCTTCGCCCACTCCGGATCCCACATGCGGCCGAGCTTCTTCTCCCGCCGGTCGAAGAAACTGAATGCGGGCACGGCCGAATGCACGCCGTAGTAGAGCTCCGCCTGCACCGCGGGCGTGGTGGTCGGGAGGCCCGGATAGAAGGTGTGGAGCTCGCAGTTTTCCCGGCGCAGCAGCCGCGCCAGGTAGGGCATCCGGCCGGACGTGAGCGCCCGCTCAAACTGCGTCCGCGACAGGCCGTCGATCTGCAGCAGGAGCAGGCCGGGAGCCTCGCTCGTGCCCTCGGACGGCGTCAGCCCGAGGTGGCGGATCGCCCACTCGCTCCGGCTGAGACGCCGGCGCACACGGTGCAGAAATGCTTCGAGCCGGGCCAGCATGGGGTCGCCGCGGCTACGGTGCGGAGCGCCCCTTGCCCGCGCAACGGTGAATCAGATCTGCGCTCACGAACCCGTCGCCTTCCGGTCCCGGTCGCCGAGCATCGCATTCGCCACGGACTGCGTGTGCATCGCGAGGAGATCCCATTCGAGGCCGACGCGTTTCAACATCGCCGACCAGGGATGAAAATGATCCCGCAACCGGCGGGCCCGCGTTGCGCGGCGGGTCTCGGCATAAAATTCCAGGGCCTGCCGGGCGGATTCCTCCCGGGAGAAACGCGTCGCCGTGACCCGGGCCTGCCGGCCCAGCCGCGCGCGCGTATCCGGGCGCGCGCAGGCCGCGAGGGCGGCGGCAAACCGGGCCGGCGACGCTCCAGCCGGGAGCAGCACGCCGTTCTTTCCGTCGGCCACGACCTCGCGCACGCCCGAGGCGTCAAGGGCCACGACCGGGCAACCGGCCGCCATCGCCTCGGCGACCACCATGCCCTGGGTTTCCGACTTCGACGCAAATGCGAACACGTCCATGGCGCGATACGCCTCCTGCAGCACGCGCCCGGTGCGCTTCCCCGCCAGGATCAACCGGTCCGCCACCCCGTGGGCCTCCAGCGTCGTGCGCAGCGAGTCGCGTCCCGGTCCATCGCCCACCACGAGGAAGAGGGCCGTCGGGTTGGAACCGAGGAAGCGGGCGACCGCCTCCGCGAGGAAGCCGAGGTTTTTTTCGGGCGCCAGCCGGCCCACGTGCCCGATCACGAGCGCGTCGGCCGCGATCTTCATGCGCGCACGGAACCTCCGGCCGTCCGCCGTGGCGAAGGCCTGCACGTCGATGCCGGTCGGGATGACGCGGATCGGCGTCGTCACGCCGCGCCGGCGGATGATCCGCGCCAGGCTCTCACTCGGCGCGATGACCCCGTCGCAGAGATTGGCGAAATGCGTGGGCAGCTCGATCGCCACCTCCCGCATCGCCTCCGAAAAGGGAATGTAGTGCGCGTAATCCTCGTAGCGCGTGTGGTGGGTGAAGATCATCGGGATGTTCTTGTTCATCGCGACCCGCAGCGCCGTGTCGCCGAGCAGGAACGGGTGATGGGCGTGCATGATCTCCGCGCTGAACGCGTCCAGCCGTTCCGAGAGCGCGGCCGCCATCGGCAGCCGGACGGAGAAGTCGCTGCCGTTGAAATTGCGCAGCGACGGCACGCGCACCACGATCTGCTCCAGCCTTGCCGGCACGGGCTTGCCGTCGAAGCGCGGGGCCACGATCAGCACCTCGTGTCCAAGACGCTGATACGCCTCCGCAAACGTGCTGACCGAGCGCGCGACCCCGCCGACGTGCGGCAGGTAGGTGTTGGTCATCATGCAGATTTTCATGGGACCGCGACCAGGTTGAATTCCTCGCTCGCCCCGGCGGCCCGGGTCTGCACGCCGAATCCCGGCACCCGCACCTCGAGGGTCGGCGGCACGCCGCGCCAGGTACCGTCCACCTGCACCGCGACGCCGGCGCCGGCGGGCGCGATCCGCACCGTCAGCGGCCCGAAGGGCGTCAGTGTCGGCCCGAAGATTGCGCCCGCGCCGCGCCACCAGTCGGGCCGCAGGCCGGAGCCGATGATCAGCCGGCCGGTTTCCTCGCGCACAAAGCAGTTCCGCACCAGCATCGCCCACTCGCAGGCCGCCCACATGTGCTGGCCGTCGCCCATGCAACCGCCGCCCGTGCGGGGATGGATCGCCTCGGGCCACTGCCCGGTCGGCGACGCGAGTGCCGCCACCGTGTCCATCAAGCTCCACGCCGACCGATGGTCGCCCGCCCGGAGCCGCACCTGGGCGAGATGCAGCGTGAGGTAGGCGTTGATGCCGGAGTGAATCATATGCTGAAAAAAGCCGCCGCCATGGCTGCTGTGATCCCGGAGATAGTCCGCCGTCCGGAGGATTCGTTCGTCGCCCGGGGAAAAAAGTTGCAGCGGGTAGTCTGCGACGAGGGATCCCACCGCGCCCGAATCCATCCGCCGTTTCGGCGAAGCCGGAATCGAACCCGGAAACCGCCGCTGCGGGCCCCGGGGGAACGAGCGCTCGATCGTGGCCAGGAATTCGGACGCCTCCTCCGCGCATTCCCGCGCGAGGGCGGGGTCGGTCCGCGACAGCAGTTCCGCCGCGGCCCGCAACCCCGCGACGCCCCAGAAATCGTCCCAGTAATAAAAGTCGTTCGGCCCAAGGTGCTCCGCACTGAATCCCGCGGGCAGCAGCCCCGCCTCGGGCCGGCCACTGTCGCGGGGCAGACGCTTGCGCATGATCCAGCGCGCCCCGCGCGCCGTGGCACGCAGCCAAGATTCGGTCGGGAGCTCGCCGGTCAGCGCGGCGAACCGCTGGTAGCTCCAGATCGCCTCGCCGTTGGAATCCCATTCGCCTTCCTGCGAAAGGAAGTAGCCGTCGTGCCGCTGCCGGGGAGCGAAATGCCCGAGCACCCGCCGCGTGCGCTCCACATCACCGAGGGTGAGCAGCACGTTCAACATGAACGCCGCGTCACGAAACCAGAAGCGCTTGTACGTATAGGGCCCGGGATACGTCTCGTCGGGCGAGTGCAGGACCAGGTTCGCCACCGCCAGGTCGTAGAGCCGCTGCAGCGCCGGGTCCGACATCGTCAACTTCGCGAGCGGGGCCAGCGCGGTCCGCCACGAGGGGCGCCCCGTGACGAGCGGCCGCTTCCGGGGCGTAAGCTCGTCGTAGATCGGGGCCCGGATCTCGAGCGGCGTCGTTCCGCCCTCGCGGAGATCGAAAAGGGCGACGGCGGTTGCCATGCCGATCGGATCTGTGACCGCGGCCGGCGTCGGTTCCGCTTCGTGCAGGCGCAGGGCGGCGTCACCTTCCTTGTAACTCGACAGGACCATCCGCGTTGGACACCGATCGAACTGAATGGTGTTGCGACCGTTCACCACCCAGCCGGATTGGTCCGCCGTTCGCGCGATCTTCTCCACAAAACTGACCCCTTCCGGATTGTAGGGTCGCAGGGCCACGGCGAGGTATCCGCCCCGCCAGCCGGACGGCCGGACCGTCACGCCGCAATACGGCTCATGTCCATCGAGGCCCATCCGCACCTCCGTGCCCAGCGTCGCGCCACCGGCGAACGTCGCCCGCGACGTCACGGCGAGCGCGTCGCCGAGTTCCAACGTTTGCGCGAAATCCCCGTCCGGCAATTTGCACGGCAGGAGCAACGCGCCCTGCTCCGGGACGAGCCAGAAATCCAACGACCACCCGTCGAAGAGCGGCGTGACGAGCCCGCGCGGATCGACAATCGGGTAATAGGGTACGTCGGGCAGGCCGACGGCGGTCCAGTTGCGGTGCGTCAGATTGATGTGGCTGAACGAAAACGCCCGCGGGATGAACGACTCGTCCGCGGGATTGAACTGCCGCTCCACCCAATAGGGCCAGACCCAGTCGAGGTTGTGCTGGATCGCCTTGGTGTTCACGAGCCCGCGGGCATGGAACAGCATGCCGGCGCGCAGCAACTCGAGCGGCTCGGCGAACTCCGACGGTTCGGCGAAGCCGCGGATCTTCGCCACCAGTTTGAGCGGATCGAGAAACCCGTAGGCACGCGCCGCCCGGGTGATGAGGAAGCGCACCGGCCAGGATTTGAGTAGCATGGTGAATTCCTCCCTTCGCCAACGTCCGACGCATCGCACGATGCCGCGCAACCGCGTCCGGCGCAAGGCAGGTGGCCGAATAGACCGCGCCGTCTGCAGGAGAGTCGCGACGGCGCGCGGACGGCCGCGACGATCGGGTAATTTTCCATGGTGAATCCCACAATCCACCCGATTCCCGCCGCGTATTAAACCTGCTTCAGTGGTGAGCTCCGAGCGTCGAGGCTAGTCTCGCGGTGCGCGCGCTGATGGCGCGGGCAAATCGCGAAGCAGCGACGCCGATTCCTCCTCCATCCCACCCAGTGCCATGGCCACCCGCATCTCCGCCCTGCCGCCTGGTTTTTCGTGGCTTCGCGCCACCTGCCGTCCTTCCCGCGAGGAAGTCGCCGCTTACGCTGAAGCCATCGCCGTCGCCGAGGGGCATCCCGACCTGGCGGGCGATTCCGGGCTGCAGCACGAAGCGGAGTTGCAGCTTTGGATCTGGCGCACGGAGAGCCGGACGTCGTCGCCCCGGATGCGGCGGCGGCAGGCGGATGTGCAGCGTTCGCGGGCGGGCTGATATCGCCGGCAGTGGCACGTGGTCGCGGTTGAATCCGCGATGACTCATTGACCGCATTCGCGGACAAACCCACGCTGTCCGCCTCTGCCTGCCTGACTCTTGATGAACTTCACGGACGAGATCGCGCCTGTCACCACGCTCCGCCCGGAGCTCGGCGGGATCACGCGCCGGTCGGCCGGCAAGACCGTGCGCGTGCTGGTCCTGGACGACAACGAGGACGACTTCGCCTTCGTCAAAATTCTCCTTGGGAAGAGCGTGATGTGCACCTACCAGCTCGAATGGGTGGCGACCGAGGCGGCGGCGCTGGCGGCCCTGCGCACCGGACTTTTCGACGTCGGGTTGTTCGACTACAAGCTGGGCGCGACGACCGGCCTGGAGATCCTGCGCACCCTGCAGCAGCAACAATGTGGGATTCCGATCATCCTGCTCACGGGGTCGGAAAACCCCGAGATCGACCAGGCGGCGCTCGACAGCGGCGCGGCCGACTACCTGGCCAAAGGCTCGCTCGACACCACGCGGTTGGAACGGGCGATCCGTTATTCGATCAGTCATGCGCAGGTGCTCTCCGCCCTGCGGGAAAGCCAGGCCCAGATGCAGCTGTTCATGCGCAGCGTGCCGTGTGCGGTGTGCATCTACGACGACCGGGCCGAAATCCTGTTTCAGAACGAGGCCTTTCTCCGGCACTTCACGGTGCAGTCCGTCGTTGCCGTCCGAAGCCTCACCGCGGGCGCCAGCGGTCCCGTGCCGTACTCCCACGGCAACCGGCACTGGCTGATCACAACCTTCCCCATGGTCGAGCGGAACGGTCGCAAGCTCGAAGGCCTCGCCGGAATCGACATCACGCAACGGCGGCTCGTCGAACAGGAACTGCTGCGCGTCAGCGACGCCGAGCGGAGCCGCATCGGTGGCGACCTGCACGACGGCCTCGGCCAATACCTCACCGGAATTTCGTGCCTCAGCGCCGCCCTGCGCGAAAAGCTCCAGGTGCACAGCAGGCCGGAAGCGGAAGACGCGGCCACGATCGCGACGCTGGTCCAGGAGGCGATCGCCCAGACCCGCGCGCTCGCCCGTGGACTGTGCCCCGTTCAGCTCGAGACCAGCGGACTCGAGAGCGCGCTGGAAGATCTCACGTACCAGGTGCAGCGGCTGCACGGCGTGGACTGCCAGTTCAAATCCCGCGGGGTCGTGGCCGTGGACACGAATATCGCCCTGCACCTCTACCGCATCGCGCAGGAGGCAATCACGAATGCCGTGAAACACGCCGCTCCGCGGCGTATCATCGTCACCGCCGATTTTGCAGCGGAAACGCGGGTGCTGACCATCGAGGACGACGGCACCGGGTTTGACCCCAATGTCGAACACGGTCCGAGTTCGGGCATGAGCATGATGCCCTATCGCGCGGCGATGATCGGCGGCACCCTGACCGTGGTCTCCCGCCCAGGCATCGGCACGCGGGTTGAATGCCGGTTCAACCAACCCCCTTGTCCATGAAATCGAAGTTCGCCAAGAAACCCGACGCGGAATCCGCGACGCCTGGAGCAACCGCCGTCGCCGAAGCCCGGAGCACGCCCGTTTCGACCAAACTCAAGGTGTTGCTGGTCGATGACCACCCGATCACCCGCCAGGGGATGAAGGCGCTCGTGAACCAGCAGCCGAACCTCGAGGTGTGCGGGGAAGCCGACAACGCGGCCTACGCGATCGAATTGGTGGGACGTCTGCAGCCGGACCTCGCCATCGTGGATATCGCCCTCAAGACCACCAACGGGATCGAGCTCACCAAGAACATCAAGGTGCACGCCCCCAATCTCCCGGTCCTGATCGTTTCGATGCACGATGAAGGGCTCTATGCGGAACGGGCGCTTCGCGCCGGCGCGATGGGTTACCTGATGAAGCAGGAAGCCAGCGAGAAGATCATCGCCGCCATCCAGCGCCTGCTGCAGGGCGAGATCTACCTCAGCGACAAGATCAAGGAGAAGATGCTGCACCGCTTCGTGAACAAGAAGGGCGAAGGTATGGTGTTCTCCATCGATACCCTGAGCGACCGTGAGATGGAGGTCTTCCAGCTGATCGGCAACGGGTACAGCACCCGGCAAATCGCGCAAAAGCTGAATCTGAGTTCCAAGACGATCGACTCCTACCGCGAGCACCTGAAGCTCAAGCTCAACCTCGAATCGGGAGCTGAACTCGTCCGGCACGCCATCCAATGGGCTCGCAGCGAAGGGACCGTTTGAGCGCGACCGCGGGTCGCAGCCGGCAAATCCCAGGGGCCCGCGCCCCCACGCTCACAAACGCTTCTTCCCCGAAGGAATAGGCCGCCGCGACCGCGGCGCGGCAGGCTTGGCGCCCACATGAAAGCCCTCCTGGTCCTCAAACCCATCCGGTGCGCCTCGCATCGCCAGCAGGGCCAGCACCGCTCCACCCACAACTGCCGCCGCGGCAATTATTACTAAGA
The DNA here is from genome assembly GCA_016793535.1 of Opitutaceae bacterium. Lineage (GTDB taxonomy): Bacteria > Verrucomicrobiota > Verrucomicrobiia > Opitutales > Opitutaceae > ER46. The sequence goes on along the minus strand of JAEUHA010000598.1, from coordinate 2,438 downwards.
AAAGTACGGCGAGATTCGACACCGGAAAAATCAAGTTTCCGCGCCCCCAGCCAGATTCCTGGCACGGGGTCGACCTGCCGCTGGTTCGGAAGAATAGGGCACGACAATTCTCCGATCACACCACCGGCACCTGAAGCAAAGGAACGGGGGACTCAAGGGGAGCAACCCTGCCGCGCAGCCAGCACGAAAGGGCACCGCCACCGAGCAAAGAAATTCGCTCCATGTCAACGACTTTGGCGAAAAATATTATATCGTGCACCCGGTGCGGTGCCTGACCAACGGTCGCTTGAATCCCAGGTGGGCCTGATCCCGCGCGTTCTTCCCACCGCCTACCCGGTCCGAAATGAGGACAGGTTGGCGTAAAATCCTCGCGTTCCACGACGCGTTCACCGCTGGCCGACCTTCCTGTCGGGCGTCTTTGCAGAAACGCAGTCCATTCTGCCGGTGATACTTAGTCATCATTACTCCGCGATCTAGACCACAGAATGCAAATTCCTGTCGGACGGCCTTACACATTTCACCACATTGTGACATGAGGGGCATTACTTACGTAATAGCCTATCCTCTGAATGCAAATAGCTTAACCTTTATCAGCGTGAGTCGGCACACGTCGTGCAAATGACCATGCCAATCAGTTTCACCTCGTTTGTTTCCATTAAGAAGACTTTCCAAACCGAACCTTATCCGAAACCGCCGTTCAGTAACTGGCGTCGCCCCTTTAATCCTCCAGCTGCCATGACAACCCGTTCCACTTTCCCCTCTCGCTCTTCGGTCGTATTGGCCTTTGCCTTCGCCGTCGCCGGAGCGACCTCTGCCCAGGCGGTGCCCGGCCTGCCGGAACCGTCCCACGACGTGACGATCTATCGTCAACTCGGTTATGCGTTCGGCTTTTCGAACTCCACCCCCAGCGGCCTCTTCGGTGCGTTTGGCGGTGGCGGCGGCGGCGGCGGCGGATTTGCCGGCGGCGGCTCGGTGCCGCAGCTCAATCTCGGGCCCGCGGCCGGCGGTGGAAACTTCGCGATTGGCGGGGGTGCCGGCGGCGGTGGTGCGGGTGGTGGCGCCGTGGGTGACGTCGGCGCGGGCGGCGGCGGTGGTGGTGGTGGTGGTGGCGGCGGTGGTTTCGGTGGGGTAATTGTCTCTCCCACCCCGATCCTTATGCTGCCCGCCGCACCGGTGGTTGGCGGAGGTGGCCAGGGCGGCGGCAGCCCGTCGCCTCAGATCGAAATCCCTGTTCAGGTGCCCGACGCTGGCGTCGGCACGCTGGGTTTCGGGCTCACGCTCGCGCTCTTCGCGCTGGCCGCTCGTCGCCAGTCGAATGCTCGCCGCGGCGCGGTGGGCGGACGGTCCGAGTAAGCCGAATCAGACTTTTTCCAAAACAAAGGCACGGAGCTGAAACAGCCCGTGCCTTTTTCGTGCCCCGTCGGCGGGACCTCGGAAATGGTGGACGCTACTGGACTCGAACCAGTTCAACACCTGCAGCAAGCGTGCGTCACCTTAGTAACTTCCGTAGGCGCTGAAACCGCCGACACACACCTGCGCACACAAAACCTCGCTGACCTTTGCGAAGTCATCGCCGCGTGGCCGAAGCTGTCGGCGGAATTGCGCGCGGCGGTGCTGGCGGTGACGCGGACGGACATAAGGTGACGGCGGTACGCCGCTCCGCTGAGTCTCGCGCGTGAGAGTCTATAGCCCTGCATGGATAACCGTGCGATGTGCAGCCAATTCACCCGCGGAGTGATTCGTACCACCCGACATCTGCTCGGCCCCGGGGTCGCGAAGTCGACGTATGCTTTTCGGGCGAGCGGAGGGCGCCGCACATCCGCTACTTCGATGCTTTCAAGGTGGAGAGGTAGCTGACCAAAGCATCTAGATTATCCTGCGGCAGTGAACGGTAGCGCTGCTTCCTCCGCACGATACCGGGTGGTAAAATATCGGCTGCTGCACCAGTGCCCGTGGTCCAAGCCAGCAGGTCCTCACGATTCAAATGCGAGCCGACAGAATCGAGCGGATAGCGTGGGTTTCCATCCCCGGCGATAGAGTGGCAGCTGGAACACTTCTGTGCCGCATAGACAGATTTGCCCTTTGCCAAATTTTCTGGGGCTGCGACCGCTTCCGCGCCCGCACCGGCGACGGAAGCCCCCTTTTCCGGCGGGAGCGGAGCGTTCTCCGGCGGAGGCTCGTTGTGTACTGAGGCAAAGAGCAACGACAGCGCAACGACCACGCTGATCGTCAGCATACACACGGCCTTGGCGATTCGTTCTCTCATGATTGCGGGAAGTTAAGCCATTTCAAACAACTCGAAGTGAATCCGGCTGAGCGGTACGCCCATTTTGCGCAGCGCGCGCTGCACCGAATCGGTCATGGGTTTCGGTCCACAGACGAAGTACACCCTGTCGGACTCGACATTCGGGATGGCCGCACGCAAGACGTCCTCCGTC
>JAEUHA010000576.1 GCA_016793535.1 Opitutaceae bacterium | reverse complement strand
GCACCGAACGCCGTTCCGCTCCTAACATGTAACAGGCAGACCCCGTCGATCCGTGGGCTCACCGCTTGACCGGCACGGCGTCGACTGCGCTGCCTGAAGGCGCGGCGGAGAACGCCCCCCGCACCGGCGTACCGGGTGCCGGCGGCACGTCTGGGACGAGCGCGATGCGGAAGGTCACCCACTGATTCTGCGTCATGCCCCAGGTGCTCCAGCGATTCGTCGTCATCAAACCGTGCCGCCCGCGGTCGTTCCAGCTCGAGCCGCGAATCGAGCGATGGGGCTTGATCACGTCGCGACCCTGCGGCGACGCCGGGCCCTCGTAGTCCTCGACCGTCCCGCCCGGATAGCGGCCGTACCAGCCATGCGTCCATTCCCAGCCGTTGCCCTGCAGGTCGTGCACGCCCCACGGATTCGGCTGCTTCGTCCCCACCGGATGCGGCACGCCGCCGCTGTTCGCTCCGTACCAGGCGTAGTCCAGCGGCTCGTAGTTGTCCTCCGTCGTGCCGTGCCGCGCCACGTACTCCCACTGCGCTTCGCTCGGCAGGCGATAAATGTAGCCCACCGGCAGGCGTCCCGCCGCGCGTTCGCGGTCGTTGAGCCAGTCGCAGAACTGCATGCAATCGTCCCAGCTCAGCCCGAACACCGGGTGTGCATCTGTCTGCGTGTAGTTCGCGATGCCCGGATTGCGCCAGCTCAGGCCCTTCGTTTTCGGCAGATTCTTGCTGGTGAAAATGCCCTGGTTGCCGTGCTCGGCCGTCGTGACATAACCCGTCGCCTCAACAAAGCGCTTGAATTGCCCCACCGAAACCTCGGTCGCACCCAGCCAGAAATCGCGCGTGAACGTGACCTTGGTCTGCGGCTTTTCATCGGCCGAACTCCCCTCGTAACCGTCGGGCTGTCCCATCAGGAACGACCCCTTGCGGATCTTGACTAGCTTCAGCTCGAGGCCGGGAATCGTGAGTGTCTCGCGCGCCGGCGTGGCCTGACGCGGTTCGGCCGCCGCGAGGACCAGGACGAGCGCGGCGGAGAGGAGGGCACTGGCAACGACCCAGGCGGACACACCCGGCAGGCGGCCGGAAACGGGGGCATTCATGGGGTAGGCCGGTTTTCTGCAATCGCGCGCACCGCCGTGCAAGGCGGATATGCCTTCGCGCGCCACCGGTTGACGGCCGCCACGCCTCAGGACGCTTCCAGCAGAGAGGGCCCACGGAACACACGGACGACACGGAAACCTGACGTGCCTCCGTGTGTTCTGTGTGTTCCGTGGGCCCTCTCTCCGCTTCTACGGTCGCGGCCGGTCGAAGTAATCCTGATACGCCGAATCGATCTGGAACCCCTCGACACCGAGCGCGGTGAGCGCCTGCACGTCGCGCCGGGCCTGGGCGCGGTCGGGATCGTTGGTATAGCGGAACAGGTTGATCGCGGGAAACACGAGTGCGCCGGCGCGCTGCAGCTTGGGGATCGTTTCGTAGGCGATCCGCTCCGGGATGCCGAACCAGTACCGGCCCGCCAGCGCTCCGGGCCCCAGCTCGCCCGCCGCGGCCTGCTTGAGCTCGTCCGCGTTGACCGGCACGAGCGCGACCTCGCCGAGTTCGGCGCGGACAAGCGGATGCCCGGAGATCGTCACCGTGGACTTCGCGAGACCGTGCTTGCGCACGAGCGCCGCGATCCGCTGCAGCACCTCCGCGCGGGGCGGATCCTTGAGATCGAGCATCACGCCGAGGTGGAGCTGGCGACAAAGCACGAGGGCGTGCTCGAGCGTCGCGATCGTCTCGTCGTTCTTGCGAAAACGCAGGGCCAGCACCTCGGCTTCGCTGAGGTCACCGAGCGCGCCCTTTCGGCCGGTGGCGGCGAACAGATCCGCATCGTGGAAGACCACGGGCACGCCGTCGCGGGTCACGCGCACATCCAGTTCGACCATGTCGTAACCGTTCCGCGCCGCCTCCCGGATCGCGGCGAGCGAACACTCGGGTATCCGGTCCGATACTACGCCGCCGCGGTGCGCGATGAGCAGGGGGCGGCGGGCCCGCACCTGCGCGAGGTCCCGCACGTCGATGAGCTCCTTGTCGGTGCTGAACACCGGCGCGGCCGCCGCCGCCTGCCGCCGCGCGGTCATGACCGCAGTCGGATCCGCCGGAACCGGCAACCCTGCCGTGTAACGGGCGAGCTCGCGCAGCGCGATCACCGTGTACCCCTCCTGCTTGAGCCACGCCATATACTCCTCGAAGCGTTCGCGCGGCGTGTTGACCCACGGGTGCTCGCCGTCGGGCACGCCATGAAACTGCAGCACCGGAATCCGGCCGCGGCCTCCGAGCGCGAGCGCCCGCTTGAGGTCGTCGAGCGACCAGTACGGCCGCGCGTCGCCGGTCGTCGGAATCAGCAGCGGATGGTCGACGCCGGGTTCATACGCCACGCCACCCCCGAGGGCGTACGGCACCTCGGGTTCGCCGCCGCGCCGGGCGAAGCGGATCCCCGCCTTTTCCAGCACGGGCAGCGCACTCGGATGGAACCGGTTCCCCGGCCAGGCGAAACTCACCGGCTCCGGAATGCCATGCTCGCGGCACCGCGCGGCGATGACCTCGAGCTGCTCGGCCAGTCGCGGCACCGTGCGCTCCGTGATCCCGAGGTGATCGCGGGTGTGGTTGCCGATTTCAAACCCGTCCCGATGCAGCGCGGCGATCTGCTCCCACGTCATGTAGTCGCGCTTGTTGGTCCGGAAGGTGAAGCCCTCGGTGATGAAGAACGTCGCGCCGAAACCGTAACGCTTCAGCAGCGGGGCCGCGACGGCGTGGTGCGACGCCGACGAGTCGTCAAACGTCAGGACGACCAGCTTCTCCGGCAGCGCCGCGGCCCCGGCCGAGCGCAGCGTTACCGGCGTCACCAGGAGGAGCGCCGCGGCGATCCAGGCGGAGGGGGTTCTCATGGGCCGATGAAGAGCGACGTTCCGGCAGATCGCAAGGAGCGCCCGCCGGCCGGGTCATCCCGCACCGCGGCAACAAAAAATGCAGCGTTTGCGCCAATCCGCGATGACGGGAAAACGCCCCTTGTGCCGAAGAAAACACATGACCGCCGAACTCTGCCCGTCGCTCCTGGATCAGCACCTGGTTGCACGAGTCGAGCAAGCCGCCAACGGCGCCAATGTGCACCAGTCGAGGTCGCTGCTCTCCGCCTACTATGGCATGTGCGCCCTTGCGGAAGAAGATCCGTCCTTCCTGCCCGCACTGCGCGACATCGAGACGCGGTTGCGCCGCTTCTGCACCACCGGGCGCTGAGGAGGAGGAAAAGGGGCGCCGGGCTGAAAGCCACGGGCGGGATCGGGCGCGCGACGCTTGCCACGCCCGGCAGGGTGCATTCTCTCAGCGCGGGGCCTCCCGCCCCCTGCCCCTCGCGTCCCCCGCTCCCATGAAAGCCCTTCGCCTTGCCGCCACCGCCTCCATTCTCGTCATTGCCTTGGAATGTGCCGCGCTGGACTGGCCGCAGTGGCGCGGGCCGGACCGCTCGGGCGTTTCAACGGAACGCGGGCTGCTCAAGGCGTGGCCGGACGGCGGGCCCAAGCGCCTGTGGCTGTATGAGAACGCGGGCGCCGGTTACTCCGCGCCCGCGATCGCGGGCGGGAAGTATCATACCCTGGGCACGCGGGACGGTCATGAGATTCTCCTCGTGCTCGACGCCGCCACCGGACGTGAACTCTGGCTGGCCAAGCTCGGCCGGGTGCACGACGACAATCGCGGGGACGGTCCGCGCGGCACGCCCACGATCGACGGTGATCGGGCGTACGCGCTGACCGGTCCCGGCAACCTCGTTTGCGTGAGCCTCACCGACCGCAAGGTCGTATGGGAGGTGGCGATGTCGTCACTGGGCGGCCAGGTGCCACGCTGGGGCTACAGCGAGTCCGTCCTCGTCGATGGCAACCAGGTGGTGTGCACTCCCGGCGGAGCCCGGGGCGCGCTCGCGGCCTTCGACAAGCTCACCGGGAAACTCCGCTGGCAGTCGAAGGACTTCAACGATCCCGCCCACTACTCCTCCATCGTGCCCGCAACGATCCATGGGCAGGCGCAGTATGTGCAGCGCACGGAGAAGAGCGTCGTCGGCATTTCTCCGCGCGACGGTGCGTTGCTGTGGCTGGCGGAATTTCCCGGCCGCACGGCCGTCGTGCCGACGCCGATCGTCCGCGGCAACGCGGTGTATGTCACCGCCGGATACGGCGCGGGCAGCAAGCTCCTGCGGATCGAACCGGGCAACCAGGTCACGACGGTCTACGAGAACAAGGTGATGAAGAACCATCACGGCGGCGTGGTGCTCGTGGGCGACCATCTCTACGGCCACAACGACATGGCGTGGATCTGCCAGGACTTCACGACAGGCGCGGAGGTCTGGAGTCACAAGGGACCGGGCAAAGGCGCGGTCGCCACCGCCGACGGCATGCTCTACTGCCTCGACGAAACCAACGGCCACGTTGTCCTCGCCGAGGCCACACCCGCCGGCTGGACCGAGCGCGGACGTTTCAAGCTCGACCCCCAGACGAAAGTGCGGAGTCCGCGCGGCGGCATCTGGACGCACCCGGTCATCAGTCACGGCAGACTCTACCTGCGGGACCAGGATCTGATTTCGTGCTACGATATAAAGGCGCCTGCCCGGACGGCGGACGCGTCGCGCTGAGCCAACCCGGCATTGCACCGGGGCCCGGCGCCGGATCAATCTCGGTCCACCCCTTATGAATCGGCGCGACTTCCTTCATTCCTCGACCGCGGCGAGTGCGCTTGCCGCTTTTTCCATCAAGAGTTCCGGCGCCGAGAAATCCGGCCGCCGGTACCGCACGGCGATCGTCGGTTGCGGTTGGTGGGGCGGCAACATCCTTGGCGAAGCGATGGCGAGCGGGCAGTGCGAGGTCGTCGGATTGTGTGACGTTGACGAACGGCAACTGGACGCGACGGCCGCCAAGGTGGCCGGAGTTTCCAGTGACACGCCGCGCCGCTACCGCGACTACCGGGAGCTACTCGCGAAGGAGAAGCCCGAGATCGTGATCGTGGCGACACCCGACCACTGGCACGCCCTGCCGACGATCGCCGCGGTGAACGCCGGGGCGCACGTGTACGTCGAGAAACCCATCGCGCACACGATCGGCGAGGGCCAGGCGATGCTCCGCGCCGCCCGCAACGCCAATCGTGTCGTCCAGGTCGGCACCCACCGCCGCACGTCCGCCCACACCGTCAGCGCGCGCGAGTTCATCCGCTCCGGCAAGGTCGGCACGATCGGCATGATGCGCTGCTTCGTTAATTCCGGCGGCATCGGACCCGAGCAGCCGCTGCCCACGCAGCCGATTCCAGCCGGGCTCGACTGGGATGCCTGGTGCGGGCCGGCGCCGGTGCGGCCGTTCAACGGCACCGCCAACAACCGCGGCATCCACCCGCGCGGCTTTCGCCAGTACCTCGACTACGCGAACGGCACCCTGGGCGACTGGGGCATCCACTGGTTCGACCAGCTCCTCTGGATCACGGAGGAAAAATGGCCGCGCCGCGTCTTCTCCACCGGCGGCCGGCCGGTCAAGGGCCCGCCCGTGCTCACGCCGAACGAGCAGACGACGGACGCACCCGATCACCAGCTCGTGACGTTCGAGTTCGAGAAGTTCTCCGTCGCCTGGGAGTCGCGCGCCTTCGCCGGCAACCCGGTCGACAAGGGCGAGAACGTCGGCTGCTACTTCTATGGCACGAAGGGGGTCTTCCGCCTCGGCTGGCGCGGCGGGTGGACCTTTCACCCGGTGAACGAAAAGGAGCCGGTGCTGCACGAGGACGCGAAGCTCCACAAACCGGACGACCAGAACATCCGCGAACTCTGGGCCGATTTCCTCGCTGCGATCCGGACCGGTCGACGACCGATCTCCGACATCGAGGAAGGCCACCGCGCGACGAACTGCTCGTTGCTGGGCATGATCAGCCTGAAGCTCGGCCGCAGCGTGGAGTGGGACGGCGCGAAGGAGACGATCGTCGGCGACCTCGAGGCGAACAAACTGCTCCGTCGCGCCTACCGCAAGGGCTGGGAGTACCCGGTCTGAACGCGGACGCCCGGACGCAGCCGGGGCGCAATAGCCGCGGGAGGGCTCACGCGAAGGCGCGAAGCTCGCGAAGGCCATCCTGGCGCGGCGGCCCTAGTTCGACCCCTTGGCGTTGCTCAATTCATCGCCCTAGCACCCTTCTTCGCGCTTTCGCGACTTCGCGTGAGCTCATCGCCCGCGGCACGCCGACATAATCCGGAGGGCACACGCGAAGCCGCGAAGCTCGCGAAAGTGCATCCTGGCCCGGCGGCCCCGGTCCGAGCCCTTGGCGTTGCTCAATTCATCGTCCCAGCATCCCTCTTCGCGCTTTCGCGACTTCGCGTGAGCTCATCGCCCGCGGCACGCTCGACACAATCCGGGTGGCGCACGCGAAGCCGCGAACCTCGCGAACGTGCATCCTGGCCCGGCGGCCCCGGTCCGAGCCCTTGGCGTTGCTCAATTCATCGTCCCAGCACCCTTCTTCGCGCTTTCGCGACTTCGCGTGAGCTCATCGCCCGCGGCACGCTCGACACAATCCGGGTGGCGCACGCGAAGCCGCGAAGCACGCGAAGGTGCATCGTGGTCCGGCGACGGTGGTCTGCGCGTTGGCGTTAGTCATTCTCGCGTCCAGGCAGCGGCCCTTGCACCTTCGCGTGAGCTGTCCGTCCCGGAGGCGCGCCCGCATTCGCCTTGGCCCGTCGCCGCGGGTCGTTACTCATGCGGCGTCGGGCTCCGGTCCGATTCTCTCCCATGCCATCCCGCGCCCTCCCCGACGTGATCCTCATCGGCGGCGGGGTCATGTCCGCCCACCTCGGCGCGCTGCTCAAGTCACTCGATCCGCGCCTCTCGATCCACGTGCTCGAGGCCGCCCCTGAACTCGCGCGCGAAAGTTCCGACGGATGGAACAACGCCGGCACCGGCCACGCCGGACTCTGCGAACTCAATTACACGCCACCGGCGGCGGCGCCTGGCGCTCTACCTGACGTCTCCCCCGCCCTCTCGATCTTCGCCCGCTTTGAGCGCTCGCGCCACTTCTGGGGCTGGGCCGCAGCCCACGGGCTCGCGCCCCGCCCGGCCGAGTACATTCGTGCCGTCCCTCACCTGAGCTTTGTGCGCGGGACGGAGCGCGTCGACTTCCTCCGCGCCCGCCACGCCGCGCTCCACGCGCATCCGTTTTTCCGGACCATGGCCTTCACGGCCGACCCGGCCGCGATCCGCGACTGGGCGCCGCTCCTCATCGAGGGCCGGCGCCACGAACCTGTCGCGGCCACCAAGGTCGATGCCGGCACCGACGTCGATTTCGGCGAGCTCTCCCGCCGTCTGCTCGGCTGGCTCGGCGCCCAGGAGGGCTGCCGGGTTGCAACCGGCCGCCGCGTGATCGGCCTGCGCCGGGCCGAGGGATCGTGGGAGCTCTCAGTGCGCGAAACCGCGAGCGGCGAAACGGAGTCCGTCGCCGCCCGTTTCGTTTTCGTCGGCGCCGGCGGCGGCACGCTGCCGCTGCTTCAGTCCGCCGGACTGCCCGTCACGCGCGGCCTCGGCGCGTTTCCCATCGCCGGCCAGTGGCTGGCCTGCGCGAATCCCGCCGTCGTCGATCGCCACTTCGCCAAGGTCTACGGCCCGCCGCCCGCCGACTCGGGCGCACTCGGCGGCCCGCACCTCGACGTGCGCCACCTCGAGGGTGGGCGCCAGCTCCTCTTCGGTCCATTCGCCACCTGGACGACGAAGTTTCTCCACCGCACCGGCCACCTCTCCGACCTCGCCACCTCGCTCCGGCCCGGCAACCTGCCCACGCTGTTGCGCACCGGGCTGCGCCAGCGCGTGCTCGTCGGCTTCCTCGTCCGCCAGGCGCTCCAAAGTATGGATACACGCCTCGCCGCCCTCCGCGACTTCTACCCGGCCGCGCAGGCCGCCGACTGGCGCCTCGTCGAAGCCGGCATCCGCGTGCAAGCCCTCAAGCGCGCCGACGCCGGCCGCCTTTCCTTCGGCACCGAGGTCGTGACATCACCCGACGCCACCCTCGCCGCCCTGCTCGGCGCGTCGCCGGGCGCGTCCGTTTCGACGGACATCGCGCTGCAAGTCATCCGCACGTGCTTCCCGGCGCTGCTCGACTCGGCCGCGGGGCGTGTGCGACTCCGCGCGATGGTGCCGACCTTCGAGCTCGACCTCGCCGCGCCCTCCGCCGCCCGCGACTTCCAGCGCCTGCGCGCCGAAAGTGACGAGCGACTTGGTCTCACCGCCAAGGCTGCGCGTTAAGCATTCCCATTTCGAGCGTGGCGCGAGCAGCCCTGCTCGCGTAATCAGCCAACAAGCACCATTCCTTCGGAGACTGCGGCACTGGGCGGATCGCGACGTTGCGCACCCTTTTCTATCGCGGTGCCCCGTCACTCCGCACCCGCGGCGCATCGATGCGCTGCCCCTTCTGTCTGAGGATCGCCTTCACCACCGCGCCACCGGGGTTGCGCACAAATGTCGCCTCCGCTTCGCCCTGCCCCACCACAAACTGCCGGTCGGAGATCGGCCGCATTTCGCGTTTCGTCCGCCCGTTGATGGCGAAATACGCCCGCCCACCGGCGACACGGACATCCATGAGGGCGCCGTCATCGAGTTCGTAGCGGCCTTCGATCACCGCGAGATCGGACGCCAGCACCGGATAGGATTCCGGCGTCACCAGCGGCGGCAGGCGCAGGACGCGAGCCGCAATCTCCCGCGCGAGATTCCATTGCTGGAGCGACGGCATCTGTGGCACGCAGTTGAGCAGCACCACGACCGTGAGCGAATGATCCGGCAGCCGCAGGAGGTAGCTGCCGAAGCCGGCCATTTCTCCTCCGTGGCTCAGTTCCCTTTCGCCGCGCAGGCGGTCGATGAACCAGCCAGAGCCGTAGCCGGTGGTCTCCGGCTTGTCCGGATCGTCGTCCGTCAGGACCCCGACCGTAAACGCGACCTGCAGGCTGGCCGGGGTCAGAACCTTTCCCCCGTACAGCGCCTCGTTCCAGCGGAACAAGTCGTGCGGCGTCGAACAGAGCCCGCCCGCCCCAACCAGCCAGGAGGGATGCCAGTTGGCCGCCTCGCGGTAAGCGTCCCGCTCGAACGCATAGCCCAGCGCGTCGCATGGATCGGCCGGTTGCGAAGGATATATTCCGGTCTGGTTCATGCCGAGCGGCTCGAAGAACGTTCGGTGGAGGTATTCCTCATAGCCGACACCCGTGACCCGCTCGATGATTTCACCGAGCAGGGTGTAACCCGAATTGCTATAGCGGAACTTCCGTCCGGGAATAAAATCGAGCGGAGCCTGCCGGATGATTTGAATCAGGTCCGCCCGCGCGACGGGCCGGATAACGCCGGTCGCGAAGCCGGCGTCGCGCGTGAAATCGTGGATCCCGGACGCATGCTGCAGCAGATGCCGCACCGTGATTTCATCGCCTCGCGGCCACTCTGGAAAGAAGCGGATGATCGGATCGTCCAGCCGGAGCCGCTTCTCCTCCGCCAGTTTCAGGACGGCCGCAGCCGTGAATTGTTTGCTGACCGAACCGATCCGGAAGCGCGTAGTCCGCGTGATCGGCGCGCCCGATGACAGATTCGCGAGACCGTAGGACCGCTCCAGCACGACCTGCCCGTTCCGCGCGACCAGCACCGCCGCGCCCGGGGTGCGGGCGGAAACGACGGAAAACAGGGCGTCGATTTCATGCTCTCCCTCGGCTGCCTTTCCCTGGCTTAACGAAAGCAAGGCGACCACGAGCACCCAGACCCCGCGCTGCCACCACGCCGATGCGCCGGGACAAATCCAACGGTGACCTGCAGTGGGCGCAAAGCGAGCGAAGGGCGGAAGGGTGAGCACGGTTTAGATACACCCATTGAACCGGCAAAGTTGCACGCCGCGATCCAGGCCGTGTCTTCAAAATACGGTTTCCCTGTCATTCTGAGCGCAGCGAAGAATCCCATTGAACTTTCGCACCTCTGCCTCGCCGCGTGACCGCTGCTGGATTCTTCGCTCCGCTCAGGATGACAAACCATTTGAAAACACGCCCTAATTTCGTGCCGCCGCATCGTGCCACTTCGCGCCCCGACCTGAGCGAACGCTCGCCGCAAAGATTGCCGTCGCCTCCCGCACCCGAGTCGGTTCCCTCTCCCCGTCCCTCTGCCCCATGTCTCACCTACCTCGTTCGTTTCTCCCCGGCCTGATCGCGGTGCTCCTGCTCGGTGCCGCCATTCCCCTCCGACTCATGGCCCAGGCCGCGGCGACCGCAACGCTCAGCGGCCGCGTTCAGCACGGGGCGTCGGGCTCCGCGCTGGAGAACGCCCGCGTCACGCTCGCCGGCACCAGCCGCGAGGCCTTCACCGACGCCTTTGGCGAGTTCCGGTTCACGCAGGTCGCCGCGGGGCCGGTGACGGTGCAGGTGTTCTACACCGGCCTGTCCCCGCAGGCGGCGACGTTGACCGTGGCAGCCGGCGAAACGGCGCGACGTGACTTCGTCCTCGTCCCCGTCGCCGCCGGGCGCACCACCACCGGTGCCGACGGCGTGCTCAAGCTCGACCAGTTCATCGTCGACTCCGCACGCGACACGAGCGCCGCCTCCATCGCGATCAACGAGCAGCGGTTCGCGGGCAACATCAAGACCGTGCTCCACACGGACGCGCTGGGTGACATCATCCAGAACAACCTCGGCGAGTTCGTGAAGTACCTGCCGGGTGTCGACGTGGGCACGGACCAGATGAATGCCGTGCAGATCGGGCTCCGGGGGCTGCCGTCGAACTACACCAACATCGCGCTCGACGGCGACGACGTGAACGCCGCCGCTTCCGCCGGCCCGACCCGGAACACGCTCCTGCAGGCCTTCTCGCTCAACAACGCATCGCGCGTGGAAATCTACAAGGTGCCGACGCCCGACATGTCCGCGGCGAGCCTGGGCGGCTCGATCAACATGGTCAGCCGCACCGCCTTCGAGGCCAGCCGCCCGGAGTTCCGGTTCAAGGCTTACGTGAACAAGAACAAGTGGGACCTGCCGTTCAACCGCCAGCCGGGCGGCGGCGACGGCGACGACCAGAAGCGGGTCTACCACTACGAGCCGGACTTCGACTTCGCCTACACGGTACCCGTCTCCAAGACCTTCGGTTTCTCCGTCAATGCGGTGAAGAACGACCAGTTCAACGTCGCGCGCCGGATCAACCGCACCTTCAACACCACCACGACCGCGGCGAACCCGCTGCGCGCCACCGTCGACAATCCCTACCTCACGACCTTCCAGTATAATGTATTCCCGGTCTTTGAGCGCCGCTACACGCTCGGCACGCGCTTGGACTGGAAGGCGTCGCCGGTCGACACGTTCTCCTTTTCCTACTCGGGCAACTGGCTCGTGCAGGATTACGAGCAGCATAACTTCATCCTCAACACCGGCACCAATCCGCTGGCCTGGGGCCCCGACTTCACCTACGGCCGGCCGGGCTCGGGCGCGGTGAACGTCAACAACACGGCGCGCTACGTGCGCGTGCGGAACAATATCTTTCGCCTCAGCTACCGGCACATCGGCTCGCTCTGGGACGTAACCGCCAACCTGGGCTACAACTTCTCCGACCAGACGTACCGCGCCAACTCCCACCGGCAATTCGAGACCGCCGCCGCGCGGATGCAGGGCATGACGATCGACTTCGACGGCTTCACGGCGCACCTGCCGGGCCGGATCTCCGTGCGGAACGCCGCGGGGCAGTCCGTCGATCCGCTGCAGGTGCAGAACTACAATTTCTTCCTCAACGGCGCGAACACGACGCGCGACAACGACAGCACGGCCAAGAGCGCGCGCCTCGACGTGAAGCGGAAGTTTTTCACCGACACCACGAGCTTCGCGGTCAAGTCCGGCCTCTCGACGAACGAGACGTACCGCGCGCGACGCTCGGCCACGTTCACGCCGGTGTACGTCGGACCCGATCGCGTCGCGAACACCGCCGACGACAGCGTGGCTCGGTCGCCCATCGATCTCACGAACTACGCGATGCTCGACTACTTCATGCCGCGCAACGCCCCGCAGCCGCAGTACGTGAGCAGCCGCCGCGCGTGGGAGCTCTACGAGCAGTATCCACAGTACTTTGACACGACCGCCAACCTGCGCGCCGACCTCCGCTCGGATGCCGTGAACACCGAGCAGATCACCGAGCGCATCGATGC
>JAEUHA010000568.1 GCA_016793535.1 Opitutaceae bacterium | reverse complement strand
CCAAGAGGGGCTGAAAATCCCGCTTCCCGCACCGCCCGTTTTTCGCATGCTGCGCCCGATGCGCATCCTCATCTCCGGCGTCTGCGGCTTCGTGGGCAGCACCCTCGCGCGCGCTTTGACGGAGGCGGGCGGGCACGAACTGGTCGGTTTCGACAACTTCATCCGACCGGGAAGCGAGTCCAACCGCGCCGACCTGAAGCGGCGCGGCGTGAAGCTGTTTCACGGCGACCTCCGGTCCGCGAGTGACCTGGAGACCCTGCCGTCGGCCGACTGGGTCATCGATGCGGCCGCCAATCCCAGCGTGCTGGCCGGCGTCGATGGCCGCACGAGCTCGCGTCAGCTCATCGAGCATAACCTCGGCGGCACGGTCAACCTGCTCGAGTACTGCAAGCAACACCGGGCGGGTTTCATCCTGCTGAGCACGAGCCGGGTCTACGCGATCGAGCCCCTGGCCGCACTGCCGGTGACGGCGAAGGACGGGGCCTTTCATCCCACGCCCGGCGCAAAGCTGCCGCCCGGGGTGAGCGCCGCCGGCGTGGACGAGACGTTTTCCACGACGGCGCCGGTCTCCCTCTATGGCGCCACCAAGCTGGCGAGCGAAGCGCTGGCCCTCGAGTACGGGGAGACCTTCTCGCTGCCGGTGTTTGTGAACCGCTGCGGCGTGCTGGCCGGTGCGGGCCAGTTCGGTCGCGCCGACCAGGGCATCTTCGCCTACTGGATCAACACCTGGCTGCGGCAGCGCCCGCTCAAGTACATCGGATTCGGTGGCCAGGGCCATCAGGTCCGGGACTGCCTGCACCCGCGCGACCTGGTACCGGCGCTCGTGGCCCAATTCGCCGCGCCCAAGCTCGCGGCCCCGGATCGGATCGCGAACTTTGCCGGCGGCGCGGGGTCGGCCCGCTCCCTGCGCCAGCTCAGCGACTGGTGTTCAACCCGGCTGCACACGCACACGGTGGGCGTGGACCCGACGCCCCGGCCCTTCGACATTCCCTGGGTGGTTCTCGATTCCAGCAAGGCGGCGCGACTGTGGCGCTGGCAGCCCGCGACCCCGACCGAGGCCATTCTGGAAGAAATTGCCGCGCACGCCCGCGCCCACCCGGAGTGGCTCGACCTGTCCGCCCCCCTGTAATTCCAGCGCCCGCATGTCCTCCGCGCCCCCCCCGCTCCAGTTGTTCTCCGTCGTCATCCCCGCCCGAGATGAGGAGGAGTCCCTGCCTTCGACGCTGCAGGACATCTACGATACGTTTTCCGCCGAGAAAATCCCCCATGAGCTAGTCGTCGTAGACGACGGCAGCCGCGACCGCACCTGGGCGGTCCTGCAGGAACTGCGACAGACCATCCCGACCCTCGCCCCCACCCAGAACGCGAGTGGTGCCCACGGTTTCGGCCGCGCCGTGATCTGGGGCCTCGACCACAGCCGGGGCGACGCCGTGGTGATCATGATGGCCGACGCCTCCGACTCGCCCTCGGATGCCGTGACATACTGGCGCCTGCTCAACGCGGGCAACGATTGCGCCTTTGGCAGCCGCTTCGTGGAGGGCGGAGAGGTGATCGACTACCCGCGCATCAAGTTGTTCGTCAACCGGATTGCCAATGCGTTGGTCCGCTTGGGTTTCAATATCCCCCTCAACGACACGACCAATGCCTTCAAGGCTTATCGCCGCACCGTGATCGACGGCTGCCGGCCCTTTCTCGCGCCCCACTTCAACCTGACGGTGGAGCTCCCGCTCAAGGCGATTGTCCGCGGCTATACGTACGCGATTACGCCGATCTCGTGGCGGAATCGGAAGTTCGGCGTCGCCAAGCTGAAGATCAAGGAGATGGGCAGCCGGTATTTCTTCATCTGCGCCTATGTCTGGCTGGAGAAGTATTTCAGCCGCGGCGACTACCGCAGGAAGTAGCGATTGCGTAACGACGAGGGAAAGTGTGGACGGAACGCGCCGCAATCTGCACAACGCTCGCATAAACGGCATTAGATCTGCGATCACTCTGCCGATGGGAACCTCTTTAAATTCCACACCACCCATGAATCAACCCAGCAGCGTCAGCTTCGTTCCAACGACCGCCCGGTTCCTCCGTGCGGTCGTTGTGCTTCTCGCATTCGCGTTCGGCCCCGGCCTGTTCGCGCAAGGCGTTGTCTCCGCCGGCATGACGGGGGTCGTGCGTGACAATGCCGGGAAACCCGTGGCCGGCGCGACGCTCACCGCGGTTCACGTGCCCACGGGCACCACCTACACGGCGGTATCCACGGAGTCGGGACGCTACAATTTCCGCGGCATGACGGCAGGCGGGCCCTACACGCTGACCACGGCCGCGGCCCGCTTCAAGGCTTCGGAACTCTCCGACATCACGACCCAGCTCGGCCAGGAAATCGACGTGAACGTGACCCTCGCCCCCGCGGATGTGGTGGTGATGGAAAAAGTCACGGTCGCGGGCATCCGGGATGACCTCGACTCGACGGCGACCGGCGCCGCGTCGCTGCTCACCCGCGACCGGCTGCTCGCGCAACCGACGGCACAGCGCTCCTTCGCCGACCTGGCCCGCACGAACTCGCAGGTCACCCTGCGCAATGTCTTCGGCGACCGGCAGGAAGCCATGCTCACCGCCGTCGGCCAGAACAACCGCTTCAACTCGATCATGGTCGACGGCGCGCGCATCAACGACCAGTTCGGCCTCAACGCGTCCGGCCTCGGTTCGTTCTTCAACCCCCTTTCGCTGGAGACGGTCGAGCAGGTCTCGGTCACCGTCTCGCCCTACGACGTGCGGCAGAGCGGCTTCACCGGCGCGGCCGTCAACGTCGTCACCCGCAGCGGCACGAATCGTTTCCGCGGCAGCCTCTACGGCTACTACTCCGATCAAAAATACGCGGACGCCGACGTCCTCGGCGCGAATGCCGGCAAACGCCCCCTGGACGAACGTCAAACCTGGGGCATCACCCTGGGTGGACCGATCTGGAAGAACCGCATCTTCTTTTTCGGCAACTACGAGAAATTCGAACGCACGCAGGCGGCGTCCGACCCGACGATGACTCCGGCGGCGGCCGATCTGACGACGATCAACAACGCGGCCGCCGCGATCCGGACGGCCTCGGGCAAGACCTTCGACATCGGAACCTTTGGCGGAGCCAGTTCGCTGCTGACCGACGAGGAGAAGAAGCTCTACAAGATCGACTGGAACATCACGAAGGACCACCGGCTTTCGGTCCGTTACAACGAGACGGTTGGATCGCTCCCGCAATTCGGCCGCTCCAACGGCATCGGCGGCGCCTTCACCGGCGTCCTTGGCGCCGCCGGACCCGCGGCGACGCGGGGCACGGCGCTGACTTCCAACTATTACACCCAGAGCCGGACTGAGGAAGTCTGGGCCGCGACGTTCAACAGCCAGTGGACCTCCAACCTGAAATCGGAATTCAAGTGGGCGAAGACGAGCTACGAGCAACTCACCACGTCTCCCGTTTCCTTCCCTGAAATCCGGGTCTTCGGTGTCGCCGGTGTGGGCAGCGACGGCCGCCCCGTGACGAATGCCGCCGGCGCGCCCAGCGGCATCCTCGCGTTCGGCACCGAGCAATTCCGCCACGGCAACGCGATCCTGGTCGACACCGAGAGCTTCAGCGGGAACGCGGACTACTTCTGGAAGAACTTCACGTTCTCCGCCGGCTTCGACCGGGAGAAGAGCGAGTTCTCGAACCTCTTCCGGCAGGGCTCGTATGGACTTTTCGACTACGCCAGCATCGCCGACTTCGTCGCCGACCGTCCGGCCGTCTTCGCCCGCTCCTTCTACGTGCAGGGCACGCCGGCGGCGGAAGGTGCGGACTTCGCCGTCACCGGCTTATTCGGCCAGGCGCGCTGGGAACTCAGTCCCCGCCTGACGCTGACGGGCGGGCTCCGGTTCGACCTCGTCGACTCGAGCACCCGGCCGCCGTTGAACAACCTGGTGGTATCCACGTTCGGCGTACGCAACGACGGCACGGTCGACGGCACGCAGATCGTTTCGCCCCGGTTTGGATTCAACTGGGCCGCGGACGAAACCCGGACGACCCAGTTCCGGGGTGGCGTCGGGTACTTCACCGGCCGGGCTCCGTTCGTCTTCATCTCGAATGCGTACGGCAATCCGGGCGTCGGACGCTTCAATCAGCTGCAAGTCGGAGCCGCCGCCCCCTCGCTCGCCACGTACCTGCGCAATTCCTTCGATGCGGCGAATCCCATCGGAGTGGCCGCGGTGGATGGCGATCCCAACGCGCGCCGTGAGATCAACCTGCTGCAGAACAAACTCAAGCTGCCGGCCGTCTGGCGCGGAAACCTCGCCATCGAACGCAAGCTGCCGGTCTTCGACTCGATCCCGACGATCGAGGCGATTCACTCCGTCGCGGACAAGGCGCTGTTCAGCGACAACATGAACATCCGGCCCCTGGTCGTCACGGCCACGAGCGGCCCGGCCATCGGTCGGGACGGCCGCCAGCGCTTCAACGGCGGCGCGGCGACCGCCGGCGCGGTCAGCACTGCGTTCACCAACGTCATTCGCGTCCGCAATGTCAGCGAAGGCGAGAGCACCTATGTTTCGTTCGGCTTCAACCGGCCGATGAAGAACAACTGGT
The DNA here is from genome assembly GCA_016793535.1 of Opitutaceae bacterium. Lineage (GTDB taxonomy): Bacteria > Verrucomicrobiota > Verrucomicrobiia > Opitutales > Opitutaceae > ER46. The sequence continues at coordinate 27,075 of JAEUHA010000568.1, read as the reverse complement.
CGTACGGAGTGACCTACACGCGCGGGCGCTCCACCGATGCCCAGGCGACCGGTCAGACGGTGGCCGTCGACGGCTGGAGCCGCAACGCGGTGTTCAACCAGAACACGGTTGAAGTGGAACGGTCCGACTTCGAAATCCGCAATCGCCTCCAGGTCAGCCTCGCCCGCCGCTTTGAGCTGGCCAAGGGCTGGCGGACGTCGGCGTCCCTCTACTACGAAGGTCGCTCGGGCAATCCTTACTCCTACGCCTACTCCAACGACCTCAACGGGGACGGCGTCAACGCGAACGACCTCGTCTACGTGCCCAACGGCGCCAGCGACCCGAACGTCGACTACAGCGGGCTGAATCCCACCCAGCAGGCCAACTACCTCGCGTTCCTGCAAAGCAGCGGCCTCGCGAAATACGCGGGCTCCTATGCGCCGCGGAACGCCTTCACGCAGCCGTGGATCAACCAGCTCGATCTCCGCATCACGCAGCGGCTCCCGATCTACCAGCCGGTCGAGGTCGAGCTCTTCTTCGACTTCATCAACTTCGGCTATTGGATCAGCCGGAAAACCTTCGGGTACGTCGAGCTCCTCACCACCATGAACAACGGCGTGTTCTATCGTCGGACCATGGACGCCGCGACGTACAACGCCAACGGCCAGGTCCGTCCGACGTTCAACGCGCCTCCCGGCAACTGGATCGCGGACAACATCGCCAGCCGCTGGCGCATGCAGTTCGGCGCCACGGTGCGGTTCTGAGCGCGCGCCTTAAGGGGTCAGGCCGTTACACGTTCGCGCCGCGCGGACGTGTAACGGCCTGACCCCATTTTAATTCGCCTTGTTTCCCGGTTCGCCGCCCGCTTCCCTCGGCGGCTGCCATGATTTACCTGCTCGGAGGATCCGGTTACGTCGGCCACGCATACCAGGCCCTGCTCACGCGCAAAGGCATTCCCTTTCGAAACCTGCGCCGGGCCGAGGTCGACTACACAAATCGCGACGTGCTGCGCACCGCACTCCTCCGTGACCGGCCCGCGTTCCTGATCAACGCCGCCGGTTATACCGGCAAGCCCAACGTCGACGCCTGCGAACTGCACAAGCACGCCTGCCTCTTCGGCAATGCGGTCCTGCCGGGCATCATCGCCGACGCCTGCGCCGACGCCGGGGTGCCCTGGGGACACGTTTCGTCCGGCTGCATCTACACCGGCTCGCGCCCCGATGGTCGCGGATTCACCGAAACGGACACGCCGAATTTCACGTTTCGCACCAACAACTGCTCCTTTTACAGCGGCACCAAGGCCCTCGGCGAAGAGGTGCTCGCCGGCAAGCCCGACGTCTACATCTGGCGGCTGCGGATTCCCTTCGATCACGTCGACAACCCCCGCAACTTCCTCACCAAGCTCATCCGCTACCAGCGGCTGCTCGAGGCCACCAATTCCATCTCGCACCTCGAGGAATTCTGCGCCGCGACCTTCGCCTGCTGGGAAAAGCGCGTGCCGTTCGGTCTCTACAACGTCACCAATCCCGGCCAGATCACGACCCGCGAGGTCGTGGACCTGATTCGCGAGAGCGGGGTCGCCAACAAGGAGTTCTCGTTCTTCAAGGACGAGGCCGAGTTCATGAGCCTGGCGGCGAAGACGCCGCGCTCCAACTGCACGATGGATTCGTCCAAACTCGCCCGCGTCGGCATCACGATGACCGAAGTCCGCACCTCGATCCGCCAAGCCCTGCGCCACTGGCAAAAGGCCGCCGCCTAGGTCGCATTCCGCGCCTTGTCCCGGCTCACGTTTCCACTCGCCTCTCCCTTCGCTCCTCTTGCCTCCCTCTCACGTGAATCTCCTCGTCACCGGCGGCTGCGGCTTCATCGGCTCCAACTTCATCCGCCAGCGTCTCCTCGCTTCTGCCCCTTCGCCTCTCGCCCCCCGCCTCTCACCCGACGCGCCCGCCATCGGCCGGCTCGTCAACCTCGACGCCCTGACTTACGCCGGTAATCCCGCCAACCTCGCGGACCTGGCCGGTGATCCGCGGTATGTGTTCGCCCACGGGAGCATCGGTGACACCGACCTCGTCACGCGCCTGCTCGCGGAGCACCAGATCGACGCCATCGTCAACTTCGCCGCCGAGTCCCACGTGGATCGCTCCATCGACTCGCCCGAGCCCTTCGTCCAGACGAACGTGGTCGGCACCCTCCGCCTGCTGAACTGCGCGCGGCTCCACTGGGCCCGGCTGCCCGACGCGAAGAAGGCCGCCTTCCGCTTCCTGCATGTGTCCACGGACGAAGTGTACGGAACGCTCGGACCCGACGACCCGGCGTTCACCGAGGAAACCCCGTTCGCGCCCAACTCGCCCTACGCCGCGTCCAAGGCGGCCAGCGACCATTTCGTGCGCTCGTACCAGCACACCTTCAAGCTGCCGACACTGACGACCAACTGCTCGAACAACTACGGGCCCTATCATTTTCCGGAGAAGCTGATCCCGTTGATGATCCTCAACGCGCTCGAGGGAAAGCCGCTGCCGGTGTACGGCGACGGCATGCAGATCCGCGACTGGCTCTACGTCGAGGACCACGCCGCCGCGATCTGGCTCGTGCTGCAGCGCGGCCGGGTCGGCGAGACCTACAATGTCGGCGGCCTGAACGAGCAGCCGAACATCGCGATCGTGAAGACCATTTGTGCGCTGCTCGACCGGAAGAGCCCCCGCGCCGACGGCAAGTCATACGCCACCCAGATCACCTACGTCGCCGACCGCCCCGGCCACGACCGCCGCTACGCGATCAACTGCACCAAACTTCAGCGCGAACTCGGCTGGGCTCCGCGCGAGTCCTTCGCCACCGGCATCGAGAAGACCGTCGACTGGTATTTGCAGCGACGGGATTGGGCGGCGGAAATTACGGCGACGCGCTATGCGCGAGAGAGGCTAGGGGCAAGAGGCTAGAGGCGAGAGAAACTGCCATGAGCCAGGGTGGATTCAAGAGCCTGCTGGTATGGGGAAAAGCCCAGGAGCTGGCCGTGAGAGTGTACGAAATGACTCGCGGCAAGAGCTTCGTCCGTGAGTTTGCGCTCGTGGATCAGATGCGTCGCTCGGCGGTGAGCATTTCGAGCAACATTGCTGAAGGTGACGAACGTGACACCGACAAGGATTCGGTGCGCTTTTTCTACATCGCCAAAGGGTCCGCCGCGGAGCTTCGATCACAATTGGACCTTGCCAGCCGGGTTGGATTACTGGCTCAAGGCGATTTCGTTATCCTTGATCAGCAATGCGAAGAAATCTCCCGCATGTTGCGGGGATTGATAAAGGCCCGCTCATCTCATGCCTGAACCTCTAGCCTCTAGCCCCTCGCCTCTCGCCGCCCGCCGCGGCATCATTCTCGCCGGCGGCTCCGGCACCCGGCTCTTCCCCCTGACGATCGCCGTGAGCAAGCAGCTCATGCCCGTCTACGACAAGCCGATGGTCTACTACCCGCTGTCGGTGCTCATGCTGGCCGGCATCCGCGAGATCCTGGTGATTTCCACGCCGCAGGACCTGCCGCTGTTCCGCCGGCTGCTCGGTGACGGCTCCAGCTTCGGGCTGAAGCTCGCCTACGCCGAGCAGCCGAGTCCCGACGGGCTCGCCCAGGCGTTCCACATCGCCAACGACGTCGGCTTCCTGCGCGCCGAACCCGCGGCCCTCGTGCTCGGCGACAATCTCTTCTACGGCCACGACCTCGTGAAATCCCTCGCGCGGGCCAGCGCCCGGACCGAGGGCGCGACGATCTTCGGCTACCACGTGGCCGATCCCAAGAGCTACGGCGTCGTCGAGTTCGCCCCCGACGGCCGGGTGCTCTCGCTGGAGGAGAAGCCCGCGCATCCGAAATCCAACTACGCGATCCCCGGCATCTATTTCTACGACCGTGACGTCGTGCCCCTCGCCCGCTCGCTCAAGCCCTCCAAGCGGGGCGAACTGGAGATCACCGACCTCAACCGGCTCTACCTCGAGGCCGGCAAGCTCAACGTGGAGTTGCTCGGCCGCGGCACGGCCTGGCTCGACACCGGCACCCACGACTCGCTGCTGGAGGCCGCCCAGTTCGTGTCCGTGATCGAGAATCGCCAGGGCCTGAAAATCGCCTGCCTCGAGGAGATCGCCTGGCGCCAGGGCTGGATCGATCGCGCCGGCCTGGAGGCCAACATATCGAAACTCGGCAAGTCCTCCTACGGCGCCTATCTGCGACGGCTCCAGGCGGAGCCGCCGCAGGCTTGAGGCGGGGGGCAAGAGGCGAGAGGCTCGACCTCGCCGCCCGTCGGCCCGCCGTCTCCGGCCTCTTGCCCCTCGCTCCCCCGCCTCTTGCCTCAATCCTCCCGCCCCTCGCCCCTTCCCCCTCGCCCAGTCGCGGCTCCTCCGCGACTCAGCGTGGTGATTCCGTTGTTCAACTGCCTGCCCCTCACGCAGGCGATGCTGGCGAGCTTGCACGCCACCCTGCCCGCCGGGCTGAGCCATGAGATCATTTTCGTCGACGACGGCAGCACCGACGGCACCCGCGACTGGCTCGCCACGCTGCGCGATCCGCGGATCCGCGTCCTGCTCAACGAACGCAATCTCGGCTATGCCGCCGCCAACAACCGTGCCGCCGCCGTGGCCACCGGCGAGTTTCTCGCCCTGCTCAACAACGACCTGATCCTGCTGCCCCGCTGGCTCGAGCCGATGCAGGACGCACACGCGGCGTTGCGGGAGCGCGCCGGCCTGATCGGCAATGTCCAGCTCGACGTGAAAACCGGGGCCGTCGATCACGCCGGCCTCGTCGTGAACCTGACGGCCAAACCCGTGCATGCGCGGGAACTCCCATCGCCGCTCCGCCGGATTTTCCAGCCGGTCCGGCGCGTTCCGGCCGTGACCGGCGCCTGCCTGCTCGTCGCGCGCGCCTGCTGGGAACGTCTCGGCGGCTTCGACGAGGGCTTCATGAACGGCGGCGAGGACATCGACCTTTGCTTCCGCGCGCGGGCCGCGGGCCTGGTCAACGCGGTGGCGCTGCGCAGCGTGGTCCGGCACCACGTCAGCTCCTCCCCAGGCCGCAAGGCGCGCGACGAACAGAATTCCTACCGGCTCGCGCTGCGCTGGGGCGCCGCGCTGATCGCCGCCGCCGACGACGGCACCCGCACCTGGTGCCGGCACTATCTCAGCCAGGCCCTGGTCGTGCCCGAATCGCGCGACTACCGGCTCGCGCTGGCCGCCTGCGCGTTCCTCGCCCACGTCCGCCGCACCCCGCCCCGCGAGGCCGTCGCCGGCGTGACGGACGGCCTGCGCGGCGAGTACACCCGCTGGGAAAACATGTTTGCCAGCCCGTAGGTGGAGCCGCCCGCCCCCACGCGGCTTGGTCGTTCGCAGCGAATCAGGCGGACAAGGCGGCGTGGGGACGCGCCGCGCCGCCGTTACTGTCCCGACCGGCTGACTTCGCGCACCACCGACTGCGGCCGCTGATTGACCGCGAGAAACATCCGCCCCACGTACTCACCGATCAGCCCGAGCATCACGAGCTGCGCCCCCGAGAAGATCAGCAGCGCCGCCATCAGCCAGCCGAAGCCGTACTCCGGGCCCTCCTGGTGCAGCCAGAGCCAGATCACCCAGGCGAGCGCCGCGACGCCGATGGCCGCGATCAACAGCCCCATCACGGTCGCGACCCGCAGGGGCAGCACCGAGAAATTGATCCACGCGCTCAGCCAGAGGCGCAGCAACCGGCCCAGCGTGTACGTGCTCGTGCCCGCCCGCCGCGGTTCGTGACGCACTTCGATCGACCCGATCCGCTGCGTCACCTGCAGCAGCAGGCCGTCGATGTAGGGATACGGTCCCGCGTACGCCACGACCTGCTGGGCGACGAAGGCGCTCACGCAGCGAAAGCTCGAGAGATAAAAGCCCGGCGGCTTGTCGAGCGCCCAGTCGGTCATGCGATTCGTGAACCAACTGCCGAAATTCCGCCAGGCCGAGTGCTGCTTCTCATCGTAGTGGCCGAACACGATATCGAGCCCCGTCGCCTTCGCGTGCCGCCACAACCGCACCGCTTCCGTCGGCGGATTCTGCCCGTCGTCGTCGAGATTCACCAGGTGCGTCCCCTTCGCATGCCGCCACCCCGTCAGCACCGCGTTGTGCTCGCCGTAGTTGCGCGCGTGCTCGATCAGCGTGATCGGCACCTTCGCGTGCTTCACCAGCTCCCGGCACACCGCACTGGTCGCCTCGCCGCTGCCATCGTGCACGAGGATGATCTCGTGCCCGCCTTCAATCTCCAACCCTTCGATTTCATGCACCACCCCGCCGATCGTTTCAGCACTATGGTAAAGGGGTATGACGAAGCTCAGAGCCGGACCAGCCATCCCCGTCATTAGCCCTCACAACCCCGGGCGGGCGCAAGAAAAGTTTCCGGCTTTCCCTGAACCTGGGAGGGCAATCAACAAGGCGGAATGCGTTCACTTCCGGGTCGTTTCTTTCGAATCGAAGCTGAAAACCGCCCTGACTCTTGACCGCGGATTTCACGGGTGGCGCGGATACTCCTTCGCGCCATCAGCGCGGTCCGCGAGTAACGTCTGGATGCGTGAGGCGAGAAGCTGCAGGGAGACCGGCAGCTCCATCCCTGGCTGAAGCTCATCCGCGGCGCTCTCCCGCTCCTCACACGTAGTGCTTCAACTCCCGGCGGTAGAATTCCAGCGTCTGCGCGAGGGCGGCGCGGAGATTGGTCTTGTGTCGCCAACCCAGCTTTTTCCGGATCAGCCGGTCGTCCGCATAATAGTCGCCGATATCGATCTTCTTCCGCTCCCCGGGACACGCGCGCACGACAAATTCGCCCCGGCCGTTGAGCTCGACGAGCAACTCCGCGAGGCGCCGCAAAGTCACCGGCGGCGGGCCCCCGAGATTGAACACGGCGCCGACCGCCTCGGGCCGCGCCGCCGACAGGAGGAACGCGTCCACCGCGTCGTCCACATACGTGAAGTCGCGCCACTGCTCGCCGCCCCACACTTCGATCGGCTGGCCCTCGAGCAGCCGCCGCACCCACACCCCCACGAAGGTCTGCCGCGCATCCTTGATCCGCATGCGCGGTCCGATCGTGTTCGTCAGCCGCAGCGCGGTTGCGGCGATGCCATGGACGCGCGAATAGAGCAGGTGAAACGATTCGCCGGCGATCTTGTTGATGCCGTTCACGTCGACCGGACGCAACGGGTGCGACTCGTCGACCGGCAGGTAGTCGGGCCGGCCGTAGATCTGCCGCGTGCTCGCGAAGACGATGCGAATTGACGGATTGTGCTGCCGGCAGGCCTCGAGGATCGCGAGCTGCGCGCGGCAGTTGATGTCGAGGTCGGTCTGCGGATCCGTCATCGAGTCCATGTGGCTCGTCTGCCCCGCCAGGTTGAAAAGGTAATCCTGCCCGCGCACGAGTTCCGGCAGCCGCGGCCAGTCGCGGACGTCGGCCACGTGCACCCGCATGCGCCCGGCGACGCCGGCGAGATTCCGCCGGTTGCCCCCATACTCGGGCATCAGGTTGTCGACCACCGCGACCCGCGCGCCGAGCGCGAGCAGACGCCGGGCGAGATTCGAGCCAATGAAGCCCAGCCCGCCGGTGATGAGGACGCGCTTGCCGGCGAAGACGCGGCGGAGGTTCAACGGTGCGGGCATGGGGCGGAAACGGACGGAGTCATGCAGTTGAAGGGGGTAGGTTGAAAGTGGAAAGATCGCCCGAGGCAAAACTTCCGCGCCGGAGGGACACCGTGCGCCCGGCGCTCAGCGCACCGGATGCGGCGTGAGGTGAAGTCGAAAAACGGATACGCCGAACAGCCGCGGATCGCCCGGCACGCGCGCGGGCGGCTCCGGCGAATCGAGGACGAGGGTGGATGTCCCGGGAGGAAGCTCGACCGGCGGAAACGTCACCCGGGCGCGCGGCGGACCCAGCCTCATGTTTCCCGGCCCGGGCGCCTGGCCGTCGAGCCCCAGCGTCACCTGCCGTTCCGTCGCGCTCCAGCCGTCGAGCACGCACTCGAGCCGCAGCGGGTAGGCGTGCGGATTGTGCACGCGCAGCGTGGCGCGCCCCCGGGTCCACTGCCAGCGCTCGCCGCCCTGCGGCGCATGCTCCTCCGGATGCCAGCCATCACCGGTGTCCACCCGGATGAACGCCGGATGACGGGTATCGACCAGCGCGAATCGTCCTGCGATTTCGCGACGCGCCGGATCGGGGAGCCGCACCGACACGACGCCGCCCTCGAGATCCCAGTCGCCGCGCAGCTCGGTGTTGAGCCGGCCTTCGTAGGTGTGCGTGGGAAAGTACTGCGGCTTGCGCAAAAGGAACGCGTTCGCCCACAGGCGCGACCACATGTCGGGCACGCGCAGGTTCACGGACGCCACGTCCGCCATCGCCTCGATGCGCCGCAGCTGGCGCAGTTCGCCGTCCACCTGCAGCGGCGGACGACTCAGCCGCCAGACGAACATCCCGCACGCCACGAGATTGAAGCCGATCACCACGATCGCGACGCCGCACACGAGAAGCCACTCATACAGGCGCCGGCTGCGGCGAAGCGTCACCCACCAGCAGAACGCCGGCAGCAACAGGGGATAGAAAACGGCGAACAGCTTGTACGCGTCGTAGCTCGCGTTCGTGCCGAGTTGCGCCGCGCGGGCTTCGAGCCACAGGTAGGCGAGCACGATCGGGACGGTGATCGCCGAGACGAGCCAGACCGCCGGACTGCGCTGCTGCACGGCCCGCAGAAAGGCCCACGCGAGAAGTCCGACGATCAGCGCGGTCAGCACCCAGCGCAGCCCGAAGAAGTCCCAGGGCGCCAGGTCCGGGCCCTGCACCATGCCGAGCCAGCCTTCCGTGGTCAGCGCGGGCACGGGCCAGCCGAAATCGTACGTCTGCAGCAGCGCGAAGCGCTCCGCGAGCCCCGCGACGCGGTCGGCGAACAGCGCCGCGCAGCCAGCCAGCGGCAGCAGCATCACCGCCAGCCAGCGTCCGAATCGACTCCACGCCCGGCGCCACACCGCCAGGCCGCCCGCGTAGGCGACGGCGGGCACGAGGCAGATGAGGAGAAAGAAATTGTAGCTGCCGAGCACCAGCCAGTAGCCGATCGCCAGCACGGGCGCGAGGCGGAGGCCGCGCCGCCAGGTCAGCGGTCCGCGCCACAGCGCCACGCCCACCCAGGTCAGGAGTGCCACCGCCGGAGCCGCGAGCAACTGGCCCGGGGACACGTGCGCCACCGCGTACCAGAGGATCGGGCTGATGCCATACAACGCGGCCACGATCACGCTGACGCCACCGCTGTAGCCGATCACCGCGCGGGCGACCCAGAACACCGCCGGCAATCCACCCGCCACCAGCACCATGGTCAGCAGCGAGCCGAGCTCGTGCGGGTCGCAATCGAGGATCACGCCGTTCAGCGCCAGCAGGGCCGAGGGGGTGAAGTGATTCAGGCGCAGCCAATAGTCGAAAAAGTTGTCCACCGACTGCACGCGCACGACTTCCGTGAGCCCGAGGAACCCCTCGCGCGAGGAGGCGGCGAACTCCGTCAACACGCGCGCTCCAGCCGCATAGTCGGCCGCATCGCAGCTCCCGAGCGAGATCGTCGTGAGCCCCCGTGACGCCAGGAGCAGCGGCAGCACCAGCAGCGCCAGGCAGCCGCCGACCGCCGACCAGACGACGCCGAAGCGGCTGAGATCGGTCACCACCGGGCCGAACCCGCGTAACCGCAAACCGAATACCAGCAGCGCGAGCGGGATGGCTTCGCTCCACCCTGCGTAACTCTGCGTCCCGGGCAGCCCGGCCTGCGCCCCCGCCCACACCACTGCGGACTGCAGGGCCAGGCCGGCCGGGAGGATGAGCACGGGCCAGAAGCGCTGCCAGGGCCGCGGCATCGCCAGCATCGCCGCGCCCGCGCCCCAGACCAGCACGTGCAGCAGCAAGGCGTACGCGACGACGACGTGAATCATGGGCGGCTACGGCTTGCGCGCCACGCCGAAGACCGAGGTTCCCCACGCCCACCGGCCGCCGGCCTTGAGCCACGCGTGCTCGAGCGCCATCAGGCCGTTGAATCCCGCTTCGATCCAGCCCGGGTACTGTTTCACATCGCTGGTGTCGCGCGCCGTGCGGAAGAGCTTGCGCTTCGCCCACACCACGGGAAAGGGCAGCGCGTTCCAGTGCGTCGTCCGGCGCTGTTCAAAGCCGCCGCCCCGCAGCAGGGTGTCGATCTCCGGCCGCGTGTAGCGGTGCTTCGTCTGGCAGGAATCGTCGTGGTACGACCACATCCACATGTACGCCGGCACGTTGATCACCACGATTCCGCCCGGCCGGAGCACCCGGAAGAACTCCGCCGCCGCGACCTCGGGATTTTCCACCTGGCACACCACGTCCGCCGAAACGACCGCATCGAAACTCCGGTCGGCAAAGGGCAACTCCGTGATGGAAGCGACCCGCAAATCGACGTCGGGGCCGCATCGCCGGCGCGCGAGGTCGCAGGCCAGCGGCATGAAATCGATGCCGGAGAATTTCCAATCCGCGTGGGCCGCGCGCAGTCGCAGGATCATGCCGCCCGTCCCGCACCCGGCATCGAGCACCGCGGCGCCGGGCCGGAGCACGGGCGCCAGCGCCCGTCCGACATGCGCATGCAGCGACCGAAAATACCACATCTGGTCCTCCACCTCGGCGAGTTTGATGTATTCGTCGGCGTTCATGCGTTGCGGCGAGCCTACACCGTCAGTCCATCCCGCCGTTGACAACGCTCATTCTCGACCCGCCCCGCGGCGACGGAGCGCGGCGGACGGCCCGTTTCAATCGGACCAGTCGATCGCCTGCGGACCCGGCAGGATCCTGAAGGTCGAGTCCTTCAACCCGAAGGCGCGGAGCTGATATCGCCCGGAGCCCTGGCGCTGCGCCGGCTCCGCGGACCGCAGTACGAGGCGGTTGATGCCCGGCTCGAGCAGGAGTTCGGCGACGTTAAGGCTCACGGGTTGGTCGCCCACGATGACGCTGCGCAGCACCCGGCCATTCTGTTCCAACGTCACTTCGCGCGGAGACGCAGCGACGAGCTGGAACGTCAGCTCCGCGCGCAGCGGCTCGGAGTAGGGATTGAAGTACGAGAGCGCCGCCCGGTCGCCCGCCCAGCGCACGCCGTTGTCCGGGCGCGGATGCCAGCCGCGGCCGTACGTGAGCGCGCGGCCAAGAGGCAGCACGGGTTCCGCCTTGGGATTGAGCAGCACGATGACCTGATTGCCCACGCTGCCCTGCAGCCGCCGCGCGTAGCCCAGTTGGTCCAGCTCCGCGAGCATCTTGTCGGCGCGATCCTCGTAGCCTTTCCGATTGATGTAGAGCGCGGCAAAACCGTAGGACTCGAGCCGGCGCACCAGGGTCTCGACCGGCACGTTCTCGAGGTCCCGTTGCCAGCGGCTGCGCGAACGGTACTTCGCCGCCCCGTAGCTGAAGCGCAGATCGTCGGTGTTGAGGAAGAGGCGGAAGTGCTCGTAGTCCGCGAGACGGTGCGGCGGCACGACCTCGGGAAACCCGAGCACCGGCAATTGGAAGACCATCGCGCCCTTCGGCAGCGCCGCCTCGAGCTTGCGCCCGAGTTCCCGATCGGAGCGGGCGTCCGCGTTCATGCGTTCGTACACCTCTTCCGGCCAACGCACCGGCAGCTGGTCGCTCAAGCCGATCGCCGCGACGCCCAGGGCCGCCACGACGCGCCAGGGCGCGGGCCACCGCGCCGTGAGCCGCGAGAGACGCACGACGAAAAAGGCGAGCACGAGCGCGGAGATGAAGATCGCCACCCGGTTCGTGGCGCGAAAAATCTGCATGCCGAAGAAGAACGCCACGACGTTGGTGAGCCCTCCGACCGTCGCGTAGGCCAGCAGCCAGCCCGCCGACAAAGCCTGTCCCGGCGGCGCCTGCCGGGCCATCAGCCGGCGCACGCTCACGGCCGCCAGCCAGATCAGGCCGGCAATGCCGAAGATGCCCAGGTACGGCAGATACGGTTCGCCGCGCCATTCGGACCAGCGCGAATAGCGATGACCAAAGAACGCCAGCCAGTCCCAGCGGTGGAACTGCGGCGGAATGAACATCTCCATCGGCTTCAGCGCATATCGCTCCGTGCCGCCGTAATTCCGTGTCAGCAGCGGCAGGCCCTCGGGCTCCTGGACGTAGAGCCAGATTTCCGCGTTGGTGACGAGAAACGCCGCCATGGCGATGACTCCTGCCGTCACGCCGATCGCCAGGTTCGCCCGCCGGCGCGGCCCGAACCACTGCACGATCAACGCCCACAGCAGCAGCTGGCCCCAGAACAGCAAATTGTAGGGATTGCTCACCCCGAACGCGAGTGCGACCCCGAGGCAGACCAGCGCCCCCGGACTGCGCCATTCGAGCCGCCGGCTCTGCGCGACAAGCCAGACCGCCAGCAGCCCCAGCGGCACCGTCCACGTGAACACGAAGGAGAAATGCGGCAGTCCGCGGTGAAACGTGTGGTACGTATAGGCGAAGAGCAGCGCGCCGACCCACGCCCACTCCCAGCGGCAGCGCAGCCAGCGGGCGACGAAATAGAACGCGAGCGCCGCCGAAATCTGCGCCAGCAACAACCCGACATTCGCCGCCGCAAACAACCCGATGCCGTGCACCAATGCCCCGAGCGCCAGCAGCAACGGCTTGTCCGGCGTCGGGTACGCGTTCCAATGCGCCCCGAAAGGCGCTCCCAGGCGTTCGATCACCTGCGGGGTCAGCGGCCAGGTATCGCCCTCGGACGCCGCCTTGATTCGCGCGAGCATCTCATGCGCGTCGCCCACGTAGTCGGTCGGCAGCTGCCAGGACTCGCTCGTCCAACGCTGGTAATACGCCGTCCAGATCAGTGCCGTGACCAGCACCAACGAGCCGACGCGCCAAGACGCGGCCAGAGCCGAGGCCAGAGAAATTTTCAGGGGGGATGGGGGCACGCAATTGCCGGAACGGCGTGCTGGGTTTCGCAGCTAACAGGAAAAACAAACGACGACTTGGCCGGACGGGCGCAAGCCCGCAGTTAGGGAAACTTCCGGGGCGGCGTAAAGTTTTGCCAACCCGTTCCCGCCCGCCTTCCCTCGCGCCTCCCGCATGTCCTCGAGCCCACGTACGCCTCCCGCGAGCGGCGCCTTTTCCCGGCGCTTCACCGCGTACGCGGGACTTTTTTTCGACACCTTCGAATCCAACTCCGCCTGGATTCGCGAGTCGGCCTCGGTGCGGCTTCCGCCGCTGAGCGGCGTTCGGCAGCTCGTGGTGCGCGGCCTGGTCGTGCCCCACCCGGACGCCCGCGGGCTCGAGACCGGCGCGCCGGGACTCGCGCTCGAGGTCAACGGCCGCCGGGCCGCCACACTCGCCCCGTCCGCACCCGGTCCGTGGGAACTGCGAGTTGACGTGCCCGCCGCCGAAACCGTCACCCTGGCGTTCACGCTTTCGGACATCGGCCTGACCAACTTGCTGGCCTGGCTCGGACGCGTCACCGGCCTGGGCGTCTGGCAGCGCTTCCGAACCCAGAACAAGAACCGGCAACTGCGCGTCACGACGATCGCGACGGAGGCCGGCGAGGTGATTTTCGATTTCTCGCGCCGTGACGCGCCGTACGCGTCGGAGTACGCCCGCCGGCATGCCCGGCTCGGGCTGAACATCGCAGGTTTCATCACCGCCGATCTCGGCGTAGGCGAGTCGGCCCGCTGCATGGTGCGCGCCGCCGACGCCGCCGGCATTCCGACCGCGCTCGTGCCGCTGAAGTTGAACTGCAAGAACCGGCTGGGTGACCAGACCTTCGCCGCCCGCTTGCAGGACGAGAATCCGCACGACGTGAACGTCGTGCACATCGATCCGCCGGCGTCACGCGACCTCGATCATCACCACGGCAAGGGCTTCCGGGCGGGCAAGTACAACATCGCGTATTTCGCGTGGGAGCTGCCCGAGTTTCCCGACGCGTGGGTGCCGAGTTTCGATTACTACGACGAGATCTGGTGTCCGAGTGATTTCTCCGCCGCCGCCATCGCGCTGAAGTCGCCGCTGCCCGTGCTGACGATGCCGCACGCGATCGATTTCGCGCCGCCGGCCGGCACGATGGCGGAGTGGCGCGCGCGCTTCCGGCTGCCCGCGGATCGCTTTCTTTTCCTCACGCTCTTCGATTTGAATTCCTACGCGGCGCGCAAGAATCCGCAGGCGGTCGTCGCGGCGTTCCGCCGCTCCGGGCTCGCCGGCCACGGCGCCGCGCTCGTGCTCAAAGTGCAGAACGTGGCCGGCAACGAGGCGGATTTCGCAGCCCTCCAGGCCAGCGTCGCCGACCTGCCGGGCACCGTGCTGCTCACGGAAACGCTCGCCCGCGCCGACGTGTACGCACTCGAGGCCGCGTGCGATTGCTTCGTTTCGCTGCACCGCTCCGAGGGCTTCGGGCTGGCCGTCGCGGAGAGCATGCTGCTCGGCAAGCCCGTGATCTCGACCGACTGGTCGGCCACGGCGGAATTCGTGAACGTCCACAACGGCTGTCCCGTGCGTGCTCCGCTGGTCACCCTCGACCGCAACCACGGGCCCTACGCGAAAGGCTCGACGTGGGCCGATCCCGATCCGGACCACGCCGCCGCGCACATGCGCCGGCTGTGCCAGGACCGCGCGCTGGCCGCACAACTCGGCGCCGCCGCGCGCGAGACGATTCGCACCCGCTTCGCCCCCGCGGTCATCGGCGCCCGCTACCGGCGCCGGCTGGAGAGCATTGCAACGTTCTGAAGCCGCGCCCCGGCGGGGCGCGGCAGTTGAGAGTTAAGAGCTGAGAGTTGAGAGCCAAACCCGTGGCGACGGCGCAATGCCGCGCCCTGACCAGGCGGCGTTCCCACCCCTCACCAGATCGGTCTTTCAACTCTCAACTCTCAACCCTCAACTCTCAACTTCCTCAACCAGATCTGCCCCCCGCCGCCGCGGGCCGCGAGCGGCATGTGCTGACGGAGGAACGCGTGGTGCTGGTTGAAGAGCAGGCCGGTGAACAGCTCGATCCGGTACGCGCGATTGTGCATCAGGAAGGCGCGAAGCAGATACTGCTCGTTCCAGGCACGGCCCTCGTCCAGCCACTCCCGCGGATACTCGAGGTTGCCCGCCACGTCGTGGATGTGGATGAGGACACCCGGGGCGAGCACGGGCAGGACGTCGAAGTAGAGCCGGTTCACGTCGCTGCCGATCTTGCTCACGTGGGACGAGTCGATGAACAGCACGTCGTTCTCGCGCAGCGCGGCGAAGGCCTCCAGCGGCACTTCCTGCACGCGCCGCTCGATCAGCGTGACGCGCGCGTGGTCCTCGGACCGCAGCAGCGGCCGCAGCCGCGTCATGTCGGGATCGATGAACGTGAAGGCGACCGCACCCCCGAGCACCCGGTCGTTCAGGTCGAGCATCGCCGCGGAACTCAGGCCCGAGCCAACCTCGATGATGCGCTTCGGCCGCGCCTCGCGCAGCATGCCGTAGAGCATGATCGCGTCGTAGTGGCCGTACGACGGATTATCGAGATGGTAACGGTGACCCTCGGTCGGCTGCTCCGGAAACGGCTGCTCCGGATACCACGCGGCAAAACGCTGCAGTCGCTCGAGCTGGGCCGGCTCGTTGAGGTCGATGCCCGGAAACGGCGGTCCGAAGCCGCCCCGCTCGAACGCCTCGGCGATCTCGCGGCGCGACGGCAGCGGCGAGTAGAAATGGCCGGCCGGAAAGAAGGTCGGCGTATCCGCTTCGTTCACCCGCAGCCGGTTCAGCTCCTCGCGCAACCGGTTGCGTTCCGCCTCGAGACGGCGGAAACGGGGAAAGAGGCGCAGCAGCGGTTTGGAACTGAAACTCATGCGGGAATCAGCGGGACGCCCCGGGTGGTGACACGAACACCTCCACGTTGGCCACCCGAATCGCCAGGTCGCGCGGGTCCGTGCCCACTTTCTCGCCCGGCCGGTCGTTGACGAGTCGCAGGATCGTCTCGCCCGGCGGCAGCACGAGACCGAACCGAAGCTCCTTCGGAACATTCACCACGGTTTCGCCCCACAGCAGCCGTTCGCCCTGCAGCACGCGCAACTGCCGCGGCTCGGTGACGGCGCTGGCCTTGCCGCGCACCGCGATCCGGACGGACTGCCCGGAGTCGTTGGTGAGCTTCAGTTCGGCGTCGCCGGAGGTCCAGCGCCAGCGGTCCTTGAGGTGGCGCTCCGGTCCGTGCCAGCCGGCCGAGGGGACAACGCGCACGTGGTGGCGCAGCGTGGCATCGCCCCGGACGTCGTGGAATTCATGCGGGGGCGAGAATTCAAACACGCTCGCCGCCACCGTCAGGTTGCCCGCGAGCAGGATCGGCAGCCAGCGACCGGTCCGCGGCACGAGCACGTTGAACGCGAGCGTCATCGGCAGCAGCACGCGCGTCGAGGCCCCCGGATAACCTTCCCACACCGGCGTGGAGAGAAAGAGCATCATCCCGGCGAACGCGGCGCCCACACGCCACCACCGCTCCGCGGGCCGCCAGCGCAGGGCGAAAAACAGGGCCTGGACCGCGAGCGCCGCCACGGTGGCGAGCGTGGCCCAGTAGATCCCCGCCCGCTCCGGGCCGAAGGCTTCGCGCCAGGCCAGGCTGAAACGCTCCCAGTAACCGGCGAGCGGATACGTGAAGTTGCCCAGCCCGGGATCCTCCGCCGGACCGAACTTCACGCGCACGTAGGTCATCCACGCCGCGAGCGGCAGCGCGACGAGCGCCACGGTCAGCGCCGTGCGGGCCCAGGTGCGCGGCGCCCGCCAGTCGAAGTCGAGGCCGGCGGTGGCCAGCAGGCTCGTCTCCTTGCCCAGGCCGGCGAGTGCCAGCGTCGCCGCGCCCGCCCCGCGTCGCCCCTCCTCGAGCCAGCGCAGGCCGAGCGCCACCAGGAGCAGGCTCGGGCCGTCGACCAGCGAGTGGCGCACGCTCATGCACACGCCGTGGGAAAACAGGATCGCGGTCCAGCGCAGCAGATTCTGCGCATCCGTCGGCGGAAACCACCGCAGCAGCACGACCGCGAGCGCCAGCCAGCAGAGGACGTTGAGCAGCGCGTGCGCCTGGATGATCCAGGCGGGCTGGCCGAGCCCGAGCGCCCATGCCGCCCAGCAGAACAGGATGCGCTTCGCGCGGTACGGCAGGTTGTCGATCGCCTTGAGCAGTTCCGGATTGTCGAGGGTCGGATAAAGCGCGAGCTGCACGTAGTACGCCCCGTCGTACCCGGGTGAACTCTCGTAGACGTGGTGGGGCGATTCGCGCAGCGCCGTGACCTTGGTGCTGCTGAGGAGGTCACCGATCGAGATGAGGCTCGAGAAGCCGGTGTGCCGGTGATAAAACTGCGCGATGCAGCCGAGGAAGAGCACGACGGCGGCGACATAGGCGACCCGCACCGGGGAACCCAGCAGCCGCAGCAGCCTGCCGCCCCGAACCCTGCGCTCCTCCGCGCTCATTCCGCGCTCCGCGCCGGGCGCAGGCCGAGGGAACGACGCACTCCACGCGGGCGCTTGTCATCCAAATTTGTCACAGACAGTTTGCGGCATCACAGAACGCGAGCGTCCCATGTCAAATCCGAATCCCCCCTTCGCCGCCGCCCTTTCGTCGCGCGTCGCCGGGTGGATCGCCCTCGCGGCGCTGGCGTGCTACGCCCTCGTTCTCGGCTGGAATTTTTCGCCGTATGCCGGCGGGGCGGACTCCTCCGGCTACCTCAACAGCGCACGGCTGCTGGCCGCCGGCACGCTCGCGGCCGAGCCGCGGATTCCCGCCGAGTTCGGTCCGGACGAACGGGTGATCCGCCAGCATTTCCAGCCCCACGGATTCGTGCCGTTCGACGGCAATCCGAAGCTGTCGCCCACCTATCCGGTCGGCGTGCCGCTGCACCTGGCGCTCGCCGGACGGCTGGTCGGCTGGACGGCGGCACCGTACCTCGTCGGCCTCGCGACCGCGCTCGCCACGCTCGGTCTGATGTACGCGGTCGGCCGGCAGCTCGGTCTTCCGCCGATCCTCGCCGGGACCGGCGCGGCGATCATGGCGGTGTATCCAGTCTTTGTATTCATGTCGCTGCAGCCCCTGAGCGACACGCCGGCGACCGCGTGGAGCCTGGCCGCGGTCTGGGCGGCCCTGCGCGCCCGCGACCGGTCGGGTTGGGCCGCCGCCTGCGGCGCGGCGCTGGCGGTCGCCGTCCTGGTCCGCGCGACGAACCTCCTGCTGCTGCCGGCGCTCGTAGTGCTGCTGGGGCTGGACGGACGGAGGCTCGCGCTCGCGTTCCTCGGCGGCCTGCCGGGCGCGCTGTGGCTCGGCTACTACCAGCACGCCCTGTACGGCAGTGCGTTTCGCTCCGGTTACGTGGACATCACGCAGGCGTTCGGCTGGGCGTACGGCTGGCCGACGGCGCTGCACTTCGCCCAATGGCTCGCCCTGCTGCTGCCGGCGGCGCTGCTGGTGCTGCCGGCCTGGCTGCGGCGCCGCGGCCCGGCCCGGACCCGGGAAGCGCTGGCGCTGGCGCTGTGGTTCGGCACCTTTGCCGGCTTCTACAGCTTCTACGAGATCTCGCACGAAGTCTGGTGGAATCTCCGCTTTCTCCTGCCCGGCACACCCGCGCTGATCTTCGCGGGGCTGCTCGGGCTGGAGGCCCTGGCCCGCGACCGGACGCCGGACACCGCCCGACGCCTGCGGCTGGGCGCGGCGCTGGGCTTGACGCTATGGGCCGTGGCGCTGGGCGGCTACTGGACGCATCGCTTTCATCTCCTGCTGACGAAGACGTACGAGCGCGCGTACGCCGACACCGCGGCGGCGGCCCGCGCGCGCTTCGCACCCGGCACGCTCGTGGTGGCCGGACTGCAAAGCGGGACCCTGCTCTACTACACGGACCTGCCGCTGCTGCGGTGGGAATTCGTGCGGCCCGAGCAGTTCAACCAGTTTCTCTCCCGCACCCGGCAGGCCGGCCGGCCCGTCGGCGCGGTGTTGCACCAGATCGAGGAAGCGGAGGCCCTGCAGAAGAATTGTCCGGGTGCCTGGACGCGCCTCGCGACCGTGCGCGATTTTTCGCTGTGGCAGCTGGACGCGGGCGCACCGGTGAGCGCGCGCTGACGGCGGGCGCGCACCGGCGATGCCGCGGTTCCCCGGCGCGCCCGGCGGCGTGTTTGCGCTTTATGCCGGGCCCGGAGCCCTGACACAAACGTGCCCGACATGCCCGCGCCCCTGTTGCTCGACCTTTCGCACACCAGCCATACGCGGGCGCGCACGGGCATTCAGCGGGTCACGCGGGCGCTGCGATCCGCGCTCGGTCCGCGGGCTTGCGCCCTGACGCACGATCCGTTTCGCGGCACCTGGCGGGAACTGGAGCCGTGGGAGGAAGCCAATCTCGCGGCGGACGAGGCCGCCCCGAAGCGCGGCGCACACTGGCCGCTCACCGCGCGAATGCGCAGCCGGGCGCGTCGTTTCCTCGGCCGCGCACCGGCCGCCCTGCCCGGAAACTCCGGCGTGCTCGTGCCGGAGGTTTTCTCCCCGGGCGTCGCGCGCGCCCTGCCCGCGCTGTTCGCGGCGGCGCGGGGGCCGCGGGTCGCGTTGTTTCACGATGCGATCGCGCTGCAGCTGCCCGAGCTGACGCCGACGAAGACGGTCGCGCGGTTTCCCGCCTACCTGATTGAACTGCTCGCGTTCGATGGCATCGCGGCGGTCTCGGACGATTCCGCCGCGGCGCTCACCGATTACTGGCGCTGGCTGGGTGCCCCGCACCCGCCGCCGGTTCAGGCCATCCCGCTCGGAGTCGACCTGCCCTCCGGAACTCCAACGCCGGACGTGGCCGCGGACGCGGATGCGGGGCCCACGGTGCTGTCGGTCGGCAGCATCGAGGGCCGGAAGAATCACCTCGCGCTGCTCGACGCCTGTGAGCGCCTCTGGGCGGGGGGCTCGACCTTCACGCTCCATCTCATCGGCCTGGCGCACCCGCAGACCGGCGCGGCGGCGTTGCAGCGAATCCGCGCGCTGCAAGCGGCGGGTCGCGCGTTGCGCTACGACGGACCGGTCACGGATGCCGCGCTCGCGGCCGCGTACGCGCGGTGCCAGTTCACCGTGTATCCTTCGCTTCACGAGGGCTTCGGCCTGCCGGTGATCGAGAGCCTGGCCCACGGCAAGCCGTGCGTGTGCTCCGGTCGCGGAGCGCTCGGCGAGTCGGCGCGCGGCGGAGGCTGCGTGATGCTCGACCGCGTCAGCGCCGACGCCATCGCCGAGGCGGTCGGGCGGCTGCTCCGTTCCCCGGAGGAAACGGCCGCGCTCGCGGCGACGGCACGCGGCCGGCGCTTTCGCACCTGGAGCGAGTACACGGACGCGCTGGTCGGCTGGATGAGCGGCCTCGCGACGCGCGCGCCCGGGGCGCATTGAGGCGCAACGGGGAAAAATGTGCGTCTGCCGCCGGTGCATAGAAATGCGCCGGAACTCCGGACCGCGGACCTTTGCGTTTGCAAAGGGCATGGCTGCTGCTATCGCTGGCCGCGCAAATGGCGTTATCTTTTTTCACCAAGAACAAGAAGGCTCTTCTGGCGCGCTGCCGCGACGACTACGCGACGAAGATGCGGCTGAAGTACGCGCCTTACTATCACGCCATGGAGGCCCAGAAGGGCACGACGGTCCGGCTCGACGGCAAGGAGATGATCATGCTGTCCAGCAACGATTACCTGGGGCTTTCATTCCACCCCAAGGTCATCGAGGCCGGCCGGGCGGCGCTGCTCAAGTGGGGGACCAGCACGACGGGTGCGCGCACGTCGAACGGTTCGCGGGCGTATCACGTGGAGCTGGAGGAGAAGCTGGCGGCCTTTCTCGGCCGCGAGGCCTGCCACATTCACGTCGCCGGCTATCTATCCTGCCTCTCCAGCGTCGCGTCGTTTGCGCAGAAGGGTGATGTCATCCTCGCCGACAAGAACATCCACTCGTGCCTGTGGGACGGCATCCGGCTCTCGATGGCGACGGTGGAGCGTTTTTCGCACAACAGCCCGGATGACTTGCGCGACGTGTTGGGCGCGGTGAATTCGGACGCGGCCAAGCTGCTGGTCATCGAAGGCGTTTACTCGATGGAAGGCCACATCGCGCGGCTCCCCGAGCTCGCGGAAATCGCCGAGGAAAACGGCTGCTTCACCGTGCTCGACGACGCCCACGGCTTCGGCGTGCTCGGCCGGCAGGGCCGCGGCACGGTCGATCACTTCGGGCTCAACGACAAGGTCGACGTGGTGTGCGGCAGCATGTCGAAGTCGCTCGCCAGCACCGGCGGATTCGTCGCGGCATCGACCGAGATCATCGAGTATCTCCGCACGCACTCGAAGCAGACGATTTTCTCCGCCGCGATCAGCCCCAGCCAGGCGGCGTGCGCGCAGGCGTCGCTCGAGCTGATGCAGTCGGAGCCCGAGCACCTCGAAAAACTCTGGGCCAACACGCGGAAGTACCGCGCGATGCTCAAGTCACTCGGGCTCGACACGTGGGAGAGCGAGACGCCGGCGGTGCCGATCGTGCTCGGCTCGAAGGAACGCGTGTATCCGTTTTGGAAGGCGCTGCTCGACAAGGGCGTGTTCACCGTCATGTCGATCGCGCCTGCCGTTCCCGCGGGCAAGGACCTCATCCGCACCGCGATCTCCGCGATGCACACCGACGAGCAGTTGGAAAAGATCGCGGCCGCGATGGCCTACGCGATCAAGAAGCTGTAGCGGCACGTCCGGTCGACGCGATCGGACTCGAGGAATCTGTCAGAGGGGTGAGGCGATCGAGCCGCGTTCGCGGCTGCCTCCGTCCACGTCGTCGGCGACCTTTGCCGGGATCCTTTGCGACACGGGCGCGCTACTTGAGCGGGACCGCCCGCTCTTCGAGGCTTTCGCGCAACAGGGTCAGCACCGCCTTGTATTCGCGTGACTGCGTGTCCTGGCTGAACACCCGGAAGATCGCGACCACGCCGGGCCACGCCTTCAGCCCGACGGTCAGGTGCAGGTATTCCCCCGCCGGCAACGGGCTCTTGCCGACCAGCCGGGCGTCGGTGAACACACAGTAGGTTCCAGCGCCGGTCCGCGGCTCGAGTTCCTCGAACTGCATCGCCTGCTCGGTCGAAGCGGCGACGTATTCGTTGAACATTTCGTTCATCAACTCCTTTCGCGGACGCGACTGCAGGAAGCGAAGTTCGGCGTCAGGCAGGAAGCGGATCTCCCCGCTCACCCGGCCACTGGCGTCGGCGATCCCGATGGTGAAAACGCCCGCGGTCTCCCGCCCGCGCTCGAGGTTGAAACCCTCCGGCAGTCCGACCACCACCTTGCGGTTCTCGAACAGGAAAAGCGTCTCTTCACGCGGCGCACCCGCAGCCGGCAACGTCGGAATCAGCAGCGAAAACAGGAGGAACGCGAACGAAGGTCTCATGGTGCGCGGGAGAGTGAGTGACGCCGGGAGGAGAAGGCCGCACGCTACGGACGAACCGCGAACGTGCAGCCGCGGCCCGCAGGGAAAGTACACGGACGCCGGGTTCTTCCCTGGGGAGCGCGGACGTCCTCGTCCGCCTATCCATCCCCTGCGGACAAAGACGTCCGCGCTCCAGGGGACGATCAGCGCGGGGGCTTGAGGCCGCTCGCGAGGAGCGTCTCGAAGAACGGTTCCTCGGTCTCGCGGGCGACGCCGGCGACTTCCACTTTCGTGAAGCCGGATTTTTTCAGGAATCCGTGCAGCGCGCTCTCCGTGAAGCCGAGCCAGATATCAGCGTACAACTCCCGCGCCTTCGCAAAGGTGTGCTCGTTGAGGTCGAGCACGAGGATCTGGCCGCCGGGACGCAGGATCCGAAACGCCTCGTCGACGGCCGCCTGCGGGTGCTGCGCATGGTGCAGCGCCTGGCTCAGGATCGCGAGGTCCACGGACTTCTCCGGCAGCGGCACATTCTCGATGTCACCGAGCTTGTAGATGAGATTGGCCAGCCCGTTCTTGCGGGCCAGGCTGGCGCCGACTTCGACCATGCGGGGCGAGTTGTCGATGCACCACACCTGTCGGGCGCGGTGCGCCAGCAATTGCGAAACCAGCCCTTCTCCGGCCCCCAGGTCGGCAATGTCGATCGCAGGTGTCAGCCGCAGGGCGAGATGTCCGATCGCCTCCCAGGACCGGCCCGGGCAGTAGTGTTTACCCAGCCGCCCGGCGATGAGGTTGAAATACTGTTCCTGCGTGCGCCGCCGCTTCTGGAGGATCCGGTCGAGGTTCTCCCGATCCTCCACCATGACCGGCAGATCCGCTACCGCATCGATCGCGGCCCGGATCAGCGCCAGCGTCTTTGGCGGCAGATTTCCGCGGAAGGAATAGAAGGCATTTTTGCCGTCGCGCCGGTCCGTCACAAAGTTGACCGTGCGCAACAAGGCGAGCTGGGAGGAAATACGCGACTGCCCCATGCCGAGGATCTCCTGGAGCTCGGCCACCGAGAGTTCCTCCCGGAGCGTGAGGGCGAGCAACCTGACCCGCGTTGGGTCGGAGAGGATTTTCAGATTGTCCCACGATGAGTCCACGTCGGGCGGAGTCTGTGGGGTCGACCGGGCGAATGCAACCTGCGGCCGCGGTGCAGATTGTACGCAGGCGAGCGCCTATTGTAGGCGGGGTGCCCCCACCCCGCGGGTGCCGAGCCGGTGCCGCTTCGGAAGAGCGGGGTGAGGGCACCCCGCCTACCCTCCCTGTCGGCGCCTCAGGCGCCGACGGTATCAGCGTAACGGACGATCTTGAGGATCGAGAAATCCTCGTCGTTGCCGCCGAGCTTCACGCGCACGCGATCACCCTGCTTGCGGCCGAGGAGCGCAGCGCCGAGTGCCGTCTTGTAGGAGATGATGTGCTTCTCCGGGTCGCCGTCCCACGCGCCGAGGATCGTGTAGGTGGTCGTGTTGCCGGTGGCCTCGTTGCGGACTTCGACGATGGTACCCGCGCTGACCTGCTCGGTCGACGCGTCCTTGAAGTCGGTGACGCGGGCCCGGCCGAGATCGCGCTCGAGCAGGGTTTTCTGCGCCATCAGGACCTGTTGGTCCTGCTTCGCCATCTTGTACTCGGAGTTTTCCTTGAGGTCGCCGTGCTCGCGGGCCGCGGCGATCGCCTTGGAGTTCTCCGGAATCTTCTTGGAGACGATCTGCTCGTACTCCTCGCGCTTCCGCTCGTAGCTGCCCTTTGAGACCAGGAGCTGCTCTTCCTTGCTCTCGGCATCGGCGGCGACCAGCGACTGGATCTTGGGGAAGATCTTGATGAAGCGGGCCAGCAGCGACTTCTTCGTCAGCTCCTCGAAGCCCTGGTTGAGCATGAGGGTGTTGGCGAGATCGCGGGCCGTCTCGGGATCCGCGGTCGAGAGCAGATCGGAAATCAGGTCGGTGTCTTCGCTGAGAATGTCGGCCAGCGGAATCCGGCGCGCGCTCGACGCCTGCAGCGCCTCGTAGTCGATCGCGAAGAAGATCGCGCTCAGGAGGCGAGGCGTGATCAGGTCGTTGAGGAGCTTGGCGAACTTCTTCGAGTGCCGGTTCTTGACGATCCACAACAGCACGGGCGCCCGGAGATTCTGCTCGGTCTGCCAACGCTTGAGGGTGGCGGCGAGCTCGTCGGCGTGACCGTGTTCGACGAGGAAGTTGATGCACTCCGTCGTGAACTTGCCCTGGGACGTCTTCAGCAGGCTGAACAGGACGTCACGCGCCTCGATGGGATGCGTTTCCTGGATCAGGTCGAGAAACCGGGACTGGAACTGAACCGGAATCTTTTCGGCCATGGCCGGCAGATCACGGACATTGGCGATGATGGTGGCCTGCGAGGGCTCGAAGGCCGGCTCCTGGCCGACGGCACGCGCGAGATCGTCGCGCACGGCGGCGCCGTACAGGCGCTCCGCGGAATCAAGCTGGTTCGAGTCCTTGACGGCGTCGGCGACACCCTTGAGCACCGCGGACAGGTCGGTCTTGATGTCCTTGCGGCCCAGCGCGTCCATGAGCTCCTCGGCCAACGCGATCCGGCGTCGTGCCGAGCGGGTGCCGTTGAACTGTTCGAGAATTTCGTCTTCGGCCGAGACGGGCGTTTCGCGGAGCACGAAACACTCGGTCTTCTTTTCCGGCACGGCAACCCGCGGATCCTTGGCCAGGGCCTTCTTGGCGGCCGCCCACCACTTCTTGAACTTCTCCTCGCCGATGACTTGCGCGAGCGTCAGCTCGAGCTCGATCGCCGTCGCCGCGTTGTTCGGATACGCGTGCAACGCCTCGACGACCAGTTGCACCGGGTTGTCCGCGATGAGTTCCGTGATCCGGGCCCCGTCCGTCTCCTTGCGCACCAGCAGATGCGCCGCCGGCAGAACTTCCATCGTGGAAATACAAAAGGCGGGATCCATCGCGTGTCCCGCCTTGCCCTTGAAGTCGATGATCAGCCGTTGCGCCGCCTCGTCGTAGCTCTTGATCTGCCCGAAACCCCAGCTCCGATGCACCACGTAAGCGCCCGGTTCCATGGCCTCTAGCTTGGGCTTGGCCGCCTTGAGCGACGGCGATTTGGCAATGAGCGCGGAAACGGCTTCGGAATTCATGATTGCGTGTGTGAGGGCCTGAACGGGAGAGTTGAGCGGACAATGGCCAGCCTTGTCAAACCGAGTGTCAGTCCCGTTCCAATTGCCTCTTTTTCCGCCGCAAGGAGGCGCGCATGAGCACGCCGCAACTTCCGGCCCGCAACGCACCTGCCGGCGCAGCCTGGCCCGCCGCGGCGAA
Organism: Opitutaceae bacterium; assembly: GCA_016793535.1. GTDB lineage: Bacteria > Verrucomicrobiota > Verrucomicrobiia > Opitutales > Opitutaceae > ER46. The sequence goes on along the minus strand of JAEUHA010000568.1, from coordinate 1,419 downwards.
TCTGATCGCCCGCTGGCTTGACCGGCGCGAGCGGGTCGACGCGCTGCTCGATTCCCTTCCCCGCACGCTGGCCGGGGCCGAACGCGCCCGCTGCCAGCACCTGGTGCTCGGCGTCATGCGGCATTTTGGCCGGATCGATGCCGCGCTCGGCCGGCTCATCGCACACCCGCCGCGCTTCTCCACGCGCGCGGTGCTCTGCCTGGCGGGTTTTGAACTGATCGAGGCGGCGGCCGACCGCGACGACGGCCGGGTGGCGAAAATCGTCCACCACGCCGTCGAACAGACCAAGTCGCTCGCCAGCCCCGCGGAGGCGCGCCTCGGCAATGACGACGACAGCACGATCGCCGGCGCCCTGGCCGAACCCGCGCCTGCGTTGAATGTCAGCGCGGACGACCTCGGCCACTACTTCTCGCACCCTGCCTGGCTGGTGAAGAACTGGCTGGTCCAGTTCGGACCCGAGGCCACCCGGACCCTGCTGGAGTGGAACCAGCGTCCCGCGCCGGTCTATGCCCGCTGGCGCGCCGGCACCACGGAGGCGCCCCCGGCGTTTCTCAAGCCCACGTCCTGGCCGGGCATCCTCGAGGTCGAATCGGGCCACTGGTCCGAGGTCGAGCCGCTGCTCAAGGGAGGCCGCCTCTATCTGCAGGATCCGTCGACGCTCGTCCCGGTCGATCTCCTGGCGCCCAAAGCCGGCGAAACGATTCTCGACCTCTGCGCCGCGCCCGGCGGCAAGAGCCTGCTCATCGCCGATCGGGTGCGGCCTGCCGCCGCGGAGCCGACGGTCAGCCCCCCGGCACCGGGGACCCGCCCGACGCAACTCGTCGCGGTCGACCTGCCCGGAACCCGCATCGACCGCCTGAAAGAGAATCTCTCCCGCACGGAGGGCATCGAGGTTGCGCTCGTCCAGGCAGACCTGCTCGGCAATCTCGCCCTCGCCCTGCGGGAACACCGGTTGCCGGAAAGCTACGACGCCGTCCTTCTCGACGCCCCCTGCTCCAACACCGGCGTGATGCGCCACCGGGTCGATGTGAAGTGGCGGCTGCAGCCCGGCGACTTCAAGAAGCATCCGCAACAGCAGCTCTCCCTGCTCCACGCCGCCGCACGGCTCGTCGCGCCCGGCGGACGGCTCGTCTACTCCACCTGCAGCATCGACGCCGAGGAAAACGAACACGTGGTGCGCGCGTTCCTCGCCAGCAAGGCCGGCGGACCGTACACGCTCGAGCGCAGCGTCCTCAGCTATCCCTGGACCTCGGGCCACGATGGCGGCGCGGCGTTTCTGCTGCGGAAAAGCTGAGCCGGAGGCATGCAGTTGAAAGTTGAGGGTTGAACGTTGAAAGAGCCAAACTCGACGGGACGAACAACCGTTTGGCAGACGGAAGGCGAAGGCACCTTTCGGTGCGGGCTGCCGGCAGACCGCGA
>JAEUHA010000544.1 GCA_016793535.1 Opitutaceae bacterium | reverse complement strand
CCCCGCCTTCCCCGCCCCGGGCGCGCGGCCCCCCCCCCGCCCCAAAAACCCCGCGCCGGGGGGGGGGGGGCCCCCGCTCCCGGGAATTCCTTACCAGTGGGCGTAATCGCCCTCTTCCAATCCGCGGGCGAACTCGACCAGCAGCTTCACGCAACGCTCCACGTCCTCGAGATCGACGATTTCGCTCGGGGTATGCATGTAGCGCAGCGGAATGCTGACGAGGCCCGTCGCGATGCCGCCGCGACCCACCTGGATCGCGCGCGCATCGGTGCCGGTCGGCCGGGGATCCGCCTCGATCTGATACGGGATATGCGCCTTCTTCGCTGCCTTTAGCAGCCGGTCGTAGATCTTCGGATTGATGTTCGCGCCGCGGCAGAGGATCGGGCCGCCGCCGAGTTTGGTTTCGCCGAACTTCCGGTTGTCACAGTCGGGATGGTCGGTCGCGTGGCCGACGTCGATCGCCACGGCGATGTGCGGGTTGACGAGATACGCCGACGTGGTCGCGCCGCGCACCCCGATCTCCTCCTGGGAGGTCGCCACGCTGACGACTTTCGCCGCGAGCGGCTTCTTCTCCTTGGCCAGCCGGATCAGCGTTTCGCCGACGATGTAGGCGCCGACTTTGTTGTCGAAGGCGCGGGCCGTGCCGACGCTGCCGTAGATCATCTCGAGCTCGTGGTCGTAGGTCGCGACGTCGCCGATGCTCACGCGTTCGAGCGCCTCGGCCTTCGAGCGCGCGCCGATGTCGATCCAGATCTCGTGCTTCTTCGGGACCTTCTTCCGGTCTTCGTCGTCCATCAGGTGGATGGCCCGTTTGCCGGTGACGCCCTTCACCGGGCCGTTTGCGGTCTGGATGATGACGCGCCGCCCTGAGATCACGCTCAGGTCGTGCCCGCCGATCGTGTCGAAATAGATGAACCCGTCCTTGTTGACGTAGGTGAGGATGAGACCGAGCTCGTCCATGTGGCCGGCGAGCATGAGCACGGGATCGCCCTTCGGGTTGAGCGTCGCGATCCGGTTGCCCAGCGCGTCCTTCGCGTAGGCGTCGGCCAGCGGCTTCACGTGGCGATCGAAGACCGCCTGGGCCTCGGCCTCGTAGCCGGACGGCGAGCGGGCGTGGAGCAGTTCAGCGAGAAACGCGGGGACTTTGTAGGACGCCATGGGTTTTAGTCTCGCGCTGTCCGGCGCGGGCGCAAAGCGTTTTTGGCGAATGACGATTTATCCCGCCATCGACATCAAGGGTGGCCGCTGTGTGCGGCTGACGCAGGGTCGCGCCGACCAGGAAACCGTCTACGCCGAGAACCCCGCCGACGTCGGGGCGCAGTTCAAGGCGGCGGGCAGCACCTGGGTGCACGTCGTCGACCTCGATGGCGCCTTTGCCGGGGAACCGCAGAACCTGCCGGCCGTGCAGGCCATCGCGGCGTTGGGGATGAAGGTGCAGCTCGGCGGCGGCCTGCGCACGCGGGCGGCGGTGGAGCGCGCGCTCGGGTTCGGCGTGAGTCGCGTCGTGATCGGCACGCGGGCGGCCGAGAGCGAGGCCTTCGTCGGCGAACTGGTGCAGGCGTTCGGGGAGAAAGTGGCGGTCGGCATCGATGCCAAGAACGGCCAGGTCGCCGTCAAGGGCTGGGTGGCGACCGCGGCGATGAGCGCGCTTGACCTGGCGAAGCGCATGGACGCGCTGGGCGTGCGGACCCTGATTCACACCGACATCGGCACCGATGGGATGCTGACCGGGCCGAACTTTCCCGCTCAGGAGGCGATGCTGGCCGCCGGACGTTTCGGAGTGATCGCGAGTGGCGGAGTCAGCCGGCGCGAGGATGTGGTCAAACTCGCCGCGCTCGCCCGTCGTCATGCGAACCTCGACGGCGTGATCGTCGGCAAGGCGCTTTACGAGAAACGGGTCGAGCTGCCGGACCTGCTGGCGATCGCGGGAGGAAGGAGTTGAGGGTTGAGAGTTGAGAGACGAACCACGAACCACCGGATGTCGGATTCGGTATCCGCTACGCAGTGGATTTTACTCGGTCTCTCACCTCTCAACCCTCAACGCTCAACTTTTTCCGCAATCTCCTCGAGCGGATACGTGACGATCTCCGCCAGCGTCGGGTGATACCACGGCGCGCGGAGCAGGTCGAAGACGGTGGCTTTCATCGCCAGCGGGCCGCTGAACGCGTGAATGAGTTCGCCCGCGTCGCGGCCCACGATTTCGGCGCCGAGGATCCGGCCGCGTTTCGGTTCGGCGATGACTTTCACGTAGCCGTAGTTGGCGTCCATCAGGATGGATTTGCCGTGATCGTTGAACGGGTAGCTGGCCACCAGGTGCGGGATCCCCTTCGCCTCGAGCTCCTCTTCGAGGACGCCGATGGTGGCGAGTTGGGGATCGGTGAAGACGACGTTCAGGAGGAGCGAATAGTCCACGGGCTTGAGGCCCTTCACGCCAGCGGCGTGGCGCGCGGCGAGTTCGCCCTGCTGGATCGCGAGGTGCACGATCTCCGCGGGACCGGCGACGTCACCCGCGGCGTAGATGTGCGGGGTGGTGGTTTGCTGCCAGCGATTGGTGACGATCTGTCCGTTCGCGCGCGTGGCGACGCCCGCGGCGGCAAGGCCCAGTCCGGCGACGCTGGGTTCGCGGCCCAGGGCGTTGAACAGGTGATCGGCACGGCGGCGGATCCGTTTGCCATCGTGGATGAACTCCACCGTGAAGCCGCGCCGGTCGGACGCCACCGCCTGCAGTTCGGTCCCGGCGAACAGCTCGATGCCTTCGTCGACGAACGCCTGTTGCACGACGGTGGAGGCCGCCGGCGAGTGGTCGCGCAGGATGTTCACGCTGCGTTGCACGAGGGTGACGCGGCTGCCGATCCGGCGGAGAAACTGCGCCAGCTCGCACGCGACGATGCCGCCGCCGAGCACGATCACCGAGCGCGGGATGAAATCGAGGTCGAGCACGTCGTCGCTCGTCCAGAATGGGACGTCCGCGAGTCCGGGCACGGCGGGCACGCTCACCTTCGAACCGGTGCCGATGAGCAGGTGCTTCGCCCGCACCCGGTCACCGTTCGAGAGTTCGAGCGTGTGGGCGTCGAGGAAGCGGGCGTGGGCGCGCAGGAGGTCGAATTTTCCGGAGGTCAGCGCCTGCATCCGGTAGGAGGCGAACTCCGCGATGAGCTTCCGCTTCCGCGCGTGCATCGCCTTCATGTTGGCGCGGGCCGACGGAATGCGCAGGCCGAACGTCTTTCCCTTTTGGGCGAGATGCAGCACCTCGGTCATGTAGAGCAGTGTCTTGGACGGCATGCACCCGCGCAGAATGCAGAGGCCGCCCAGTTCGCGGGCGCCGTCGACGACGGCAGTCTTGAGCCCGAGGGAAACGGCGACGCGCGCCGCGTTGAAGCCGGCGCTGCCTCCGCCGATCGCGATGAAGTCGTAGGTCTTGAGGGGCATCAGGGAAGTTTTGGAGGGACGAGCGGTGAAGGTGGTGTCAGCGACGTGGCGATTGGGTGGCCCACGGAGCACACGAAGCACATGGCGCTGACCGCAACGCGCGCTGTGATCGGGGTGTTCCCTCGGCCATGGTTCGGCACATCTTTCGCAGCGTCTTTCGCGGGCACGTGGTCCTTAGGCGCAGATCGCTCGTGCGACTTCGGCGGCTTTTTCGGCCGAGACGAGCTTCGTGACCAGGTCGAGGCCGAAGTCCTGCGCCGTGCCGGCACCCCGCGAGGTGACCAGTCGACCGTCGGTCACGACGCGTTCAGCCGCGAGCAGGTGCGGCAGTTCGTGGGCGACCGAGAAATGCGCGGTGTAGCGCCGCCCCGCGAGCAGGCCGGCGTCGTGGAGCACGGTGGGCGCGGCGCAGATCGCCGCCAGCCAGCGCCCGGCATCGGCCTGCTGCCGGACGAGGGTGCGGACCCGCGGGTCGGCGCGCAGGTGTTTCACGCCGGCGCCGCCGGGCAGGAAGAGGCAGTCGAACGTCCTGCCCATCACGGTGGCGAGATCGGTGTCGGCGTGAACCGCAATTCCGCTGCGGCCGGTGACGGGCCCGCCGGCGACGAGCGCGGCGGTCGTCACGTCGACGCCGGCGCGCCGCAGCAGGTCGATCGGCACGATCGCCTCGATCTCCTCGAATCCCTCCGCGAGCAACGTCAGTACCGTGGCCATGCGCAAAACGTGGGACCGGTCCGCGCGCGGAGCAACTCCGCATGGCGCTTGCGAGGTCCGCGCGAAGGGTCGAAGGTGTGCGATGACCTTGAATCCTCTCGCCGGCAAACGCCTCGTGGTCTTCGGCTGCGGGTACGTGGGCGCGGCGGTGGCCCGGTGGGGTGAGTCGGCCGGGTTGGCGGTGACCGCGCTGACGCGGAATCCCGGCACCGCACTCCTGTTGCGCGAGGCGGGCCTGAACACGGTGGTGGCGGATCTGGCCGGCTCCGCCTGGCACGAGGAGATTCCGGGCGCACCGGAGTTCGCCGTCGATTGCGTGAGTTCGGGCGGCGGAGGCGTCGACGCGTACCGCCAGAGTTACGTCGGCGGGATGGAGTCGATTCTCGCCTGGGCGCGCACCAAGGGTCGGATCGGAACGCTGGTCTACACCGGCAGCACGTCGGTCTATCCGCAGGGCGACGGGGTCCGGGTCGACGAGACGCTGCCGGCCTCGGGGCGCAATGAGCGCGCCCAACTCCTGCTCGAGACGGAGGCGCGGCTCGCGGCGGCGGGCGACGCCGTGGGGCGCTACTTTATCCTGCGGCTGGCCGGCATCTACGGCCCTGGCCGCCATCACCTGCTCGAGCAGGTGCAGTCCGGCGAAGTCGCGGGCCGCGGGACGCATCATCTCAACCTCATTCACCGGGACGACATCGTCACCGCGATCACCGCGTGTCTGGCCGCCCCGGATACGGTGGCCAACGAGATCGTCAACCTGGCCGATGACGGTGCCGCGACGAAGGCGGAGATCGTGACCTGGCTGGCGTCGACCTTGGGCATCGCGACGCCGACCTTCACCGGTGAACCGGCCGCGGGCCGCGGCATGGGCACGCCGGATCGGGTCATCCTGAATGGGAAGGCGAAGTCCGTGCTGGGCTGGAGCCCCCGCTACCCGACCTTCCGCGAAGGCTACGCGAAATTGTTGTCGCGTTAGCCCCCGGGCTGGCGCTGGACTGCAGGCCTCCGACCGTCCCGGCGGATCTCGCAACTCAAACTCTTTCACCATGGCTGGCCTCGGCAAACTCGTTAAACAGGCGGAAAAGATGAAGCGCGGCATCGAAGCACTGCAGGTGCAGCTCGATGCCAAGGAGCTGGAAGTCACCAGCGGGGGAGGTGCTGTGAAGATCAAGATCAGCGGGAGCGGGAAGTTTCTCGCGCTGACCCTCGATCCGGAGTTCCTGAAGGAAGACGGACAACTCGTGAGCGACACGATCCTGGCTGCGGTGCAGGACGCCGCGAAGCAGGCGAAGGAATACAACGAAGCCGAGATGCAGAAGGTGACGGGCTCGTTCCAGATGCCGGGTCTCTTCTGACCCGCGGATCGTCCGCGACCGTACGGCGCACCCGGGCATGACGTCAGCGTTCGAGCAGCTGCAGAAACAGCTGAAACAGCTTCCCGGACTCGGCTACCGTTCGTCCGAGCGCATCGCGCTGCACCTGCTGGTGGAGAAGCCCGCGCGGTTGCCGGAACTCGTCGCTGCGCTCGAAGCCGCCGCCCGGACGGTGCGCCGGTGTTCCCGGTGCGGCCATCTCGCGGAGGCGGAACTTTGTCCCATCTGTGCCGACGAGAAGCGCGACCGCACGCTCATCTGCGTCGTCGAACACGTGCCCGACCTCGTCGCGATCGAGCGGAGCGGGGCTTACAAGGGCGTCTACCATGTGCTGCACGGCAAGCTCTCGCCCCTGCATGGCGTGGGTCCGGCCGACCTGAACCTGGCCTCGCTGTGGACGCGGCTCGAGACCGGGGAAGTGCGGGAACTGATCCTGGCCCTGCCGAACGACGTCGAGGGCGAGGCGACCTGCCACTACCTCACCGAGCACCTGCCCGCGGGAGGCCAGGTGACCACGACCCGTATCGGCTTCGGCCTGCCCAGCGGGGGAGGCGTGCTCTACGCCGACAGTGTGACCCTGAAAAGTGCCCTCGAGGGCCGGCGTGGTTACCAGTAGGGGACCGGTCGGAGTTTGCGGGGGCGGGGAGGGGGGAACTGCGTAGGATTTGCTCTTGCGAACCCCCGGACCCCGGCACATTTCATCACCCGATCCGTTCTTTCTGCGGGCGTAGTATATCGGCTATTATGTGGGCTTCCCAAGCCTGAGAGGAGGGTTCGACTCCCTCCGCCCGCACCAGTCAGATCACCCCAACCAAAAACATATGAGCTCCACCAAATCGTTACTGATCATCGCCGCCGCGTTCTTCGCGGCCGGTGTTGCGTTTGCCGCCAACGAGACGGCCAAGGTCGCCGGTTGCTGCGCGAAGGCGCAGGCCAGTGGCAAAGCCTGCGGCCACGCCTGCTGCGTTGAGAACGCCAAGAAGGGCGACAACTGCACGAAGTGCGGCGGCGCCGGCAAGATCGAGAAGAAGGCCGACGCGAAGAAGTAAGCTCGGCGTCTCGCCAGCGAATTCACTCAAGCCGCGCACCTCAGGGTGCGCGGCTTTTTTTGCGCCCGGACGGAAGCGGGCTCGACTCTGTGGGAGCGGCTGCGGCCTCACACGTCCGCGGCGACAGGCTCCTCGCGGAGGTTTCGCCAGCGGGCGAGCACGCGACGGTGGATGTCGTCGGGCGACAGCCCATAGCTGGCCCGCAGGACCTCGACGCTGGTGCCGTGCTCGATGAATTTGTCCGGCCAGCCGATGCGTTCCACCGCGGTCGGACAATCCGCATCCTGCAGGGCCTCGAGCACCGCGCTGCCGAAGCCGCCCGCCAGCACGTGATCCTCCATCGTCACCAGGAGCGGAATGCACGCGGCGTGGCTGAGCAGCAGGGCACGGTCGAGCGGCTTGACGAAGCGCGCGTTTACGACCCCGACCGAGAGATGCTCCTCCTTGGCGAGTCGTTCGGCGAGTCGCAGGGCATCCTGCACCATGTTGCCGAGCGCCCAGATCATGAGGTTGGAACCCTCGCGCAGGACCTCGGCATGGCCCACGGGCAACGCGGCCGGCTGGGCCTTGATCGTCGCTCCCGTTCCGGCGCCGCGGGGATACCGAATGAACCCAGGGCCGGGCAGCTGGAGGCTCGTGTGCAGCATGTCGACGAGTTCGTCCTCGTCCTTCGGCTGCATGATTGTCGCGTTCGGCACGCAACGCAGGTACGCGAGGTCGAAGAGACCGTGGTGCGTCGGACCGTCGTTCGGCGAGAGACCCGCGCGGTCGAGGCAGAAGGTCACCGGGAGTTCCTGCAGGGCCACGTCGTGCACGACCTGGTCGTAGGCTCGCTGGAGGAACGTGGAATAAATCGCGCACACCGGCCGGAAACCCTTCGTGGCCATGCCGGCGGCGAAGATGACCGCGTGCTCCTCGGCGATGCCGACATCGAAGAACTGCTGGGGCACGCCCTCGGCGAGATGTGACAGGCCGGTGCCGCTGGGCATCGCGCCCGTGATGCCGACGACCTTGGGGTTGGCGCGCGCAAACCGCGTGAGCGCCTGCCCGAACACGTCCTGATAGTTCGGCGGGCCGCCGGGCGTCGCCTTGCGGCTCTCGCCGGTGATCGGGTCGAAGGGCGCGGCGCCGTGAAACTTCTCCGGGTGCGCGATCGCCGCCTCGAGCCCCTTGCCCTTCTTGGTCAGGAGGTGGATGATCACCGGGACGTCGCAGTGCTTCGCGAACTCGAGGTTCTTCTGCAACGCCTCGAAATCGTGTCCGTCGACGGGGCCCAGGTAACGAAGTCCGAACTTTTCGAACAGCGAGGACTCGACGAAGAAGTCCTTCGTCTCGCGCTTCCACTTCATGTAGACGCGGTTCATCTCCACGCCCGCCGGGAAGCTCTTGAAGAACGCCTCCACGTCGTGATGGAGCTTGTTGTACGTCTGGTTCGTGCTGATCCGGTTGAGGTAGTTCGAGATCGCCCCGACGTTCTTTGCGATCGACCACTCGTTGTCGTTGAGGATCACGATCAGCCGCTGAGTGGAGCTGACGACGTTGTTCAGCGCCTCGAGCGTGATCCCGCAGGTGAACGCGGCATCGCCGCACACGGCGACCACGTGCTCCCGCGAGCCGCGCAGGTCGCGGGCGGTGGCCATGCCGAGCGCCGCGGACAGCGCGGTGCCGGCGTGACCGGCGCCGAACGGGTCGTGCGGGCTTTCCCGGCGGTAGAGAAATCCGCTCGCCCCGCCGGACTGGCGCAGGCGCCGGAAGAACTCGCCCCCGCGTCCCGTCAGCAGCTTGTGCACGTAACCCTGGTGGGCGACGTCGAAGACGAACTGGTCGGTCGGCGAGTCGAACACCCGGTGCAACGCGATCGTCAGCTCGACCACGCCGAGGTTGGGGCCGATGTGCCCGCCGTTCCGCGCGGTGATCGCGATGAGCTCCTCGCGAATTTCCTGCGCGAGCTGCGGGAGTTGCGCCGGCGCAAGCGCCTTTACCTGGGACGGACCGCCGATGGTCGCCAGCAGACGTGGCGAAGGCGAGGAAGTGGAGTCGTTCATCAGGACGTCGGTACGGAAACGGTCAGCAATTCAGTCTTCGCGACCGGCTTCAAACTTTTCGAAGGCCACCCCGCCATCCTTTTGCTTCTTGAGCTGCTCGATCTTCAACTCCGCCTCCTTCAGGCGAGCCTCGCAGATCTTCAGCAGGCGGTTGCCCTCCTCGAACTTGGCCAGCAGTTCGGCCAGCGGGACCTCCCCGGATTCCATCGCTTCCACGATGGTTTCCAGCTGGCCGAGAGCGGCTTCGAACGAGAGACGGGCGTCAGTGGCTTCCACAGGCGCAAACGATGCGGCGGGAACCCCTTATTTCAAACCATCTTTGGGCTGGCGGCGCCGGACATTTCGCGTGGATTGGGGCCATGACGTACGTCCTCCTGACCGCGGGCGTCCTGCTTCTCCTGCGGTTGATCGCCGAACTCGTTCTCGCCAGCCTGAATCGGGCCGAGGTCCGCCGGCATGCCGGGACGCCGCCGCCGGCCGTGGCGGCGATCATGGACGAGACGACCTACGCGAAGTCGGTCGCCTACACGCTGGAGAAATCCCGGTTTGGCATGCTGACGGGCATCTTCGACACGCTGGTGCTCGCCCTGGTGGTGTTCGGCGGGGTGCTGCCGGCGCTCTTCTCCTTTATCGTCAGCTGGGGCGGCCCCGATTCGATCTGGACCCGGGTGCTCTTCATCCTGGCCGCGATGCTGTTGCTCGGCGTGCCGTCGCTGCCCTTCGAATGGTGGGAACAGTTCCGCCTCGAGCAGAAATTCGGCTTCAACAAGAGCACGCCCGGTCTCTGGATTTCGGACAAGATCAAGGGCGCGCTCCTGGCGATCGCGATCGGGTTTCCGCTCCTGTGGGTCCTTCTCTGGCTGGTGCAGTGGACGGGGGCGACCTGGTGGATCTGGGCCTTCGGGGTGATGTTCGGCTTCCAGCTGCTGATGATGATCCTGTACCCGAAGCTGATCCTGCCGCTGTTCAACAAGCTCACGCCCCTGCCCGAGGGCGACCTGCGCGCGCGGCTCCTGGCGCTCGGCGAGCGAACCGGCTTCAAGGCGAGCACGATCGAGGTCATCGACGGCTCCAAGCGTTCGGGGCACTCCAACGCGTACTTCACCGGTTTCGGCCGTTTCCGGCGCATCGTCCTGTTCGACACGCTGATTGCGCAGCTCACGCCGGAGGAATTGGAGGCCGTGCTCGCGCACGAGATCGGCCACTACCGGCGCGGGCATATTCCCAAGATGATCGCGCTCTCGGCGGCCATGATGCTCGGCGGCTTCGCAGTCATCGCGTGGCTGGCCCGCAGTCTTTGGTTCAACACCGCGTTCGGCTTTCCGCCGGGTGAGATTGCGCCGTCGTTCCTGCTCTTCGGCCTGCTGAGCGGCATCGTGACGTTCTGGTTCGCCCCGCTGGGCAACCTCATGTCGCGGAAATTCGAATACGAAGCCGACGCCTTCGCCCGCGACGCGATCGGCGGTCCGGCCGCGATGATCGGCGCCCTGCGCAAGCTGGCGCAGAAGAACCTCTCCAACCTGACCCCGCATCGCTGGTTCAGCGGCTTCTACTATTCGCACCCGACGCTCGTCGAACGCGAGGCGGCCCTCGTCAAGGCCGGCTGAGCCGCGGCGCGGGCGACGGCATCGATCGGAGCCATGGGTCCGCCCCTTGCAGCGTCGTTGCTCCGCCTGCTCTGGCTCGCCGCCGGCGTGTGCGCCAGCGTCGCCGGCACCCGGGCGCAGTCGCTCACCGTCGCCACCTACAACCTCGAGAACTACGGGTCGGCGAATCGCATGACCGACGCGGGGTTTCGCCCCGACTATCCCAAGCCGGAGGCCCAGAAGGGGGCGCTGCGCACCGTGATTCGCGGGCTCAATGCGGACCTGCTCGTCGTCCAGGAAATCGGCGGCCAGCCGCACCTCGACGAATTGCGCCGCGACCTCAAGGCCGAGGGCTTCGACTATCCGCACGCGGCGCTGGCGAGGGCGGCCGACGCGGACCGTCATCTCGCCGTGCTCGCGCGGGTGCCGCTGCAGGCGGTGACGACGCACGCCGACCTGGAGTTCGCGTACCTGGGCGGTCGGGCACCGGTGAAGCGTGGCGTGCTCGAGGTGACGTTCCCGTCGTCCGCCGGCGCGATCACGGTGTTCGCGGTGCACTTGAAAAGCCGGTTCACCGAGCGGCCCGACGACCCGGGGTCCGCGCTCCGGCGGGCCGGCGAGGCCACCGCGATTCGCGACCGCATCCTCCAGCGTTTTCCGACCCCGGGCACGGCGCGCTACCTCGTGCTCGGCGACTGCAACGACTCCCGGACCAGCCGGGCGCTGGCGTTCCTGCAAAAGCGCGGGAAGACCGAGCTCGCGACCCTGCTGACCGGCGGTGATTCGCGCGGCGAGGTCTGGAGCCACGCATACCGGCGCGAGGAAACGTACTCACGCGTCGACCACATCCTCGTGTCGCCGGGCCTGGTTTCCGCCGTGCGCGACGGCGTCGCCCGCGTTTACGACGGTCCCGGCGTTCGCGAAGCCAGCGACCACCGGCCGGTGTTCGTGGTCCTCGACCTGCCCTGATCAAACTAAGGACCACGAAATACACGAACCACACGAAAGGGCCGGAGCCGATTTCGTGTCTTTCGTGGTTTCGCCCGGCGAATCGCTCAGCGTGCGCTGACGGACATCGGGATCGTCAGCTCACCCGAGCTGAAGCCCTTGAGGAACAGGTTGCCGGTGCCCGGCCGGCCGCCTTCGACCGTGACCGTGATGCTCGTCTGGCCCTGCGGGATGATCACCTCGGGCATGATCACGCTCTCGGGAATATCCGTCGTAACGTCGAGCAGCGTGCCGCCCGCCGGAGCCGGATTCGGCACGGTGAAGGTGAGCGTCTGGCGCTCGCCCGTGCGCACCGACAGCGACGACGGCGTGACCGAGACGGTGGCTGCGTCGACGCGGAACGTGCCGACCGGGGAGTTGCCCGTCGCACCGTTGACCGTAACCTGGTAATTGCGGTTCGGGCCGACCGGCGGCACGAAGAAGCTCAGCGAATTGGGTGATTCGAACACCGTGCGCGCGGGCGTGCCGTCGAAGTGCACGACGTCCTGCGGCGTGAAACCGCGTCCGAGGATGCTGATGCGCGCCCCGACCGGACCGCGGTTGACCTCGAGCGAGAGCACGTAGCGGCGCATGATCTGCACCGTTTCCACCTGGGTGTAGGTCTCGTGGGCCGCCACGCGTCCGCCGCCCTCGATGTTGAAATTGACCAGGAAATAATAGGCCATCCTGTCGCGCCCCGGGGGCAGCTGGTACTCGAAGTCGTAGATGTTCTCCCCGAGCGGGCTCTTCTTCATGGTGTGGCTCTGCCCGTCCACGACGATCTTGGGGTCGATTCCCTGCACCGTGCTCGTGCGCGGGGTCGCGCGGAGGCTGAAGGTGTAGATCTGCGACGGATTCTCCGCCATCGACTTCGGCGTGAGGTCCGTGAGCGTGACGGTTTCGCAGCCTGTGAGCAGGGCGAGACCGAGCGCAGCGGTGAGCCAGACGATGATTTTTCTCGCGGGAGAAATTCGGTTGGTGTGCATTGTGTCCTAGAGTGAAGAACCAGGCGGTTGAAACGCGTTAGTAATGATCGCGCCACCCTCAGAGCAAGCCAAAGCTGAGACGCCGCTGGGGCTGTACGTGCACGTGCCCTTCTGCGCCTCGACCTGCGATT
>JAEUHA010000525.1 GCA_016793535.1 Opitutaceae bacterium | reverse complement strand
AAGCGGGTCGGCTTCATGACGTAGGCGGCGGCGCCGCGCACGCTGTAGAACGAGAACGTGTAATTGTTGCGGAGCACCGTATTGCCCTCGACGTAGGGCTGGAGGAAATTGGGGTTCGCGATGCCGGTCGGGAAGACGCGGTTGATGTCGAGCAGGATGTTCGTCATGCCCCGGCCCTGGATGCCCTGGCCGAAGAGCTGGTCCTGGTTCACGTCGGCCGCCACTTCGAGGAAGAGCGATTCGCCGATCCGCTGGGAGAGCGCGAGTTGGATGTCGCGAAACCGCTGGGAAAGCGCCGGAGCGTCCGGGGCGGTGGTGAAGTCGTCGGAGAACGGCCGGAAGTTCGAACCGGCAATCGCTCTGGCGAAGCGATTGGCCGGCACGTAATGATCGGCATGCAGCATCGGGGCGTTGGCCGTGCCAAACGCGGGCAGCGAACCCTGGACGAAGCCGCCATACGGAGTCACCGGCGTGGCCGCGCCCTGCCGCGTCTGGGACTGATACTGGATGTTGACGATCCCATCGAACGGCCCGTTGGGAAAGTACATGTAGACCGGGGTCGTGATCCGGAAGATGCCGCGTTGATCGAGATCGGGCAGCGCGTTGAGGAGCGGCAGCGCGGCGTTGAACGTGGTGACGCCATCCCAGCCGCTGAACACGTCAGAGATGTAGGTCAGCCCCGCCTGCTTGGAGGTCCGGATCTGTTCCACGTCGACGCGAATTTCAGTGTTCTTGAACGGCTTGATCGTGGCGGTCACGAACCCGCCCTTACGCTTGTCGAAATCTCGATCCCGCCAGCCCTTGCTGTCCTGCCAGACGAGGGCCGTGCGCACGGCAAGCCAGTCACGCAGCGGCTGGTTGACGTCGATCGTGGCACGCAGGTTGTTCCATGAGCCGAAGCCGACGGTGACCTCCTGCGAGGGCCGGTCCGTGCGGGCGCGGATCGTGGTGGAGCTGGGGATGCCGCCGAGGGTGCCATTGCCGAAAAGGATAGAATTGGGCCCGCGGCCGAACTCATAGCGCTCGAGGTTGTAGCTGTCGCTGTTGTTGAACTGCGGGAAGAAATTCCGCTGCGGCTTGCCGCCACCGTTGGTGCCGCCGAAGGAGTTGAATCCGCGCGTGGTGTACTGGATCGGATTGCCCTGGATCAGGCCAACGTTCGTGTCGATGACCGGAAAATTGCCCGTGCTCCATTGCGCTGCCTCGCCGATGTCGGTGAGGCCCAGCGCGCTGATGAAGTCCTTCGTCACGATCGAATACGCGATGGGCGTGTCACGCAGATCCGTGGCCAGGCGCCCGCCGGTCAGGGCGCTGGTGGCGATGAAGCCGGTGTCCTTGTCGGTGCGGATCTCGAAGGGGGAAAGTTGTATGGTGGGTTCGGATACGGTCGTGGCCGTCGGTTCGGCCGCGGAGGCGAGCGGAGCGAGCAGCCAGGAGGAGAGGAGGGCGAAAAGGCTTTTGCGGGGCATGGGTAGCGGTGCAGGCGGAGCGGTGGGAGCGGAGTCAGCGGAGCGTGGCGGCGCCGGTGGCGGTGCGGAGGGCGGAGGCCCGGTCGGAATCGGAGTCGGCGCGGCCCGGCGGCGGACCGCGAGCGCCCCGGTCGGCACGTCCTCCATCGCAAACAGCGGCGTGCCTTCGAGCATCGCGCTGAGTGCCTCCAGGTCCGAATAGTCGCCGTGGACCGCGCGCGTCTGGACGCCACGGATGGCACTCGCGGCAAAGAGGATCTCGCGTCCCGACGCCGCCGAGAACTCCTGGAGCGTCCGGGACGCGTCGCCAGCGGGAAGCTGGTAGGAGCGCCGCGGCCCCTCTGCGGCCGGCAGCAGGGCCAGGCCGTTCACGAACCAGGCCACGAGGAAGAGGAGACGCCATCCCGGGCTGGCCCACCGCCGCGACGGGGAAGGAATGTAATGCGCCTTCGGATACGTTGTGGGGTCGGCGGGAGGGGCGCATGGGGGGCCGCGAAGCGCGGCCCACTCATACGACGAACCAATCCGGCCGGGCCGTAAGGCCGGGGCGAATATTTTCGCGCCGCCTCCGGCCCGGGTCGCACCCGGTTCCTCCCGCGCTCTCCGCCCGGCTCGTGGATCGCGGTCCGGTGAACCCATGTCGCGTTGTTACCCGTCACGCCACCTCACGGGGCGCGGCGCAGGACGATTTCCGTGCCCCGCCGCTCGGCCTTTACGTCCAGCGTCACCTCGAGCAGGCGCACGAATCCCTCGACATTGTTGACCTGGAACGTGCCGCCGATTGCCTGGGTGCTGATCTCGGGCTCGGCGATCACGATCTGCAGGCGGTTGCGGCGGTTGAACTCCGCCACTGCGACCGCGAGGGGCGTATCCGAGAACTGAAGGCGCGGCGCCTTCCACGCCAGGGTCTCGGCCATCTCGGTGTCGCTCACGCGCACCGCCTCCGGCACGCGATCGCCCTGCAGCGGGATCACGGCCCGGTGCTGCGCCTCGACCCGGGCCGGGTGCGCGGTCGGGACCGTCGTTCCCGCCCCGGTGCGGGCCACCGGCCGTTCCACCTGGACCACACCCTCGGTCACCAGCACTTCCAAGGCGTCCTGGCCGAGACGGACGTTGAACGCGGTGCCCACCGCCCGCACGAGTGCCCCGCCCGCCTCGACCACGAAGTCGCGGCCGGGCGCCTTGGCGACGTCGAAGTGGCCCTCGCCGAAGAGCACGACGCGGCGTTCCGCGGCGGAAAAGCGCACGGCCATCGTCGTCCCCTCCTTCAGCTCGACCCGCGTGCCGTCCGGCAGCGTCTGGCTTTCGTTGAGGCGTAGAAAGGCGGACTGTTCCGGGGCCGGGAGCGTTGTGTGGTCTCGTCCCCACCACGCGGCGCCGGCCGCGAGAACCAGCGCCGCCGCGAACGCGACCAATCCGCGCCGCCACTGGCGCCGCCGCGGTGGCGCAAACAGGTCGGGGTTCGCAACCGCGCTCGGGCCCGGCTGCCACTCGTAGAGCCGCATCATGCGCTCGAACGCCGCGGTGTGCCGGCGCAGCGCCTCGGCGTGCTGCGGGTGCGCGGCAAGCCATTGGACAAACTCGTCCTGCTCGGCCGCGCTCAGTCCCCGGTCGCGCCGGGCCGCCCAGCCGGCGGCTTCCTGGGCCAGGCGGTGAGGATCAATTGGTTCGGATGAAGCCATCTTTCAGGTGAGCGAGGAAAGGGGCCGTTTCATCGGGCTCCTCCCTCGGCAAAGGCTTTCGCGCAGAGCTGGATGCCCAGCGCCGTTTGTTTCTCCACGGTGCTCAGCGACACCCCCAGCCGGTCTGCGATCTGCTGCTGCGTCAGGCCGTACGCCGTGCGCAGGGTGAAGATCTGCCGGCACCGGTCGGGCAGCGACTGGATGATGCGGGTGAGCAGTTCGAGTTCCTCCTGCTGCGCGACGGATGCGACGACGTTGCTCTCATCGGAGAAGGCGGCCGAGGCGTCCAACCCTGCCATGGGTACATAGTGCACCACCTTCTGGCGGCGCAGCGCATCAAGCGCCAGATTGCGGGCGGTCGCGAAAAGCAGGGCGCGCGCGGACCGGACCCCGCCCGACTCCTGGGCGCGCATGACGCGCACGATGGTCTCCTGCATCAGGTCGTCCACATCCGGCAGCGTAGGAAACCGCGCCACCAGCCAGGTGCGCAGCGCCTCACGGTGCGGCTGCACCTCGGTGAGATACCACTGCGAGGACTCGGGGTGGGAGGGGTTCACCGAAGTAAGGCGCCGGGGCGTCCCGCCGGCTGTTTTGCGATCAGGAAATCCTGCCTCTGCGGGTGCTTCACATCGGGTGCGCCCGGGTAAATCAGCTCGCACTCGACTCCCACCGCCTGCAGACGCTCCCGCAGCAGCACCCCGAAGTTGGCGGTGTGCGTCGGTTCCTGCGCGTCCTGCCCGGGTGCGGGCGGCGTGGCGTAGGTGAGATAGATCGGCGGGTCACTGGCGTTCGCGTGTTCAAAAGGTGAATACCGTTTGATCCAAGGCAGCAGCGTCTCGCGGGCCGCGAGAAACGGCGCGAACGGGGTATCGCGGGTCGTCACGTCGCGGGGATCGGGCATGAAGCCGAAGGCGTGGCCGCCGTAGCGGCTGTTCGGCGTCCACGCGCGCATCTGCCGCGGGTGGTCTCCGTAGGGCACGCTGGCCAGCGGAGGGGAGCGCGAGCCGGCCGGATGCCCGGACGCCAGTGCGCCAAAGGCTCCCGGCATCGCGCCGGCCAGCACCGGGCAGAGAAGTCCGACCGCAAGGTTCATCGGGTGGAGCGCGGAGGTTCGTACGTCGCCGAAGTACGGACGGCAAGCGCCGGGCGATCCGGCCGCGCCTTCCTTTGCTGCGAGAGGGTACGGCGTAGGCGAACTCATGGGCGTTGCAGATAAAGGGCAAAGAGCCTGGGGGCCGTGTCCCCGATGCGCTCGAAGTTGATCTTGAACCGCACGGTGCGGCTTCCGAGGGCGGCGAGTGAATCGCGCGGCCACGCGACCGCACAGTCCAGGCCTCCGGCGGCGGCAGCCCGGCCCGCGTGCGGGCCCGAGTGTCCGGGCAGGAAGTCGAAGTGCTCGTCCGACACCTCGACGGACAACTGGCGCGCGGGCTCCGGCAGGAGAAAGGCGCCGACCTCGCCCGGCAGCGCGATGGCGTTGTTGCGTCGGCTGCCGCGAAACTCGGCCTGGTTCAGAATCGGTTTCGTCCACTGCACGCCGTCCTCGCTCTCGGCAAAGCAGATGGGCCCCTGGGTCAGGTGCTTGAGATCGGCGCGCCGCGCATCGCCGGGTTCCTTCAGCCCGACCGGGTAATACCACATCCGGTAGCGGCCTTCGTCGTGCAGCAGGGTTCCGTAAAAGTGCGCGGCGACCTGGTCGGGAACCGCGGGGTTGTCCTTGTCGGGCGAAACCACGGGTTCGCGGCGGACGGCCGGTTTCGACAGGTGCTCGACGAGGTTCTCGCGGAGCGGGAGCGACTGATCGTCGATGGCCAGGAAGATGGCCTGACCCGACACGCGGATGCCCGAATGGAGAAAAAAGAAGAAATCCCCTGCCTCGGGTGCCGGCGCGGCCGATGCGGTGAGGTGAGGCAATCCGGCCACTGCGAGTGCCGCGCAGAGGAACCGAACCCCGTGCCGCAGGCACGGGGCCGACTGAACCGGGGAACTCACGCGTGTCACCCAGCTAAGACGAATGAGCCCGCTGCGCCCGTAACGAAATCCGGCCCGCGGACCGGCGGTTGGTCCCCGGGTGGCGGTGCTCATCCCTTCGCCCGCAGCGTGGGCAGGATCACGTCGCGAATGACCTGATGCGAGATCATGTGGTCCGGTGCGGCCTCATCGATGTGAACTGTGAACGAACCGGGGCCGCAGGCCTCGAGCGCCGCGCGAACGTTTTGTTCGTAGACGAGCAGTGACTCCGCATACGGCAGGCCAGCGCTTTCGGAGTCATGCTGGGCCTCGCCGAAGCAGCACTGGTCGCGGCGAATGACGACCTGCACCTGCCGCCGGCCCTCGCCGTGTGCGCCGAGGACGTAGAGATCCGGGTAACCGGCCAGCCGATAGAACGAGGGCTCGAATTGTTCCCGGTCACCAACCGAGCCCTTGCTGCGCAGGTAAAGGGGCATGGTTCCGGCCACGGAGATGCTGCGTCGGATCGACGGATCGATCGCGGCGTACACCGTCGCCGTCCATCCGCCACCCGACAATCCAACCATGTGATGGGCACGGTAGGCGGGACGTTGGTCAGCCTCGCGCCGCGCCTTCAGGTGATTGAGACTCACTGCCGTGGAATCGAGAAAGAACCGCATCGGGCTGCCGGTGGTCGGTATCCTGAAGAGCGCACCATGCTGACCCACGCAATCGCCAGGGCGATAGCGGGGCATGTAAACGGCGAGCACCTCGTATCCCTCTAGCAGCAGCGCGCGGATCGTTCGTTGGAAACCGTGTCCCACGTTCTCCGGCGCCGGATCATCATCAAAGGAACAAGCATGCCCGTGGTGGAGCACCACCAGTTCGTGATTCGGGCGCTCCGGGACGAAGTGATAAGCCAGTCCCTCCAGACCGGCTGCGAGTTCGATGCGGAGTTCGTCCACGCGCCGGAGGTCCGCCAACTGCCTTACCGGTGACGCAATCCCCGGTTTCACCGCCGCCGGGAGCCGCTGGTGCGGAAAGCCGTCGGCACCCCAGATGTAAGCGATCAGCGCGGCGCGGCGGGCTGCGATCTCGTCTGCCGTGCGGATCGTAGTCGCGCGATCATCGATCAGCTGTGCCGCGCCGAGGCGGGAGAGGGCCAGCCCGACGATCCATGCGGTGCGCCACAAGCAGCGCAGACTATGGAGTCGATTCATCGGCGGAGTGGGCAGTTGCCCGACGGCTCAACTGCCGGGCGGCAGTCGCAGTTTTGCCAGGTAGATCGCCGTCTTGCCCTCGTGGGAGGAATAATAGGTCATCCACACGAGGCCCTCATGCACGACGAGCGCGGCGTACGCGTTGTCGCCGCCGGACGGGATCCGCAGCACCTCCGAGAAGCGGCCGGTGGCCCGATCGATCCAGCCCACGACCGTCCGCGCGGGATGCCAGTTGTCGGTTTCGTAGACTCGCACCGCCGCCAGCAGCCGGCCGCCAGGCGTGACCACGAAATTCGGCCCGCCGATACGCCGGCCGAGGTCCTTCCACTCCCACTGCGTGTAGGGAGGCTGAGCGATGCCGAGGAGCCCGGAATGCGGACTCCGGTGCAGCGGCGCGCCATCACGGCGCATCAGGCAGTACGCGGTGTCGCCAGCGAATACCACCATCGCTTCGTTCGGATAATTTCCCACGAGCACCCGGTCAGCTTGCGTCGTGAATGTGCGTCCGTCCTGGCTCGCGTAGAGTCGAATGGATCCCGGGTGATCGGCTTCCCGGCCGACCGAGTACCCCATCGTGTAGGCCGCACCGCGGTGCCATGTGACCCGCCACAGCCAGTAGTCCGGGTCGCCGATGGGGTGTTTGGCCGACCATTGCTGCCCGTCCGGGGAGAACCAGACGAGCGACTGGTGCGGCCGTTTCTGGTCGGCGGGAAACCGCTGCAGTCCGGTAATCGTCAACTTTCCGTCCGGCGTGACCGAGAACTTCGGGTCGCGCAGGTCGGCCGCGGCATCCGTGATCAGCGCGGCGGACGTCCACGTTTCCCCGTCATCGGACCGGATCACGCGCACGGACCCGTCGTAGGAGTCGTGCTTCCGCGCCTCGCGGAACGTGCAGTACCAGGCCCCGCGAAAACGAATCAGGTCCCCGAACGCGTTGTGCGGCCCCTGGTCCCAGATCTTGCGCAGCGACACCAGATCGATCGGCCGCGGGACCTCGGCCCCGGGAAGGACGAGCGGCGAGAGTACCGCGCAGACGACCAGCAGCACCGTGGAACGAGTGCGCCAGGATCGCGGGTTCGGCGGGGCAGGGCGACGGACGGGAGGCACCCGTCTATGACGAACGGACCCGACGGGCCCGTAACGGATTCCGCCGTCACCGCGGATTGGGCTGCGCTCCGTCCTTCGCCGCACCGGCCTGAAACTGAATTTCCTGCCCGACTTGTGCGAGGACGCGCTGACCCCGGCGCAGGGGCGGCTCGAATTTCCAGGTCTTCACCGCGGCGACCGCGGAGGCGCCGAGCAGCTCGTCGGATTTACCTGCGACCCGCGGGAAACGCGTGCGGCCGTCTTCGTCGATGAAATACTCGACGCTCACGACCCCGGTCTTCCCCTGCTGGATCCATTCCTCGGGATAAACCGGACTCGGCCGGGAGAGGGGCTTTGGCGCGCGATCCAGTTCGGGCAGCGTGTAGGGGCGATACGCGAAGCGTTCAGCGGCGTCCGCGCGTTCGGCCGCCTGTTCGGGCATTCGCGTGTACGTGGTGACGCCGTTCACTTCGAAGAGAACGTTGATGCGGTTGATCGATCCGATGGGCTGACCCGCCAGCCGGCCGGGAGTGAATCGCCACTGCCGGACCGCATCCGTCGCCGCGTGGGCGAAGTCAGGGCCCGAATGGACGAAGGCGAGAACGTCTCCGACCTTGCCCTCCGGATCGACCTCCACGAACAGCCTGACTTCACCGTTCGTTATCCCCTGGTGCTGGGCGCGAACGGGAAACTGGACGTGCACCTGTTGTTGTACTTTCGGTGGCACAAAGTCCTCCGCCGCCGGGGCGGAAAACGATTGGGCGGGAAACAACGCCAGCAACAGCAGGCGCATTCCAATGCGGGTAACATGGGTGTGGGCTGCGTTCACGGGATTTCCTTGGCGGATTGCATCACGCTTAACCCCGGGCTGGACCACCGTGACGGCGGGGCGAGGGGCTCGATGGCAAATAATCCGGAGTGCTGGCAGAGTCAAAAGTGGCGCGCGCTTGCGCGGGCGGCACTCACCGACCGGGCCGCTGCCTGCGCCGTCCGATCGTCCGCTCAGTGCGCTGACTGCGCCTTGCGCGGGTCGGTCGCGGCGATGATCACGCTCACGGATTTCTGGTTGAAGCCCTTGAAGCCACCCTTGCGTTGCAGGTTCTCGAGATGGCTGCCGATGGCGCCTTCGCGGAGAAAAGCCTCGGCCTGCGCGGGAGTGATCAGCCCGGATTCCTGCAGTCGGGCGACACGCGCGGGCCGCACGCGCCAGCGTTCGCCTTCCGTGAAGGCCTGGCGCAGAAAATCGAAGTCCGAAAACGGCGGCATCGTCTTGATGCCCTCGCTGGCGAGCTGGTCGCGCAGGCGGGCGAAGTCGAAGCGTGCCTCGAGGTGGTGCATGCCCGCCTGCAGGAAGCTGTCACCGTGGAGGCCGCACCAGAGCCCGACGGTCCCGAGGCGCGGTGCCGCGGGAAGCCGCTGGGTGGAGAAATCGATCTGGGTTTCTTCCGGCATGAGGTCGACATCGGCGAATACCACGATGCCGGCGATCGGTTGCTCGGAGATCTGGGCGCCCCAGCCGGCTTCGGCGCCAGCGTAGAACCGCTCGCGCTTGTGGAAGCCGAGCCGCTGAAGGAATGCCATCAGGTCGGAAAAGTGCGCCCGGGAGCAGCGGAACGTGTGGTGGTCGTGATTGCCCCAACCGAGACCGAGACGATCCTGCCGTCGCTTCTGCACCTGCGCGGCCCGGTTGCGCGACTCCCAGAGCCGTCGCTCCTCGGAAAAGAAGAGGTCGCACGCCGCGTCGACATCGACCACGGCGAGCACCGCGTCGAGTCGTGCGAAGGCGTGCCGCACGCCGTCGGCATCGTCGGCGAAATCGCGGCGTCGGGTGCGCCAGAGTTCCCGCGCGCGCAAGACGCCGTGCGTCCAGTCGCCCTCGGGTTCCCGCACCACGAAACCGCGGTAACCCAGCCGCTCCAATGCCACCAGGGTGGTGCCGTTCTCACGGTGGATGACGGCCCGCCGCAGACGCGCGCCAATGGCGCCCTCGATCTCCGTGTCCAGGTCATGGGCAGCGACGAAGTCCGCCAGCACCTCGGGTCGGATCGCCAGGCGCGAAGGCACGGTTCCGGGGCCACTTTCCGGCGCAATCACGACGCGGGGCATCATGGCCTGGGGATGCCAGAAAACCGTCGTGCCGGGCGGTGCATCCACGGACTCCTCCAGCATCCCGGAGGCCCGCAGAACCGGCAATTGATCGGCACCGAGGAGCAGATGATCGACCCATTCGAAAAACTCCGTGCCGGTTTCCTCGCGCATCCGTTCCGCCAGGCGTCGGGCGAATGCATTGTGCGCCAGAAACGAGTCGATGTATCCGCGCAGCCGATGCTCGGC
>JAEUHA010000493.1 GCA_016793535.1 Opitutaceae bacterium | reverse complement strand
CCTGGCGGACCGGTTGTGGGATTGGTGCGACGCCACCTAGCGTATCAGCCTGGCGGATCCGCGTCGCGTGTGGGAACACCAGGGCACCGAGAACCACGTTGCCATGCGCCTGGCCACCGTGTGGGCCGCGACCTGGATTCTTTCGCGTGATCCCCGCTACCAAGACCGGCAGCTGGCGGATGGGGCGACGCCCGCGGCGCACCACCACGCCTGGAACCTGTTTGCCAAGGCCTGGATTCGGGAGCATGGCCAGCGTGGCCTGCTGGTCGAGGTGGCAGCTCCGGGGTATTCGGCGGACACGCTGCAATGCCTCTATCAGTTTCGCGACCTCGCACGTGACCCGGAACTGCGGCGGCTGGCCGAGAATTTCCTTCACCTCTGGTGGGCGGATAACGCGATGGAGCTTCTAGGCGGCTCGCGCGGGGGCAGCAAGGCCCGGGCCGACCGCGGCCCGACGGGAGACTGGAACGGCCACGCGGACGTATGTTCGATGATGGCGTGGTACTACTTCGGCGAGGGCGGTCGTCCGCGCGGAACACTCGCGCCCCACCTGGCGCTGCTGACCTCCGATTATCGTCCGCCCCGCCTGTTGGCCGCGCTGGCCCTCGAACCGGAGCGGCGGGGCTCGTTTGCCTACGTGTCGCGCCGACCGGGGATGACCATGCCGGACAAATCGCATGTTCCTCGGACCGGCGACACTCCGGACTATGGCAATACCTGGCTGGATCGCGATTTTGGCGGCATCCTGCGTTATACGTATGTGACGCCCGACTACATCGTCGGATCGAGCATGGTACCGAACGTGGACATCAACCGCTGGGCCAAGATCAGCGACCAGAACCGATGGTCGGGTATCATCTTCCGGGATCCGGAGGCGCGTATCTTTGCGCAATGTCGCGTCGGGAAAGGCGCGGACACCGATGACCGCCGCGGCGCCAGCGAACATTGGACCTTGCAGGACCAAGGGACGCTGATCTGGCAGAAGCTGCGCGAGACAAAGGACTATGGCGCCACCACGATCTATCTGCCGCCCCAGTTCGCGGTGTCGGTGGAGGACGGCGTGATCTTTGCCCGGCTCGATTCCGCCTTCGCGGCGATTCGTCCCGTCGGAAGCAAGTGGACGCGACAGGATCCCCGGTGGCTGGTGCTGGCGGACGAGTTTGCGCCGATCATCTTCGAAGCGGGGAGCGTGCGGGAACACGGGACGTTCGAACAATTCAAGGCCGGCGTGTTGCAGTCGCGGGTCGACGGGAGCGGCGAGGCCTTGCACTACGTCCGAAACCGCGACGGCCGCCGGTTCACCTTCTACCAAGGGTCCAATCGCACCGGTGAAATTGACGGTGTCCCCATCGACTTCGCACCGCCCTTCGCCTACCGATCGCCGTTTATCCAGTCGGGTTGGCCGGCCGAGAAAGTCGACCTGAGTTTCGACGGAGAGACGATGAGGTTGGAGTTCTGAGCGGAGGGATGCGGTTGAGCGTTCAGGAGCCGCTGAAAAACGTCGGACCTTGCAGGAGATCGCAGGGGAACGCAGAGAACTCCGCCACACCTGGCCTCCGCGCTGTGCGGTGAGCTCCTGTAGCGTGGTTATGGTTCACTTGGGCACGGCGGGTGGACCTCAATGCGCGGCGGTGCGCCCAAGGATGTTCGAGGCTTGTCCGGCTGGAAACGGGGTCGTCGTGAGGGACCGGCATTCGGCGGTACAGGGTTGCCTAGCGGATCAGGCCGGGGCTCGTCGATCGGGCGCGGACCTTCGTGCGGCGCCATTCATCAGGCGAGTGACCGAACCGTTTCTTGAAGACGCGGCAGAAGTCCGTGATGCTGCGAAACCCGCAGCGACTGGCGACGGCTCCGAGGGTCGCCGTACTCGACATGAGCTGCAGTGCGGCGGTTTCGAGGCGCACCCGGTCGAAGACGACCTTCGGACTCTGACGGTAGTAACGGTGAAACTGACGGCGCAGGTGGCTCACCGAGAGATGCAGCGCCTTGGCGACCTGTTCCAGCTTGGGTGCCTCTGGCAGATGTTCGCGATACCAGGCGACGGCCTGCTCGACCCGGTCGGCCACCTGGGTCTCGAGCGTGGACTCCAATGCCGTCACCACCTCGTTCCGCAGCGCCAGCAGAGTCAGGTCCAGCAACGCGCGGTGAAAGCGCAGCGGGCTCAGGCGGTCGCGTCGGAGCATGGCGACGCCGACGGATTTCGCAATGTTCCGAACCTCGACGAGCTCCCTCGCGTTCAGGTGGCTATGGAACAAACCGCGCCAGCGGATCAGCTCCTCGAGCGGCTCCGGGACAAAGGCAAAGTGGAACACGGCGCGTTCGACCTTCGCGGCGGGAAAGTTCCAGTGAAACCGAAGATTGGGCGGCATCACCCAGAAATTGGCCTCGGGTTCGACGCGCTTGGGATCGTCGGGAAACAGGGGCCGCACGCCGCGGCGGAAGGTGACGAAAAACTCCCAGTTCAGCCGAAAGTCTGAATAGTCCGGCGCGCGCCGAAAATCCCGGACACCGTAGGCGAAGTAACGCAGCATGGCGGGAGGCGAATAAGGCGAAGGATGCGGACGATCGGTGGCGGGAGAGCGACTGCGAGACGGGGTTCGGTCGCATTCTCCCGGCGGGAGTCGAGTATCCGCTACGACCTAATATTTCTCAGAGCGTCGCGGCGAGCGCCTGTCGCGCCTGCACGAACGCCGCCGCGCAGCCGGCCAGCCGGCGACCCGACTCGATGCAATTGGCGAGCGAGATCCCGTCGCGGGCATTGCCGCCGATGAAGAGCCCGGGGGAGGCCGCTTCGACCGAGGCGATCGCGTCCTTGAAACGCCGATACCCGAGCTCGTACTGCGGGATGGCGCGGGGCCAGCGGTGAATGTGGGTGAACACCGGCGGCGCCCCGGCCCCGACGAGTCGGGCGAGTTCATCGTGCACGATCTGCCGGAGCTCGGCGTCGTCGCGCCCGGCCAGTTCGGGATTGCGCACGCCGCCCACGAAGCTCGTGAGCGCGACGCAACCCTCGGGCGCGCGACCGGGGAACAGGGTGCTCGAAAACAGCGAGCCCAGCAGCGGCCGGCGTTCCACCTGCGGCACCAGGAACCCGAACCCGTCCAGCGGGTGGCGGATGTCGGCGCGCCGGTAGCCGAGCAGGACCGAGGCCACGGGCGGATGAACGATCTCACGCAGCACCTGCAGGGCGCCGGGCGGGCCGGCTGACTCGAGCTGGAGCGCGGCGAGGGCGTCGGCGGGCAGGGCGCAGACCACGGACGCGAAGGTCTCGCTGTGCCGTTCGCCCCCGGACTCGAACTCGATCCGCCAGTCGGCGCCATGGCGGCTCACGGTGCGCACCTCGTGGCGCCGCCGCACGGCTGCGCCGAGCGTCGCGGCGAGGGTCTCGGGCAGTTCCTCGAGCCCGCTGGGAAACGAGAAGATCCGGCCCTTCGGCCCGCCCGAGGTGTTCCGGCGTTTGAGGGCGCCGCGCAGGAGGGAGCCGTGTTCCCGCTCGAGGGCGTGCAGCTTGGGGAAGCCGTGCTGGACCGAGAGGCGGGCGGGATCGCCGGCGTAGACCCCGCCGACGAACGGATTCACGGCGTAGTCGAGGAACTCGCGGCCGAGCCGGCGCAGCACGAAGTCCGCGACGCTTTCCTCGCGATCGTGCGGACCGCGCGGCCGCCACGGTTCCCCGAGCAGACCAAGTTTTGCGCGCCACGAGAAAAGCCCGGTGGTGAGGAACGCGCCGGGGGAGGCCGGCATGGCGACGAGGCGGCCGCCGCGGACGATGTAACGCTGCCGGGCGGCGTCGGCGGCGTAGAGCCGGCGCTCGCGCAGTCCGGCCGCGTCGATGAACTCGGCGACGCTCGCCGCGCCCTCGAGCAGGGAATTGGGTCCCAGTTCATGCAGCCAGCCGTCGGTCCGCACGGCCCCGATCGCGCCGCCGACGCGTCCTCCCTTTTCGAATACGGTCGGTGTCAGCCCGGCGCGCTGCAGGTGCCAGGCGGCGGTGAGCCCGGTGATGCCGGCGCCGAGGACGGCGATGCGCGGGGAGGGAGCGGGGGATGACATGGGTTCACTGTGCAGGGCCGCCGGGCGGGTTCAATCGGTGAAGGTGAAAACAATCGGCACGGCCATCCGGGTGTTGACCTTGCGGCCGCCCTTCCAGCCCGGGCGGAAGCGCCACTTCGCGACGCCGGAAAGGGCGGCGTCCTCGAAGCCGCTGATGCTGGCGTGCACGACGACCGGGTTCACCACCCGGCCCTCGGTGTCGACGATGAACTCGACCCGGACGGTGGCCGTGAGCGAGTCGCGCCGCATGGCGACCGGGTAAATCGGGGCGGGTTGCAGGATCGGCTCCGGCACGCGGTCGAGGTCGGCGAGATTGAAAATCTTGCCGATCTTCTCGGCGATCTTGCCCGTGCCGGTGCGGATGCTCTCGGGGATGACGTAGACCTTGAGCTGGCTGAAGTCGGGTTGTTCGAGCAGCGACGCGAAGTTGATCGTCTGCACGAAATCCGTCGGGCTTGCGAGCTGCGGCACATCGGCCTGCATCGGCACGGGTAGACTGAGATCGGGCGCGGGGCCGGTGTCGTCCGTCGGAGCCGGCTCCGGTTCCTCGAGATCCTTGAGCTGTGGCAGCGGGACGAGCGCGATGAGATTTTCCTCCACCGGTGCGGCGGCCTTGCGAGCGGTGGGTTTGCCGATGCCGAACAGCAGGGCGACGTGGATGCCGACCGAAACCAGCATGGCGGAGATCACGATCGGGCGGGACCGGCGGCGCGAATCATAGCGCCAGGAACCATCCGCGACCGGAGGCGGCGTGCGACTTGCCGCCGGCAGGGCCGTGAGACTCACGGCGTGGTGCGTGGGGAGGGCGGTTATCATGTCTGCAGTTTACCGCCGTCCGTACCGGGGTGCATCGCATGCGTTGCCCTTGCCTGCGCATGCCTTGCTCCGGGCCAGCCGGACGTCATGCCAGCGGCGCAAGCGGTGAGTAAGATTTGCCAAGATCCGCGCAGCGAGCCGGGGCGTGAAGCAGGTAAGTTGGATCGTATTCCCACCCCACTTGATGAAGACCGTCCTTGCCCCCATCGATTTCTCCGACTCGAGCCGCCGCGTGATCGACGAAGCGATCCACCTGGCCCGTTCCATCGGCGGGCGGCTGGTTTTGCTGCACATCGTCGGTCCGACCAGTGCGTTTCCGAGCGAATTCGACTCGACCGGGGCGCGGGCCGCGTATCTCGCCGAGGCGGAGAAGCACGCCCGCGACGAACTGTCGGCGCTGCAGCGGAGCCTGCGGGATGAGGGCGTCACGGCCCACGTCGTCCATCTCATCGCCCAGCCCGGCCCCGGCATCCTCGAACAGGCGGACCGGCTGGAAGCCGACTACATCGTGATGGGGTCCCACGGCCACGGGGCGTTCTACGAGTTGATCGTGGGCGGGACCGCGAGCCGGGTGCTGAAGCTGGCGAAGTGCCCGGTCGTGATCGTACCCTCGCAGGCGAAAAAGTCGGCCCGGAGCGGACGGTCGGTCACGGCGGCGAATCGGGCGACGGGCTGACCGGGGCATGCGGGACCACGGGCCGAACCCAGGCGAGGGCGGGGTGAAACCGCCGCGCGACGGAGAGCAAGAGATGCGCAGCCGTTCGCAGCGCATGCACAGTTTACGGGCTTTGCCCCTGCCGGATTTGCGGTCCATGGTGCAGGTCGTTCGATTCGCCATGCCCTACCTGGAGAAGCTTACGTGCCGGTGGTACTGCGACGGCGTGCGGGCGGCCGCGCGTGGTCTGGCTCCGGCTGCGCACCCATGAATTCCGCGACCGACGTTCTCTCTGCCCAGGCCGGGAAGTTGTCGGCGCACGACAGCCGGGTGCTGGTCGCGCAGCTCAAGCGCTCGCAGGTGTACCGGGACTACGAGCGCGCGTTTCGCGAGACGACGGGCCTCCCGCTGGCGCTGCGTCCGACGGAGGCGTTCGACCTGCCGCATCACGGCGACCCGAAGGAGAGTCCGTTCTGCGCCCTGATGTCGCGGTCGAACCACTCGTGTGCCGCGTGCCTCCAGATGCAGAAGAAGGTCGAGGAATCCGCGCGCCTCGAGGCGAAGACGCTCAAGTGTTTCGCGGGGCTGTGTGATTCCGCCGTGCCGGTGCGCGTCGGCAACAACCTGATCGCGTTCCTGCAGACCGGACAGATCCTGCTCCACACCCCGAGCCAGGCGGAGTTCACG
>JAEUHA010000432.1 GCA_016793535.1 Opitutaceae bacterium | reverse complement strand
CGCCGCGGCGGTCGGCAGCGCCGTCGAGGCGGCCGGGCTGCTGCAGGAGCGCCGTTTCGACCTGGTGATCACCGATATCGTGATGCCGGGCGGCGATGGCTTCGAACTGATCGCCTCCTTCCGCAAGGTCCAGCCCTCCGCCCGGATCGTCGCGATCTCGGGCGGCGGCAAATACCTGCAGGGCACGGACTGCCTCAAGATCGCCCGCGGCCTCGGGGCGAACGCCGTCGTGATGAAGCCCTTCAAGTGGGACGAACTGCAGGCGGCGATCGACACCGCGCTGGCGCCGGCGGAGTCGCGCGTGACCTGATTCCGGCGGCGATCGGCACGCCCGGCCGCGCGCGGGGAAAAAGGAGCTTGCGCTTGCGGTCCCAGCGGGTTTTTTCCGCACTTCTCGCGCGTGCCAACATAGCTCAGCTGGTAGAGCAACGCTTTCGTAAAGCGTGGGTCATCGGTTCAAATCCGATTGTTGGCTCCAGCGCCCGTACGCGACGCCGCGAGGATCGCCTTCGTGCTCCCGCTCGCCGCCGACCTTTTCGATTACGCGCTTCCGCCGCACCTGATCGCCCAGACGCCCGCCGCCCGGCGGGACCAGTCGCGGCTGCTGGTCGTGGACCGGGCGCGGCACACGCTCGAACACGGCACCTTCGCCGACCTGCCGCGTTTCCTGCGTCCGGGCGACACGCTCCTGCGGAACAACGCGGCGGTCCTGCCCGCGCGGCTCTTTGCCCGCCGCCCGACCGGAGGCCGCGTCGAGTGCTTCCTGCTCCGGCCGGTCCAAGGCGTACAGACGTGGCTCTGCCTCGTGAAGCCCGGACGCCGGCTCGCCCCGGGCGCGACGTTTACCGGACCGGATGACACGTTCACCGGTGAAGTGCTTACCCGGGAACCCGACGGCGCCGTCACGGTGCGTTTCACGGTTCCCGGCGACGAACCGATCACGGCCGTCGCCAACCGCATCGGCACCGTGCCGCTGCCGCCCTACATTGTCCGGGATGACACCGACGACGCAGCGCGCTCGACCCGCGCCGCCGATCTGGAGCGCTACCAGACCGTCTATGCCGAACGGGCACGCCAGGTCGCCGTCGCCGCGCCCACCGCGGGCCTGCACTTCACGCCGGAACTGCTCGCGACCCTGGCACGACAGGGCGTGGGCTTCGCCGATCTGACGCTGCACGTGGGGCTGGGCACGTTCAAACCCATCACGACCGACACGGTCGAAGCCCACGCGATTCACCGCGAGCTGTACGAGATCCCCGCGGCGACGCAGCGCGTACTTTTCCCGCCCGTCAAGGGCCGGCGGATCGCGGTCGGCACGACCTCCGTGCGCACCGTGGAAGATTTTCTCGCCACGCACGCCGCACCGATGCCCGACCGAGGCGACTACCGCGGGGAGGCGGCGATCTTCATTCACCCGCCGCGGGCGTTCCGCGGGATCGATGCGCTGATCACGAACTTTCACCAGCCCCGCTCCACCCTGCTCTGCCTGGTCGCGGCCTTCCTTGCCCCGGGCTCCACTGCCGGCATCGGGTGGCTGCAGGAAATCTACGCAGAGGCGATCGCCCGCGAGTACCGGTTCTTCAGCTACGGCGACGCGATGCTGATCCTTTGAGCATACGACGCTTTCCATTTGGCGCCGGCCGCGCACTGTGCCGCCTGTGACTGCCGACGAACTCCAGACCCTGATCGAAGACGCCACCGCCGACTACGCGCTGGGCGAAACCGACACCGCGCTGCAGAAACTCGCGCGGGCCACGGCGGCCGCGCCGGAGTCGTTCGAGGCCTGGCATGCGCTGGCCGAAGTGAATTTCTCCCTGCGCCGGCTCGATGCGGCGCTCGCCGCGGGTGAACGCGCCCACGCCCTGCGCCCCGCGGATCTGTTCATCAACACCACGCTTTCGCGGATCTGGATGGAGCGGGGCGACAAGGCGCGTGCCGAGCACTTCGGCGCCCAGGCCAAGATCCAGAGCTGGAAGGACCAGCTCAAGAATCCCGAGGCGCACCAAGGCGGCCTGTGACGGCGGACGGCCGGACCCGAGGGGCGCCGCACGCCCGTTGACAGCGTTCGCGCCCCGTCCGTAGCCTCCGCCCCTACCAAATATGGAAACCCCGGCCTACGTGTTGGAGTTTGAGAAACCGCTGCGCGAACTGACCCGTCAGCTCGACGAGCTGCGCCAGCATTCGATCGAGACGAATGTGGACGTCGCCCGGGAGATCCACGCCATCGAGCGCAAGATCGAGACGACGCAGCGCGAGATCTACTCCAACCTGAGCCCCTGGCAAAAGGTGCAGATCGCCCGGCACCCCAAGCGGCCCTACGCCCTCGATTACGTGACGGCCATTTGCGAGGACTTTCAGGAATTGCACGGCGACCGGCAGTACAACGACGACCGCGCCATCATCGGCGGCACCGCGTTTTTCAACGGCGAAGCCGTGATGATCGTCGCCCAGCAGAAAGGCCGCGATCCGAAGGAGAGAATCCTGCGCAATTTCGGCATGCCGCAGCCCGAGGGTTACCGCAAGGCCCTGCGCCTGATGCGACTCGCGGAGAAATTCCGCCTTCCGGTGATCACATTCATCGACACACCCGGAGCCTTTCCGGGGATTGAGTCGGAGGCCCGCCATGTCTCGGAGGCGATCGCCGTCAACCTGCGGGAGATGTCCCTGCTCCGCACGCCGTCCATCTCCGTGGTCGTCGGCGAAGGCGGTTCGGGCGGAGCGCTCGGCATTGGCGTGACGGACCGGGTCCTGATTTTCGAAAACAGCTACTATTCGGTGATCTCGCCCGAAGGCTGCGCGGCGATCCTCTGGAAGGACGGCTCGGCTGCGCCCAAGGCGGCCGAGGCCCTCAAGGTGAGCGCCGACCACCTCGAAAAGCTGGGCGTTGTCGACGAGGTGATCCCTGAGCCCACCGGCGGCGCCCATAACGATCCCGCCCAGGCCGCGAGTGCCCTGCGCTACATCCTGCAGAAGCATCTCAACGACCTCCGCGCACTCGATACCGCGAAGCTGCTCGAAACCCGCTATGAGCGGTTCCGGCACCTCGGCGTCTACGAGGACGCCGGCGCGATTCGTTCGTAAGCGCCCGCGAACCGGCTCACCGCCGGACGGTGACGAGTTCGATCTTCTGCGCGTTCGCGGTAGAGGCGTTGATCTCGACCAGCGCCCCGGACAATCGCACGTCGGCTTCCGCCACGTCGAAGCGTCGCGGCATGCCGTCGAGGAAACGTTGCACGACCGGCTTCACCTCGCGACCGAGCACGCTCGCATACGGGCCTGTCATCCCGATGTCGCACATGAAAGCCGTCCCTTTCGGCAGAATGGCGGCGTCGGCCGTGGGCACATGGGTGTGCGTGCCGAGGACCGCGGTCACGCGTCCGTCCAGGTGCCACCCCAGCGCCTGTTTCTCCGACGTCGCCTCGGCGTGGATCTCCACGATGATGGCATCGGCCTGGGCCCGCAGTTGCTCGATCATCCGGTCGGCGGCGAGAAACGGGCAATCCGCCTTCAGGTTCATGTACGTGCGGCCCAGCACCGTGAAAATGGCGACCCGGAAACCGCGGGCCTCAATGATGAGATGGTCCCAGCCCGGACACCCCTTGGGCAGATTGGCGGGGCGGCACACCTTCTCGATCTCGGAAATTTCATTTTCCCAGCCGCGCTGGTCCCAGACGTGGTCGCCCAGCGTGATGGCGTCGACCCCGCTCTCGAGAATCGATTTCGCCAGGGCGCCGGTGATGCCGGCGCCCGACGCGGCGTTCTCGCCGTTGGCCACCACGAAGTCGACGCCGAGCTCGGTGCGCAAACGCGGCAGACGCTCGGCAATGATGTCGCGGCCCGGGCGGCCGACGATGTCACCAATGAAGAGCAGTTTGAGCATCCCGCCAACGTGCGCGCCGCCACGGACGGGGCCAGCACGAAATCGGCTACGTGCGAAGGGCAAGCCCGGGCTTGCCTCCCACGGGTCCGCTCGCTTTTGCTCACCGGCTGTTTAGGTTCCAAGCCATTGTCATGAAATCAAACACCACCTCACCCGCCGCGTTTCCCAAGGCCGAGATCGGCCGCGAAATGAAGGGCTCCGACTGCGTCGTCGAGTGCCTGATCCGTGAGGGTGTGGATGTCGTCTTCGCCTACCCGGGCGGCGCCTCGCAGGAGCTGCACCAGTCGCTCGCGCGGACGGACAAGATCCGGGTCATTCTGCCCCGGCACGAACAGGGCGGCTCGTTCGCCGCCGAGGGTTACGCCCGCGCCACCGGCAAGGTGGGTGTGTGCATGGCGACCAGCGGCCCGGGCGCCACGAACCTGGTGTCGGCCATTGCCGATGCGTTCATGGACTCGATCCCCCTGGTGGCGATCACCGGCCAGGTGTTCTCGAAGTACATCGGGAAAATGGCGTTCCAGGAAACGGACTTCTATGGGATGACGCTCCCGGTGGTGAAGCATTCGTACCTCGTGCTCGACGCGAACGACCTGCCGCGGATCTTCAAGGAAGCGTTTCACCTCGCGCGGAGCGGCCGGCCGGGGCCGGTCGTGATCGATATCCCGAAGGACGTGCAGCAGAAAAAATTCCAGCCGGTCTACCCGGCGACGGTGGAATTCCGCAGCACCTACGCCAACGCGACCCTGCACGCGCCCGACGACCAGCTGAAGCACGTGCTCGGGCTGATCGCGGAAGCCAAGCGCCCGGTCCTCTACGCCGGCGGCGGTATCATTTCCGCGGATGCGCACCGGGAGCTCCGCGCGTTCGCGGAAAAGACCAACGTCCCGGTGGCCACGACCCTGATGGGCGTCGGCGGTTTCCCGGAGACCCACCCGTTGTCGATGCAGTGGTTCGGCATGCACGGTTCCGCCTACGGCAACTGGGCCGTGGACCAGAGCGACCTGCTGCTTTGCTTCGGCGCGCGTTTCGACGACCGGATCACCGGCGACACGAAGCATTTCGCGGCGCACGCCAAGATCGTGCACATCGACATCGACGCGTCGGAGCACAACAAGAACAAGCCCACGCAGGTCGCCATCACGAGCGACATCAAGTACGCGCTCACCCGCCTCAACGAACTCATCGCCGTCCACAAGTTCACGCCGCCCGACACCGCGCCCTGGCACAGTCAGATCGCGACCTGGAAGAAGGAGCATCCGTTCTCCTACGAGGAGAGCCGGCACATCGTTCCGCAGGAAGCGGTGAAGACGCTCTATGAGCTCACCAAGGGCGACGCGATCATCACCACCGGCGTCGGCCAGCACCAGATGTGGGCCGCGCAGTTCTACCGCTTCAACGAGCCCCGCCGCTACATCAGCTCGCTGGGACTCGGCGCCATGGGCTTCGGTTATCCGGCGGCGATGGGCGCCAAGGTCGCCTGCCCCGACAAGCAGGTGATCGACATCGATGGCGACGGCTCGTTCGTGATGAACATCCAGGAGCTGGCCACCTGCAAGATCGAGAAGATCGCGGCGAAGGCGATGATCCTGAACAACCAGCACCTCGGCATGGTCGTGCAGTGGGAGGACCGCTT
>JAEUHA010000411.1 GCA_016793535.1 Opitutaceae bacterium | reverse complement strand
GACGCCGACTCGCTCGGCGGCTCCGTCAATCTTGTGACCAAGAGCTCGCTCGATTTTCGCCGCCGCGTGCTCTCCGGCAAGGCTGAGCTCGGCTACAACGACCTGACCAAAAAGGAGCAGTATTCCGCCAACTTCACCTACGGCGACCACTTCTCCGGCGGGAAAGTCGGCGTGCTTCTCTCCGGCGCGTTTCAGTTCAACAATCGCGGCATCGAGGGCATCAATGCCACCTATGCCGCGCCCACCACGGTCGGAGGTATCGTGTACGATAGCATTCTCAACGAGCTCGACCTCCGCTTCCGCCACCTCGACCGCGTGCGCAAGGGTTTCAACGCCCAGCTTGATTTCAAGACCGGCGCCGATTCCCGCCACTGGGTGCGTGGCTTTTCGAACGTCTTTGAGGACCGGGAGCAGCGTCGCCGCCTGATCATCCGCCTCGCCAATGGTGGCACGATCCTGCCCGGCACCAACAACACCATCGGCAACATAGACGGCGGCCGCGTCCTCCGTCGCGACCGCTCCGGCAAGAAGCAGACCGAGATGCTGAGTTTCGCTGCCGGCGGCGGGTGGGAGAAACCCGGCTACAAGCTCGATTACTCCGCCGGCTATGCGTGGACCGCGTTCAAAGTTCGCCGCACCGAGGCGCAGATCGAATACCGCATCACCGACTACCTCGCCAACAATGGCGTGCCCGACTTCACCTACGACCGGTCCGACTTCAATTTCCCGACTCTCCGCGACCCGCTCGGCCACATCGTCAATTATGCGCGCCAGGAGATCGGCAATGGCCGCGGGGCCTACAATGTCCGCGACGACGACAACGCCGAGGAGGACGTGAACTTCCAGACCAACCTCACGATCCCCGTCACTTTCGGCGGCCACCCCGGCTCCTGGAAATTCGGCCTCAAGCACGTCGCCAAGGAAAAGGACGTGCGCCCGCAAAGCTTCACCTACACCCGCCCCAATCCGGTCGAGCTCTACCTGAGCGACTTTCTCGATCCCAGGATCGTCATCCCGATCTTCGACGGCCGCTACCAGATCGGCCCCTCCTCCGAGATGGTCGCGTTGCGCAACCGCTTCTACGCGGACTCCGGAATTTTCGCGCTCAACCAGGCCGCAGCCATCACGGACAATCTGCCGAGCACCTACGTTGCCAACGAGGACATCACTTCCGCCTATGCGATGGCCACAACCTCGATCGGCAGGCTGCGGCTCGTTGCCGGCGGCCGCTACGAGCAGACCAAGCTTGATTACGGCGCCAACGTGCTCTCGTTCGGCCCGACCGGCACCTACCTCGGCGCCACCCGCGTCAATGCGTCCAGCGACTACGGCCACTTTTTCCCCGCGCTCGTGGGCACATGGCGCTTCAACGATCGCACGCTCCTCCGCGCCGCCGTTACGCGTTCCATCGCCCGCCCCGACTACGGCGACCTCAATCCGCGCCGCTCCGTCAACGACGACGTGGACCGCATCACCGAGGGCAATCCTGCGCTGAAGCCGCTGCTCTCGACGAATTTCGATCTGTCCTTCGAGTGGTATCTCAAGTCCGCCGGCAGCTTCACCGTCGGCGCGTTCGTGAAGGACATTTCCAACTTCTCCTACACCTCCAACACGGTGATCTCCGGCGGCACCTACAATGGCTGGCGCCTCACCCGCCCCGAAAACGGGCCCTCCGGTGAGCTCCGAGGCCTCGAGGTTGGCTGGACGCAGACTTTCCGCCAGCTCCCCGCGCCGTTCAGCGGCCTCGGCGTGCAGGCAAATTACACGCTGGTCGACGGCAAGGCCACCGTCCCCGGTCGCGGCAAGCTCAACCGCCTGCCCGACCAGGTAGAGTCCGTCTCGAATCTCCAGATCTTCTACGAGCGGGTCCCCATCAGCCCGCGCCAGGCCTTCAACTTCAACGGCGACTACATTCGCACGCTCGGCGCCGACCAGCTCAACGACGAGTGGTTCGACGACATCAAGACGGTCGATGCCTCCGTGAGCTACACCTTCCGCAAGGGCCTCCAACTCTATCTGGAGGGAAAAAATCTCACCGATCAGGTCACGCGTCGCATCTTCTTCGGCCGCTCCGACCGCCCCGCCGAGCACGAGAAGCCGGGCTGGAGCGCCGCCGGCGGGTTGAAGTTCGAGTTCTGAAAGCCGATCAGGACTCTGACGCACCCTCGTTGGTCGCACCTCCGTCTCGATCTCCTGCTTTCAAGCACCGATCTCCGATGCCGCTGTCATCCCGCCGCCACTTCGTCGGCCTCGCTGCCGCCGGCGTGACCGCCAGTGCGCTCGGTTCGCGCCTTCGCGCCGCGCCGTTCGCCTCGCGCGACGCCCTCGCCGACACGTACTCGCAGCTCGACACCGCGGCCGCCCTCCCCGTCCTCGACGTCTCCGCGCTGCGCGAGCCGCTGTTGATCGAGAGCATCGAGTTCCTGCAGCAGGGCGAAACCTATCTCGTCCGCGTCCGCACGAAGAACGGCGCCACCGGCGTCGCCGTCGGCAACGAGCGCGACATGTCCTACCTGGTCCCCGTGGCGAAGCAGCTCATGGTGCCGGCCCTCCTCGGCAAGGACGCGCGCGAATGGGAGAACCTCATCGAGACCGTCTATCTTCACTCCTCGAACTACAAGCGCCAGGGCCTCCTCTTCTGGCTGCCCTTCGCTGCGATCGAGTTCGCCGTGCTCGACCTGCTGTCGCGCACCGCGGGGGTCTCCGTTTCCACGCTGCTCGGGGGCAAGCCCGGCGGCACGGTCGATCTCTACCACGCGCACGAGGATCGCCACCGTTCCGCCGCCGAGAGCGTCGACCGCATGCTCGCCGCGCGCGACCGCTACAAGACGCGCGCGGCCAAGTTCAAGGTCGGCGGCCGCATGCGTGGCAACGCTGATGTCGTCCCGGGCCGTACCGAGGCCCTCATTCCGCTCGTGCGGGAAAGATTCGGCGACCGGTTCACGCTCTACGGCGATTCCAATGGCTCGTTCGATTTCGCGCGCGGCCTCGAGGTGGGCCGCCTCCTCGACCGCCACGGCATCGCGATCTACGAGGAGCCCGTGCCGCACGATCTCTACGACGAGACGAAGCGAATTGCCGACGCCCTTACCGTTCCCCTCGCCGGCGGCGAGCAGGAGAGCAGCCACAACCGGTTCCGCTGGATGATCGCGCACCGCGCGCTCGATGTCGTGCAGCCGGACCTGTTCTACTTCGGCGGACTTGTCCGCTCGATCCGGGTCGCGCGCATGGCCCACGCCGCCGGCCTGAAATGCGACACCCACATCTCCGGCACTGGCTTGGGCTTCCTCTACATGCTGCACTTCGTCGCCTGCATCCCCAACGCCGGCGCATTCCAGGAATACAAGAGCTTCGACGGCAAAATCCCGCTCGACACCCCGGCGCAGACGCACACGCCCGTCGATGGCCGCCTGCGTTGCCCCACCGGCCCCGGCTTCGGCATCGAGCTCGACCCGAAGTGGCTCGCCGCGGCGAAGATCGTCTGAACCCCTTTTCCCGTTCTCCACCGTCCGCCCTGCCATCCCCTCCCACCGACCATGAATTCCCGCCGCACCTTCCTGAGGTCCGCCGCACTCGTTGGCGCCGTTCCGCTCGCCTCCACGGTCGCGCCCCGCACGGCGGCCGCGGCGGTCCCCGCCAAGCCCGACGTCAAGATCACCGCCGTCAATTCCTACGTCGTCGACCGCGCCATTCTCGTTGAAGTCACCTCCGACGCTGGCATCTCCGGCTGGGGCGAGTGCGCGTTCGACGGCGGTGCCCTCATGAAGACGTTCGTCGACGACCGGCTGAAGAAGGAAGTCGTGGGCAAGAATCCGTTCGATGTTCGCCGCCTCTGGGACACGATGTTCTTCGAGAACCACGACCTCGGTCCCAGCGGGGCGCTCCCCAATGCAATCGCAGGCCTCGACATTGCGCTCTGGGACCTGAAGGGCCGCCTGCTCGGGCAGCCGATCTGCAATCTCCTCGGCGGAAAATACCGGGACAAGATCGAGGCCTACGGCTCCGTGCCGATCCGCCGCGGCCGCGTGAGCGTCGACGATTGCGTGCGCTCGTGCATGAAGTTCGTCGAACAGGGTTTCAAGGCCGTGAAAGTGCGGATCCAGATTCGGGAGCATTTCATGAATCCCGATCCCGATCCGACCTTCGCCTACGCCGCGGCCGTGCGCAAGGCCATCGGGCCCGACATCGTGCTGATGATCGATGCCAACAACGGCTACTCCGCCCAGCGCGCCATCGCTACGGGCCGCAAGCTCTTCGAACGTTACAACGTCACTTACTTCGAGGACCCGGTGTCCGACCAGAACCTGGTGGAAATGCGGGACGTCACGGCGGCGTTGCACGATCAGGACATCGTGGCCGGCGAGAAATGCTACACGCGCTGGCAGATCAAGGACCTCATCGTCCAGGGCAACGTGGATATCATCAATCCCGACGTCGTGAAAGTCGGAGGCATCACCGAAATGGACCGCATGGCGACGCTCTCCTCGTGCTTCCAGAAACCGATCCAGATGCACAACACCCGCCCCACGATTTCCACGGCCGCCTCCCTGCACTGCATGGCGTCCACGCCGCTCGTGGCGCGGTTCATCGAGTTCCCCGAGCTGGGTTCAACGTTCGACGCGCTGATGAGACTGTTCCACAA
This sequence comes from Opitutaceae bacterium, assembly GCA_016793535.1. Lineage (GTDB taxonomy): Bacteria > Verrucomicrobiota > Verrucomicrobiia > Opitutales > Opitutaceae > ER46. The sequence continues at coordinate 51,728 of JAEUHA010000411.1, read as the reverse complement.
TCGCGTGAAACTAGAGAAGGGCGTTTTGCACCTACCGGAGGGCCCCGGACTTGGCTTGGAGATTGATGGCGCCGCCGTCCGTGCCGCTGCCGCCCGCAGCTGACAAACGTGAAGCGGACTATTTCATCGTCGCGCTGATCCCCCAAGGAGCATACTGGTTCGTCCGCCAATTTCCCATGAACTGCACCCCGTCTCATTCTCCTCGCGTTGTTCGGGCTATCGTCATGGTCGCCCTTTCGTTGCTGATCGCGGCCTCCGGTTTCGCCGACGGCGCCATCACCGGCATCCTGCGCAACTCCACCCTCGGCAGCCCGCTGCCGGGCGCGTCGGTCCGGCTGACCCCGGGTGACCGCGAGGCGGTGACCGACCGCGCGGGCGCCTACTATTTCAGCCAGGTTCCGGCCGGCAACTACACGCTCGAGGTGAGTTACCTCGGGCTCGAGCCCAAGTCCGTGACCGTGCGGGTGGCGGACGGCCAGACGGTCCGCGCCGATGCGCAGCTCGGCGGCGACACGGTCGTCCTGCAGGCGGTCACGGTCGAATCCGTGCGCGAAGGCCAGGCCCGGGCCATCAACCAGCAGCGCACGGCCAGTGGCATTTCCAACATCATCTCGGCCGACGCCATCGGCAACCTGCCCGACCGCACCGTCGGCGAGGCGCTCGCCCGCCTGCCCGGGGTCAATGTCGTCGACGACCAGTTCGCCAACGTCCGCGGCACGCCCGCTGAATTCAACGCGGTCACGCTCGACGGCGACCGCCTCTCCACCACCGGCAGCAACATCGACTCCACCTCCGTCAACACCGACACCCGCGCCGTCGATCTCTCCCTGATCCCGGCGGAAATGGTGGGCGGCATCGAGGTGATCAAGACGCTCACGGCCGACATGGATGCGGACTCGTTCGGCGGGACGATCAATCTCGTCACGCGCAGCGCCTTCGACCTCAAGGAGCGCAGCCTCAACGGCAAGTTCGAGTACATCCACAACGCGTTCCGCAAGCAGCCGGGTTACGCGGGCTCGGTGACGTTCATGGATGTGATCGACAAGGATCGCACGCTGGGCCTGAGCGCGACGCTGACCTACCGCCGCGAGGACCGGATGACCAACTCCTACGAGTTTGCGTACTATGACGCGGGGGCGATCCCGGTGGGCACCTCGGGCAGCGGAGTGGCGGGTGCCATTGCCGCCGTCGGCGACCAGGCCCTGGAGGCCTACGACACCCGGCTGAACTTCTCCGACATCACGAAGCTCGGCGCCACGGTGAACCTGGATTGGAAGATGTCCGATGCCACCGAGCTCCACTTCCGCACCTTCTACGAGAACACGGAGACCGAGGGGGGCCGTTTCCGGAACCGCGTCCGCGCGCTCTCCCGCTGGAACGCGACGTCGACGGCGCAGCAGCAATCCGGACTGCAGGCCCGCTTCCAGAATTACATGGAGGACGGCGTGCGCGAGCAGGACCTGCTGCGCCTCGGCGTCGACGGCCAGACCCGGCTCGACAGCGGCGGCACGCTGAAATACGGCGTGCGGCTGGGCACCTCGGAAGCGTGGCTCGACCGCGACCGCTACATCTTCGACTTTCCGAGCAACACGGAGCGCCGCGCGTATGCCTGGGCCGTTGACCGCCGCAATGCGACGCTGCCCGTCGTCTCGCTCACCCACATCGCCTCGGGTCAGAACGGGTTCTTCGGGCCGCTGACGGACCGCAAGCTGAGCAATCTGCGTTTCCAGAAGGGGTCCGAAGACGAGACCGACGTCACGGCCAACCTCGACTATTCCTTCGCGCTGCCGCTCGCCGGCCAGGCGATCGATTGGAAGTTCGGCGTGAAGAGCCGCAACAAGGAGCGCAGCTCGCGCCCGTCGATCGTGGACGTCAACGCGCCCACCGTAAACCAGCCGACCTTCGCGCAGTTCCCGGTGTTTACCGAGCCGCGCGGCCTGCTCTCCGGGTCGCAGGCGACGATGGGGCCGATCGTCTCGCTCGACAGCGTCGTCGCGTACTACCGGGCCAACGCCACCGCCTTCACTCCGCTGCTCGGCGACGAACTCGTCCGGCTCGAGGCGCGCAAGTACGATGTGAACGAGGACATCCTCGCCGCGTACGGCATGGGCACGACCAAGATTGGAAAACTGGAAGTCATCGGTGGCTTGCGCTGGGAGCGGACCTCGACCGGCTACACCTGGCTCGCTGATCCCCTCGGCCCGTCGCGCGGCTCGCGGCGCTACGACAATTTCCACCCGAGCCTGCTCCTGAACTATCGCATCAACCGCAACCTCGTCGCGCGGGCCGCGTTCACCCACACCCTCGCGCGGCCCGCGTACGGTGACCTCGTGCCCTATCGCTCCACGGCCGACACCGCCTCCGAGTCCGGCACCGGCGGCCTCGAGCCCGGCGACTATCCGGAGACGAACAAGGTCTTCCTCGGCAACGCCCGCCTGAAAGCGCAGTTGTCGCGCAACTTCGATCTCTCGCTCGAGTACTATCTCGCGCAGAGCGGCGTCCTGTCCGCGGCGGTCTTCAGAAAGGACCTCAAGGACGTCATCTTCCGCAGCCAGTTCAAGGACCCGGCCGTCCCGAACACGCTTTTCTTCCAGGAGCGCAACGGCTCGACGGGCAAGGCGACGGGAATCGAGCTCTCCTGGCAGCAGGCCCTCACGTTCCTGCCCAAGCCGCTCGACGGCTTCGGCGTCAACCTGAACGCGACCTTCATCGACGGCTCGTCCGTGCTCGAGGAGCTCGTCCCCGGCAGCACGACCACCTACCGGCCGCTCAATGTCGGCTTCCTCCCCGAGCAGCCGGAGACGGTCTACAATGCCCAGCTCTGGTGGGAAAAGTACGGCTTCACCGCCCGGGTCGCGATGAACTTCATCGATGAGTTCGTCCGCACGTCCGGCGGCCTGACCTCGTTCTCGATCAACAACAAGGCGACGCGCTGGGATGCCTCGCTGAGTTACCGCGTGAACCGGCGCTTCACGATCTACGTCGAGGGCCGTAATCTCTCCGAGGAAGTGACCTCGTGGTACGCCACGACGCCGAACCGACCGGAGGATTACTCGTTCGCGGGCGCGATCTACACCGGCGGCATCAAGTTCCGCTTCTGAGTTAAATCCGGCCCCAAGCGTCATGACTTAACCGCGGATTACGCGGATCACGCGGATAAGGGAAATATCCGCGCCATCAGCGAAATCCGCGGTCAACCGGCTTGCTCGGCTCCCACCTAGAAGGTGCAAACGCAAAGTCTGTTCGGTCCCAGGCTGGCGATGAAGCGCCTCCCGATCTTCGCGCTCGGTGGTCTGCTTGCGGGGGTGGCGGCCGCGGCGTCGCTCGACGCGCCGCTTTACTTCGACGCCACGAGCGCCGGGACGCAGCGCGAGGGCGTCGTGGCGCTCGCCCCCGGCGCGGCCTACGACGCCGGGCGCGGCTACGGGTGGACGCAGCCACCGGTGGCGACCTTTGGCGAAGCCGCGTGGAGCGGGGTGCGGTCACCGGCCCTGGTGGACGGCGTGAGCGGCGGGGCGTTTGCGTTGCGCGCCGACCTGGCGCCGGGGCGGTGGACGGCGCTCGTGTTTCTCGACGACGGCCATCGCGACGCGCACACCGTGCGCGTGCGCATCAACGGCCGCGACCACGCGCACAACCCGCGCGAATTCGGGCTCGAGGAGGAACCCTCGGCGCCGCCGATCAATCGTTACCGCGTCGCCCAGCTCGCGTTCGAAGCCACCGGCGCGACGACGATCGAGTTCTCCCTCGCGGCACCGCACGGGGCGCGGCTGCTCGCGTTGCACCTGCTGCCGGCACCCGGGCCGGAAACGGACGTTGCCCGCTGGTTTCGGCGTCAGATCGACGACGTCGGCCGCCACGCCTCGCGCGCCCCGCTCGACGGCCTCCGCGCCGAGCTGGCGGAACACGGCAAGGCGCCCGAGTTGCGCGCCTTCAGCGCGTACTGGAAGGCGCAGCTGGACCTGCTGGCCGAGGCCGAGCAGTGGCACCGCGCGGCGGGCTGGGATTGGTACAGCGTGCAGACGCGCAGCAGCATGTTCACCCGGTACAAGATCGCGTTGAGCCGGCTTGACGCGCTGGTCGAGCATCCCGACGGCACGGCCTTTCCGCTGCGGCCGCGGGCGCTGTGGCTGCGGGCGCGGCTGCTCTACTGGATCTGGGTCGAGCAGCACCTGACAAAGGACAAGGAGGCATTCGACCGCGACATCGCGGAAATCCGGCCGCGGCAGCCGCAGGATGCGCTCGTGGCGATGTACGCGGGTGAAAACGTGGATGAACCGGACCCCTGGGACCGTTACGTTGCGCCTGCGGGCGCACCTGCGTGGTCGACCGCGCAGTTCGAGGCCTTGCAGCGGCTCCGGCAGGTGGCGCACTACTGGATCGACGAGCGCCAGATCCCCAACGGTGAGTTCGGCGGCAAGCCCGACGACGACGTCGAGACGCTGCGGTGGTGGCCGACGCTGATGTTCTCCGGCGACGCCAAGGCGACCGCAGCGTTCGGCCGTCTCGCCGAGGGCATCTGGTTCAGCCGGCGCATGCATCGCGGCTATTCGCGCGAGCCCCGCGACGTCGAGCACTCCGCGGAATTCGTGGCCGACACGGTGCCGATGATGGCGTTGCTCACGCGCAGCGACGAGTGGATCGACCGGCTCGCGTGGTCGCACGGGCACATGCGCGAGCTGTGGACCGGTCGCAACCAGCACGGTGACCTCCAGTTCAAGTCGGCCTGGATCGGCGCCACCGCCATCGTTTCCGATCCGCCGCGCAACCGGGACCTGGCGATGAACGCCCGCGCGGTGAAGGCCGTGCGTTTCCTGGCCTGGCTACGCGAGGATCCGGCAGCCGACGCGCTGCTCCAGGCGTGGAGCCGCACCTGGGCCAAGGCGGCGCTGCGCCCGGACAAGGCCAAGCCGCCGGGTGTGTTTCCCGCGTCGTTGCGCTGGCCGGATGCGGCGGTGAACGGCGACGAACCCACCTGGTATCGGGCGAACATGTTCTGGCGCTATTTCGACTGGCGGGGCGACGGCCAGCTCTACGACCAGCTCTTGTTCAGCTGGGTGCGGACCGGCGACGACACACTGCTGGCCCCCCTCCGCGATACGCTGGCGCTGTTGGAGGCGTGGCCGGATGCCGCGTCGCGGGCCGCCGCCCCCGAAGGTTCGGCCGGCTGGGCGGCCCACCGGCTGTACGCCAACGCCGGATTCTGGGGCGTCGTCGCGCAATGGCGGCTCGAAACCGGCGACGCGCGGTTCGATGCCCTGCTCCGGCGCCACGGGCCGCCTTACCTCCGTTATCGCCTCACCGGCGAGACGGCACCGCTCGCCGCCGGGATTGAGCAAAGCATGCTGGCTACCCTGCGTTACAACACCCCGCTGCGCACCACGGAGGTCCTTTTCACCGATCGCATCGAGGTCGCCCGTGACGTCGACAACTGGGACGGCACCGACCTCGTGGTGGCGATGCTGACCGGCAATCACATCCCCAACGGCATGTCGCCCTACTACCATGTCGCCTGGGACGGCGCGCCGCGCAGCTTTACGGCGCTCGTCGGCGCCGCGAGCAAGACCGGGCTGACCGCCGAGATCTTTCTCCACCAAGCGGAAGCGGCGGCCGTGACGGCCCGGCTCTTCCGGATCGTACCGGGCCGCTACCGGCTCACGTTGGAGGCGGGGGCGCGCACGCTTGTCGACCGGACCGTGGACATCCCGGCCCGGGATCACCGGTTAAACGTGGAATTGCCCGGTGCCACCCTGGTGCGCCTGACGCTTGGGCCGGCGACCGCTCCCTGACGGCGGCGGTTTTCCCGGCAGCGCCCCTTTGAGTCGCGCGTATTCAGTCCGCCAGAGTGCTTTGCCAAGGTGACGCGAGCCTCGTGCTCGCCTGAATCGGAACGGTGGAACGCCGGCCGTTGATGGCCTGAGCCGCGCTCATGCAGTTGAAAGTTGAGAGTTGAAAGACACGACGCCGCGGGCGCGGGTTGAAATCGCGGTCTGCCGGCAGCCCGCGCCGAAAGGTGCCTTCGCCTTCCGTCTGCCAAACGGTTGTTCGGGCCGTCGAGTTTGCCTCTTTCAACGTTCAACCCTCAACTTTCAACTGCATGCCTCCGGCCGAGTCAGGATTTCACCGGCGATCGGTATAATAATCATCCGCCTCGGTCGTCGGATGAATGAACTGAGTAACGCCTTCCCGTTCCAGTCGTCTCGCTGGCCGCCTGCCATGCTCAAACCCGGCTCCCTCACCCTCCGTGCGCCGTTCGCGTTCGCCCCGCGGGGAGGCGCTGGATCCGTGCATGGGTGGGGGATGATACGTAAAGATCGGGCTTTGTCGCCGAAGGCTTTGACCTGCGTCGACGGTTGATCGAAACTCGCGCTCCGCCTCGTTCGGACCGCTTCCCTGCCCTTTCCGCCCAAACTCCCGTGTCGATTCCCGCCTTTACTCTGCGCGCCGTAGCCCTGTCGTCGGCGCTTCCTGCCCTGTTCGTCGTGGGATTGCTCGCAGTCGGCTGCAGCAAGCCGGCCGAGCCTTCCACGCCTGCCACGCCGGCGGCCAATCCCGCGGCCAAGGCGGCCCCCGCGGTGAGTCCCGCGGTCGCGGCCCGTCGCGCGGCGGACGCCGAGAAGGAGAAAGCCCGTCAATCTGCCGCCGAGATGGTCCCGGTCGAGACCGCCCTCGTGACCCGGGGTCAAATCTCCGCGTTCCTGAGTTTCAACTCGACGCTCGAGACCGAGTCGGTGGTCGACATCTACCCGCAGACCACCGGCCAGGTCGAGGCGCTCTTCGTCGAGGAGGGCAAGGTGGTGAAGGAAGGCGAACCGCTGTTGAAGATCGACGACCGCGAGCTCCGGGTCGATGCGGATGAAGCCAACGGCAATTACGAGCACCTGAAGCGGAACTACGCGCGCACGCAGGATCTCTACCAGCGCAACCTGATCAACAAGCAGGACTACGAGACGCAGACGTATCAACTCGAGCAGGCCCGGCTGCGGCTCGAGCGGGCGAAGATCCGGCTCGCCTACGCCACGGTCCGCGCCCCCTTTGCCGGCGTCATTTCCGCGCGGGAGGTGCAGGTCGGGGCGCGCGTCGCTGGCGGCACCAAGGTGTTTTCCATGGTGAAGCTCGACGACCTCGTGGCCCGGGTGTTCATCCCCGGCCGCTATCTGCCCATCGTGGCCGAGAATCAGCCGGCGGTCGTGACCTCGGAGTTTCTGCCCAACAAGACCTTCACCGGCTGGGTCAAGCGGATCAGCCCGGTCATCGACCCGAAGAGCGGCACGTTCAAGGTGACGGTCGGGGTGCGCGGCGAGAAGCCGAGCGATCTTCCGCCGGGGCTGTTCGTCGGCGTACGCGTGATCACCGACACGCGCACCAACGCCGTGCTCATCCCGAAGCGCGCGGTCATTTACGAAGGCGGCGAGCGGTACGTCTTTGCGGTGGTGAACGATCGCGCGGTGAAGAAAAAACTCACGGTGGGATTCGAGGACCCGAACAATGTCGAGGCGCTGGCGGGTTTCGAGGTCGGGACGCCGGTGATCGTCCTGGGCCAAAGCGGCTTGAAGGACGGTTCGCTCGTGCGCTCCGTGAACGCCGGACCCACCGGGGCTGCGCCCGTCGCGGCCAAGCCCGGCGATGCCGCGGCGCCCGCCGCGAAGTCGGAGAAAATCTGAGTCGGTCCGTCCGTCACGGCCAGCCGCATGAGCAAACGCCCGGTCTTTCGCATCGACGACTCGCACTACTCGCTCGTCGTCCGCCGCCCCGTCGCGATCCTGATGGTGACCTTCGCCGTCGGCGTGTTCGGCTGGGTCTCCTATCAGCGCCTCGCGCTGACGCTCATGCCGGACATGAGCTACCCGACCCTTACGGTGCGCACCACGTATCCGGGCACCGCGCCCGAGGAAATGGAGAACGTGGTGTCCCGGCCGCTCGAGCAGCAGCTCGGCATCATCCCGAAGCTCGTGGCCATCAGCTCGGTCTCCAAGGCCTCGCAGTCGGACGTCATGCTGGAGTTCCAGTGGAAGACCGACATGGACCTCGTGGCGCAGGAGGTGCGGGAGAAGATCGACCGCATCCGGCTGCCCGAGGGCGCGCAGCGGCCGCTGCTGCTGCACTTCGATCCTTCGCTCGACCCCATCTTGCGGCTCGGGCTCGCCGGACCGCAGTCGCTGTATGAGCTGCGGTATCTGGCGGACAATGACGTCAAGCGGCGGCTCGAAACGATCTCCGGGGTCGCGGCGGTCCAGATCAAGGGTGGACTCGAGGAGCAGTTCCTCGTGGCGCTCGACGAGAGCAAGCTCGCCACCCTCAAACTCGACATCAACCAGATCAGTTCGCGCCTCCAGCAGGGCAACGTGAACATGTCGGGCGGCAACCTGCGCGAGGGGCAGACGGAGTACCTCATTCGCACGCTGAACGAGTTCCGGAGCATGGAGGAAATCGGAAGCCTGATCGTCGCGCGGCAGAACGGCATCGACATCCGGCTCCGCGACATCGGCACGGTCACACGCTACCATGAGGACCGGCAGGTCATCACGCGGGTGAACGGCCACGAGAGCGTCGAAATCGAGATCTACAAGGAGGCCGACGCCAACGTCCTGGTCGTCGCCGCGGCGGTGAAGGAGGCGATCTTCGGCACGCCGGAGCAGAAGGAATACGTGGAAAGTCTGAAGCGACCGGATGCCGTGCCCAAGAAGGCGACGGCGCCGGCCAAGGGGTCGAAGGGCGAGCGCGTTTCCAAGAAAAAGGGAGCGCCTTCCGATATCAGCCGCGCGCAGATGGAGGCGCAGCGCAGTTCCGCCCAGGCGCTGATCAACCACCGGCAGCAAACTGACTTCCTCGCCTTCCAGTTGCCCCCGGGCACGACGATCCAGCTGTTGTCCGACCAGTCGGTCTTCATCGACAACTCGATCCGCGAGGTGAAGGAGAACGCGATTTTCGGCGGCCTGATCGCGATCGTGGTGCTGTACCTGTTTCTCCGGAATGTGACGCAGACGTTGATCGTGAGTCTCTGCATCCCGATCTCGATCCTCGCCACGTTCGCCCCGATGTACATGTCGGGCGTCTCGCTGAACATCATCTCGCTCGGCGGCCTGGCGCTCGGGGTGGGCAATCTCGTCGACAACGCGATTGTCGTGCTCGAGAGCATTTTCCGCTGTCGCGAGGAAGGGGACGACCCGGTGACCGCGGTCGTGCGCGGCACGAGCGAGGTCGCGATGCCGGTTGTCGCCTCCACGCTCACGACGGTGGCGGTGTTCTTCCCCATCGTGTTCGTCGAGGGCGTCGCCGGTCAGGTGTTCGGCGACATGGCGCTCGCGGTGGTGTTCTCGCAAATCGCGTCCCTCATCGCCGCCCTGTACCTGATTCCGATGCTTGCCTCGAAGGCCGCGGTCGCGACGGCCCAGGCGGGCGAAGTCGTGCAGTCCGGCGGCGTGATGGCCCAGCTCCGGGGCAGCGACATCCTTCAGTTCCCGGCGCTCGGGCCGGGTCGCAGCCGGGTTGTCCTGGCCGTGCGGACCGCCGGCCTTGCGCTGCAACGCGTGGGCTGGGGCGCCCTGCTCATCGTGGCGGCCGCGTTCAAGCTTGTCGTCACCGCGGTGCTGCTGCCCGTGGCTTTCGGGCTGGCGCTCGTGCCGAAGCTGCGCGCGCTGCTGGCGCCCGCGGCGCGCTGGCTTGCGGCGGACTCGTTCGGTCCGCTGGGCAGTCACCGGGTGTGGCCGGGCATGCTGGCGTTCACGGCGGTGCCGCGCGTGGAGATCAGCGTGGCGCGGCTGACGGCGTGGTTCGGACGCCGCGCGTGGCGGTGGCTCCTCCTGCTGGTCGTGCCGGCGATCGCGATCGGCGTCGTGTTCCTCCTGCGGCGCGGGGTCGTGGTGCCGCCGCCGTCGTTCCCGCCGTATCCGGGGGCACCGGTACCGTCGAAGCCGCTGCACCTTTCGGTCTGGTACTGGTTCGTCGTGCAACCCTGGTGGAAGCTGGTCCTGATCTTCGTCCCTGGCGTGACCGCGTACCTGTTCGTCGCCGCCCGGGGTGCGGTCGAGGCGGCGCTGCGGTTCGGCGGTTCATTGCTGCAGACCCTCACGCTCGTGCTCGTGCAGGGATGCATCGGCACGGTGCGGGCGCTGGGCCTGGTGCTCGCGCCGATCGTGGGAGTGGCGCTCCTCGGTTTCGAACGCGGCAACGATGCGCTGCAGCGCCTCTACCCGCTCGTGCTGGCCCGGACGCTGCGGCACCGGTTCGCGATCCTGGGCGGTTCACTCGCGGCGCTGGTGCTCAGCGTTGTGCTCATTGTCCCGCGGCTCGGCAGCGATTTGATTCCGCAGGTTCATCAGGGTGAATTCAACCTCGACCTGACGTTGCCCATCGGCACGCCGCTCGAGCGGACAGGTGACGTGGCGGCGCGGATCGACGAGATGGTGCGGAGCCAGGAAGAGGTGGAGCGGACGGCGATCACCGTCGGAGCCGAGGAAAGCGCGACGACGTCGATCGATGCCGGCGAACACACCGCGCGTCTGACGGTGAAAATGAAGAGCGGCCTGCCGACCGAGGCCGAGACCGCGCTCATCGACCGGATCCGCGAGGAGTTTCGCAACGTGCCCGAGGTGAAGCTCGAGGTTTCCTATCCGGCGTTGTTCAGCTTCAAGAGTCCGATCGAGGTGGAGGTGCGCGGACACGAACTGGCCACCCTCAAGCGGCTCAGTCGTGAGGCCGAGCAGGTGCTGGCCACGTCGGTGCCCGGACTCGTCGACATCCGTTCGAGCCTCCAAAGCGGTCACCCGGAGATCCAGGTCATCTACAACCGCGACCGGCTGGCCGAGTACGGACTCAATCTCCGCAACGTCGCCGAGATCGTGCGCAACAAGGTCCAGGGGCGCGCGGCCACGCAGTTTCGCCAGGAGGACCAGTTGATCGACATCGTGGTCCGCCTGCGGGAGGAGGACCGCGTGGGCCTCGAGGAGCTGCGCCGGCTGATCGTCAATCCGGGCGGCGCCGTCCCGATCCCGCTCTCGGCCGTGGCCGAGCTCACGGTGAACGAAGGCCCGAGCCAGATCCGCCGGGTTGACCAGCAGCGCACCGCGCTGATCACGGCGAACATTCGCGGCGCCGACCTCGCCACGGTGTCGAGCGACATCGTGCTGGCGATGGAGAGCATCGCGTTTCCGGCCGGTTTCTCGTACAATCTCGCGGGCCAGAACAAGGAGATGAAGACGTCGCTGAACAGCCTGCTGCTCGCCTTCGCGCTCGCGGTGTTCCTCGTCTACATCGTCATGGCGAGCCAGTTCGAATCGCTGGTGCAGCCGTTCCTCATCATGATGACGGTGCCGCTGGCGATGATCGGGGTGGTGTGGGTGCTGTGGCTCGCACGGATTCCGGTCACGATCATGGTGTTTCTCGGACTCATCATCCTCGTGGGCATCGTCGTGAACAACGCGATCGTCCTCATCGACTACATCAACACGCTCCGCCGCCGGGGACTGGACAAGACCGAGGCGATCGTCGAGGCCGGCCGGGCGCGGCTGCGGCCGATCCTCATGACGGCGCTGACGACGGTCGTGGGCCTGATCCCGATGGCGCTCGGCATTGGCGAGGGCGCGGAAATCCGCACGCCGATGGCGATCACGGTCATCGTGGGCCTCTCGGCTGCGACCGTGCTCACGCTGGTCGTGATCCCGACGCTCTATTTCCAGTTCACGTCGAATCGCCCGATGGTCGAACCCGGGGCGGATCAATCCGCCGGCGAAGGGCAGCCGGAACCGGAGCCGCTGGGGAAATAGGCTGACGCGAAATGAAGCGCGAACCGCTCACCACCGCGATCCCCCGTTTCTCCGTCCACCGGCCGGTGACGGTGGTGATGATCCTGCTCACGATGCTGGTCGTGGGCTACATCGCCTACACGCGGATCCCGATCGCATTGTACCCGGAGGGCTACGAGGGCACGTCGCTGCACATCAGCGTGCAGTATCAGAATGCGTCGCCGCGCGACATCGAGGAGAAGATCACGCGGAAGATCGAGGACATCATCGGCACGGTGCCGGATGTGAAGCGGGTCACGAGTTACTCGAGTGTCGGCTACGGCTACGTGCGGGTGGAATTCCAGACCGGCACGAATCTTCGCACCGCGTATGCGGCGCTCAGCGACCGGATGGATCGGGTGAAGCCGACGCTGCCGGACGATGTCGATCGCATCTGGGTCCGGCGCTACGACCAGAACGACCAGCCGATGATGAACCTGGTCGCGCGCCTGCCCCCCGACATGGAGGACGCCGCGTACCGGCTGGAGCATTTCGTCAAACCCGCCCTGCAGCGGATCGAGGGAGTGGGCAACGTCGACATCTGGGGCATCCAGGGGCGCGAGGTGCAGATCGAGCTGCTCGACGAACGCCTGCGCAGCCATCGCATCGACGTGCCGCAGATGGTGGCGTCGCTGCGCAACCAGAACGTCGCCCTCTCCGGCGGTTACGTTTACGAGTCGGGCAAGAAGATCTACGTGCGTTCGATGGGGCGTTTCACGGGCGTCGAGGAGATCGGCTCGATCATCATCGACCCGGTGCAGCGCCTGCGGGTGAGCGACATCGCACATGTGTCGTTTCGGATGCCGCGACGCGACTGGGTCTACCGGGTGGACCGCCAGCCGTCGGTGGGCCTGCAGGTCACGCGCGACTCGACCGGCAACATCGAACGGATCAGCCGGGAAGTCCGCGCCACGCTCCTGAAGCTGGCGGAGATGCCGCAGCTCGCGGGCGTTCGCTTCGAGGTGTTCTACGACCAGGGCCAGGAGGTGAAGAAATCCATCAGCACGCTCGAGGAGGCCGGCTACTGGGGCGGACTCTTCGCGGCGCTGATCATCTACATCTTCCTGCGCGCGCCGCGCATGACGGCCATCCTGACGATGTCCATCCCGCTGTCGCTGCTGTGCACGCTGGTCGTGCTGTTCTTCATGGGGTGGTCGCTGAACATGGCGACGATGATGGGCCTGCTGCTGGCGGTGGGCATGGTCGTGGACAACGCGATCGTCATCGTCGAAAATATCTACCGCCACCGGCAGGAAGGGGTCGAGGCGACCGCCGCCTCCATCGGCGGCGCCGGTGAAGTCGGGCTCGCGGTCGTGATGTCGACCTGCACCAACATCGTGGTGTTTCTCCCGCTGATGCTGATGGGGGGCGCGGGGGATATGGCGTTCTGGATGCTGCGCATCGGCGTCCCGGTCATCGCCTCGCTTGTGGCGTCGCTGTTCATCGCCCTCGTGTTCGTGCCGCTCGCGGCCCAGCGGCTCTCGCGCGGGCAGCACCACCGGGAGCTGCGCGTCATCGTGTGGCTGCGCGACCACTACCTGCGCGTGCTGCGCTGGGTGCTGTCGCACCGGATCGAGGCCGTGATGCTGGTGCTGGCGGCGATGGCGTCGGTCTATCATCCTTACAACAACATGCCGCGCAGCGCGGGAGGTGGCCTGGGTCGCAGCTACGACAGCGCCAGCTCGATGCAGCTGCACTTCGAGCTGCCGAGCGGATACACGCTCGAGCAGGCCGATGCGTTTTTCGGGAAGTTCGAGGTGTTCCTCGAGTCCCAGCGGGAGCGCTACAACCTCGAGCGCATCGAAACCCGTTTCCGCAACAGCTACGGCCGGCTGCAGCTCAAGTTCAAGGAAGACCCCAACACCCAATGGTACGCGGCCGCGTGGGAGTCGTTCCTGATCTGGATGGGCTGGCACACGCCGCCGATGGACCGGCATGCGATCGAGCGCGACATCAAGGAGAAGTTCGAGATCCCGGCCGGCATCAACGCCCGTTCGCTGCAGCGCGGTTCCGGCGGCGCGCCCCAGGATTCCGCGATCTCGATCGCACTCTATGGCGAGGACACCACGACGCTGCTCGGCTTCGCCGAGGAGGCGGTTCGCCGGCTGCGCAACATCCCCGGGCTGCTCTCCGTCGACACCGATTCGGAGCGCGGCGGACAGGAGCTGCAGCTCGTGCTGGATCGCGACCGCGCCCGCATGATGGGCGTGAACCCGCAGTCGGTTTCCAGTTCCATCAGCAACACCATCCGCGGCGTCGAAGTCGGCCGGTTCAACAACCCCGAGGGTCGCGAACTCCGGATCTTCGCGCAACTGGCGGATGCCGATCGCACGGGGCTCGACGACGTGCGCACGATGACGTTTCGCACCGACAACGGCATCGACGTGCCCCTCGAATCCCTGGCGGCCATGAATGTGGCCAAGTCACTCGGCCAGATCCAGCGCGAGGCCCGCCAGACCATCGTGCGCGTCACGGCACGCGCCCCCCGCCAGGATTCCCGCACCCTCTTCGCCGCCATCGACAAGGCGATGGAGGGTTTCGAGATGCCGCGCGGCTACCGCTGGGACAAGGGCAGCTGGTACAACAGCAATGAGGACCGCGAGATGATGTTCCCGCTGATCCTCGCCATCGTCTTCGTGTTCCTCCTGATGGGCGTGCTGTTCGAGTCGTTCGTCCTGCCTTTCGCCGTCATCATCGCGGTGCCGTTCGCCGGTCTGGGCGTATACTGGACTCTCTACCTCACGAACACCGGCCTCGACATGATGGCCCGCATCGGAGTCGTGATCCTGGTCGGCGTGGTGGTGAACAACGCGATCGTCCTGATCGACATGGCCAACCGGCTGCGTGCGCAGGGCCGGGCGCGCCTGGACGCCTTGATGGAGGCCGGCCGGTATCGGCTGCGTCCGATCCTCATGACGACGATGTGCACCGTCACCGGCCTGATCCCGATGGCCGTCGGCAATTCCAAGATCGTCGGCATGTCCTACGCGCCGCTCGGCCGGACCATGATCGGCGGACTGATCGTGGCGATGGTGCTCACGCTGGTTGTCGTGCCCCTCTTTTACACCCTGCTCGATGACTTGCGGGAGCACACGGCCCGGGTTTTCGGTTCCGCGTTCCGCCTCCGCGCCGGCGACGGACCGGCTCCGACCGTCCCGGGTGGCGCAGCCGCCGGCGTCGGCCGGGCTAGTCGCGCGGAGTAGGACGACGACGGGACACTGCAGCTGGGTGGAGCCGGCTTGTTCCTAAGCGGCCGCCCCACCGGAGAGACCGAGTCCGGAACCTGCTCGTGGGCACGGTGCGGCTCCAAAAAAACTTTCAGGCCGCTTATGCGTCCTGTCTCAGACCATCCTGTTACCCTGACAGATTTGTCAGGTGAGCAGGATTGCGCCATCCTCTGGGGGTACAACCTCAGGCCTTCTCCAATTTTAACTTCTCGCCCCCGGATGACGGGAGTATCCCCTGACTTTCTTCGCCACGTCCGCGGCCGTTGGGCCGCGATCTGCCTGACGGCCTTCGCCTTGGTGCCGGTCGCGTTCGTGGCTTGGACGGTGGCGGGATCGGCCCGGAACATCGTGTATTGGGACGAGTTCGACACGGCTTTGGACCTCCTGCTGGCGCTCGACACGGGGGTCGATTTCCGGGGGTTCTTCGAGCGGATCTTCGCGATCAACAATGAACACCGGATGATCACGAGTCGGCTGCTGTTTGCGCTGAGCTGGTGGACCACCGGCACGGTCGATTTCGAGGTCATCGGTTTCGTGGGAAACCTCTTTCTCGTCGCCCTGTGCGTGACGCTCGTGGTTTCGGCCGGTCGGATCGAGCGCCGCGTGCGCTTGGGTGTCGTCCTGGGCGCATTCATGTTCCATCTGCAGCATTACGAGAATTTCCTCTGGTCCGGCGCATCGATCGATCATTTCCAGGTCGTGGCGCTGGCGGTCGGGGCGATTGTCGGCCTGTCCCGGGCCTCCCGGCTGGGGTTTGGCGTCGCCGCGGTATTGGCGGTGCTGGCGACGTTTACCCTGGCGCAGGGGCTGGTGATCTGGCCGGTCGGGGCGTTCATGCTGTGGCGGGATCGGGAACGGCGGGGCCTGTGGATCTGGCTCGTGCTGGCGGCCCTCACCGCGCTCGCGTACTTCCAAGGCTTTGCGATCAACTCCGGCCATCAGATCGCCCACGACGCCGGCATCAGCCACGTCATCGTTTACTGGCTCGCGCTGCTGGGTGCCCCGCTCGCGTTTGGCCATGGCGCGCTGGCTCCGTATGCGGGCGTGTTGCTCCTGATCGGAATGGTCTGGCTTGGGTTGCGCCGGGGCTGGCACCTGGAGCCGGTGATGCTGCCCGTCGCCCTGTTCTGTGTGGGGGCGTTGGGTTTGATTGCGATCGGCCGGGCGGAGGTTGCGGGCGGTCAGCTTCAGTCCCGGTACATGGTCCTATCCGCGCTTGCGTGGGCCGCCCTGACGTTCGCGCTGATGGAATACATGACGCACCCGTTGCGGCCGTGGCGGGTGGTGATCGCGTGTGTTCCGATCCTGGCGGCGTTCAACGTCGTCTCCAATGTTCGTTTCGCGCCGGCGGTCGAATCGTTCGTCGAGGGTCGCGATGAGGCGGCCCTCCGTTACAAACAGTACCGTCAGATGGGCAACAGCCAGTTCCGGCTTTATCCGGTGCCAGCGCGGGCGGAAAAACTCCTCCGGGAGACCGCCCGGCGCGGGCTCTATGCCCTGCCGCGGATGTGTGAGCGTGTCGATCTTCCCGGGGCGAAGCCGAGTGGGCGGATCGCATACCATATCGACGAGGTGTACGCCCAGACCCCCGGCACTTACATTTCCGGCTGGGCGGTTATCCCCGACGAGATCTCGCACCCCGGCGATATCTATCTGGTGCTGCGTTCTCCCACGACGGATCTCATTTTCAATACGGTGCCCAAGACGCGGCCCGATGTCGTCGCCGCCCACGGTCAGCCGGGGTGGCGCGACAGCGGCTTTCGTTTTGCCGTGGACCGGTCCCGCCTCCCGCCCGAGGAATTGCAGATTGGAATCCTGATCAAGCGGGGCGAAGAGGCGGAATACATCATGACCGATCACCGCTTCCGCCCGTACAGCCGCGGCGAACCGCTGCTTGCCAACCGCCAGTAGCCGTGGCGGGCTGGCCCCGTGCTGACCAAAGCCGAGCTCCAGCGCCTGAAGTCGTTGCGGGAAAAAAAGCACCGCGAAGCGCTCGGCCTGTTCGTGATCGAAGGCGAAAAGGTCGTGGGTGAGCTGCTCGCGGCGGATTTCCCGTTCGTCGAACTCTATGCCACCGCCGACTGGCTCGATCAAAATCCGGCTGTAGGCGGGGTGCCCTCACCCCGCAGCAAAGTGGAGAGAGATTCGGAATTCCGCGGGGTGAGGGTACCCCGCCTACATGAGCCGGTCGCGCCGCCGCGCGTCACCGTCGTCACGCCGGCTGAAATGGAGCGCGCGAGTCATTTCCCCACGCCGTCCCGGGTGCTGGCGGTCGGGCGGATCCAGCGGCGGCCCCTGGCGACCGCCGAACTGGGGCAGGGTCTGACGCTGGCCCTCGACGGCGTCCAGGATGCGGGCAACGTCGGCACGCTCCTGCGCATCGCCGACTGGTTTGCCTGCGAGCGCGTCCTGCTTTCGCCCGACTGCGCGGATCTTTTCCACCAGAAGGTGATCAACGCCAGCATGGGTTCGTTCGCGCGCGTGCGCGTGCACGCGGTCGACCTGCCCGAGGTGCTCGCCGCGGCGGCCGAGCTCGCGCCCGCGCCGCCGATCCTCGGCTGCGATCTCGAGGGCGACCGCGTGCACTCGCTTGCCGGCCTGCGCGACGCCGTGATCGTGATCGGCAGCGAGGGTCGCGGGCTCTCCCCCGCCGTCGCCGGCTGTATCAGCCGTCGCATTACCGTTCCGCGCTACGGCCGGGCCGAGTCGCTGAACGCCGCGGTCGCCGCCGCGATCGTGTGCGACAACCTGAGGCGGTAGCCCGGCGGTGTCACGGCTCCAGCCAGACCGCCTTCAACGGATGCACGTCGAGCAGGTTGGCGTGCCAGCCGCGCACCGCGGGGTGCCGCAGCACACGCTTGGGTTGGTAGTAGAGCGGGATGACGGGAGCTTCCGCCAGCATCAGCGCCTCCGCCTGCCGCAACCGGGCGAACCGTGCGGCCGGTTCGCGCAAGGTCGAGGCTTCCGCGAGCAGCCGGTCGTACGCGGGGTTCGACCAGCCGGTGCGGTTGTTGCCGCCGTTCGTGGTCAGCAGCTCGAGGAACGTCACCGGATCCAGGTAGTCGCCGAGCCACTTGCCGGCGAGGATGTGGTAGCTGCCGGTGTTGCGCGCGGCGATGACCGTCCGCATCTCCTGCCGCAGCAGGGCCACGTTGACGCCGAGATGCGCGCGCCACATCTGCTGGACCGTCTCGAGCACGGGCTGCTCCGCGCCGTCCTCCGTATAGAAGGGCACCTCGAGCGCCGGAAAGCCCGCGCCGCCCGGGAATCCCGCCTCCGCCAGCAGCCGCTGCGCCTCGGCCACGTCGGTGCGCACGCTGCGGTCCGCCGTGTAACCCGCGCACTCGGGCGGGGTCAGCGAAAACGCCGCCGTATCGGCGAGCACGACGTGCCGCGCGAGCCTGTCCCGGTCGATCGCCAGCGAGAACGCCCGCCGCACCCGCGCATCCTGGAAGGGCGGACGGGTGCAGTTCAGCCGGAAGAAATACGTCTGCAGGATCGCGCTCTCCACCAGCAGCGCGGCCAGCCGCGGGTCCTTCTTGTAGGCGGGCACCTTGTCGACCGGGGCGTTCGTGACGTGCAGCTGGCCCGCCCGGAAGGCGGACTCGCCCACCGCGGCGTTCTCGATCGGGTGCAGCACCGCCTCGTTGAGGCGCACCCGGGCGCGGTCCCAGTAGGTTCCGGACTTCGCCACCCGCACCCAGCGGCCCGGTAACCACTCTTTCAATACGAAGGCGCCGTTGCCGACGTGATGCTCCGGCCGCGTCCACGCCGTCGACCGCTGGTCGATCCGGCCGAACTTCTCGATCGTGCCCCGGTGCACCGGAAACCAGCAGATCTGCGCCACCAGCGAGGGCAGGTACGGCACCGGGGTGGTCAGTTCCAGTTCCAGCGTGCGCTCGTCCCGGGCCCGCGCCCCCACGGCGGAGAAATCCGTCAGCCGTCCCGCCGCGTAGTCCACCGCGTTCTTCAGGCAATGAAACTGTTCCCCATATTCGGCCCCCAGGGCCGGCGAAAGCATCCGCCGGCAGGCATAGACGAAATCCGCCGCGGTCACGGGATCGCCGTTGGACCAGCGCGCGTCGGCCCGGAGATGAAACGTCCAGCGCAGGCCGTCGGCCGAGGTCTCCCACCGCTCCGCCACCCCCGGGATCGGCGCCGCCGTGACCGGGTCGACGTTGGCCAGTCCCTCCATCAGGGCCTGGATCACCACGGCATCGGTGGTCAGGGTCGTGGTGTGCGGATCGAAGTCCCGGGGCTCGCCGCTGATGTTCCAGTGCAGCGTCTGCGTCCGGATCCCCTCGTCGACCGCCGCGTGCCGGCGGCCGCAGCCAGCCAGGACCGGCAGCAGCGACAACGCGATCCAGGTCCGGAAGGATTTCATGCGGGCGGTAGCCTTGGCGGCGGTGACGGCCGGGCTCAAGCGCAGGCGGATGGCGCCGCCGCAACAGCAGAATATTCTGTCCCGCCCGTCTTGCCTCGCCCCGCCTTCCACCTACGCTCCGCCCTCCCCATGAACTGCCTAACCGCCTTGCGCGCCGCCCTGCTTGCCGCGGCCGTGTGCTCCGCTCCCTTCCTCCTGGCCGCCGAGGCCGACTCCGATGACGCGTCGGCGAAGTCGCCCCGCCGGATCAAGGACATCGGCTCGCGCCAGGCCGCGCCCGAAATCGCCGCCGCCTCCGACGAGGCCGCGCAGGCGATCAAGCGCATGAAGGTGCCGGACGGGCTCGAGATCAAGCTGTGGGCCGCCGAGCCGATGCTTGCGAATCCCGTGGCGTTCAATTTCGACGAGCAGGGCCGGATCTTCGTCGCCGAGACCTACCGTTACCGCACGAGCGTCCTCGATATCCGCGACTACATGTGGTTCCTCGAGGACGACCTCTCCTCCCGCACGATCGAGCAGCGCACGCAGCTCGTCCGCCGCCGCTTCGGCGCCGAGGGCGAGAAGGAGCTCGGCATCGAGGGCGAGGTGCTGCGGCTGGTCGAGGACACCAACGGCGACGGCGTCGCGGACCGGAGCAGCGTCTACGCCGGCGGCTTCAATGCCCCGCTCGACGGCATCGCGTCCGGCGTCCTCGCCCGCCGCGGCCAGGTCTGGTTCACCAACATCCCGAGCGTCTGGAAGTTCACCGGTAAGGCAAAAGCGGATACGCGCACCGAGATCAGCCGCGGCTACGGCGTGCGTTTCAACTACACCGGCCACGACCTGCACGGCCTCATCATGGGTCCCGACGGCCGGCTTTATTTCAGCAACGGCGACCGCGGCGCGACCGTGAAGACGAAGGAAGGCGGCGTGATCTCCGTGCCGGACGAGGGCGCGGTGTTCCGCTGCCTGCCCGACGGCTCGCAGATGGAGCTGGTCGCGACCGGGCTGCGCAACCCGCAGTCGCTCGTGTTCAATGAATTTGGCGACCTGCTCACCGGCGACAACGACTCCGACCAGGGCGACGAGGAACGCCTCGTGCACGTCGTCGAGGGCGGCGACAGCGGCTGGCGCATCGGCTACCAGTTCGCGCCGTTGCAGAAGGCCGGACCCTGGAACAGCGAGCGGCTCTGGCATCAGCGGCACGACGGCCAGGCCGCGTACCTGCTCCCACCGATCTGCAACATCGAGGACGGCCCGTCCGGGATCGATTACTACCCCGGCACCGGCCTCAACCCGTCCTACCGCGGTCACCTCTTCATCACGCACTTCAAGGGCTCCATCGCGCGCAGCGGCGTCTACACGTACACGCTCAAGCCGAAGGGCGCGTCGTACGAGATCGGAGATTCGAAGCCGTTCATGACCTCCGCGCTGCCGACCGACGTGAAGTTCGGGCCCGACGGGCGGCTCTACACCTCCGACTGGGGCGACGGCTGGCCGAAGTCGAAGCGCGGCCGGATCTACGCCGTCTCCGATCCGAAGCAGGCGAACGATCCGCTGATCAAGGAAACGCAGCAGCTCATCGCGGGCGACTGGACGAAGCGGTCTACCGCCGAACTGGCCGCGCTGCTCGGTCACGCCGACTGGCGCGTCCGCCTCGAAGCCCAGTTCACGCTCGCCGAACGCGGCGCCGCCAGCATCGCCCCGCTCGCCGCCGCGGCTTCCCCCGGGAGCGCGGCCACCCCCGGCCGCAACTCCGCGTACGCCCGCCGCCACGCCCTCTGGGCCCTCGGCCAGATCGCGGCCACGGACAAGGCCGCGCTCGTCCCCGTCCGCGCCGTGCTCCGCGATGCCGACGCCGAGGTGCGGGCCCAGGCCGTCAAGGTACTCGGCGACCAGCGGGTCGCGGGCGACGTGCCGGCCTTGATCGCGGCGCTGGGCGACGCGAGTGACCGCGTGAAGTTCTTCGCCGCCCAGGGTCTCGGCAAGCTCACCGCCGGCCGCCCGGAACTCGCGGCGACAGCGGGCCCCGCGTTGATCGCCGCGCTCAAGGCGAACGACAATGCCGACGCCTATCTGCGTCACGCGCTCGTGATGGGCCTCGCCGGCGGCAATCATCTTCCGACGCTCGCCGCGGCGGGCAGCGACGCCTCGAGCGCCGTGCGCCTCGGCGCGCTGCTGGCCCTGCGCCGGCTCAAGAGCGCCGACGTCGCGAAGTTCCTTTCCGATCGCGATCCCTACCTCGTGCGCGAAGCGGCGCTCGCCATCAACGACGCGCCGGTCAACGACGCGATGCCCGCGCTCGCTGCCCTCATTGCCCAGCCGCTCACCGACGAGGCCGTCGGGCTGCGCGTCATCAACGCGAATTTCCGCCTCGGGCAACCCGCGAATGCCACCGCGCTCGCCGCCTACGCGATCCGCGCCGAGGCCCCCGCGAAAGTTCGCGCCGAGGCCATCGCCCAGCTCGCGCTCTGGCCGAAACCCCCGCAACGCGATCGCATCGTGGGCATCTTCCGGCCGGTGGCCGCGACCGGTTCGACCGGGATGGCGGCCACCCGCGACCGCGCGACCGCCGTGAACGCCCTCCAGCCGATCCTCGGCCGCCTGCTCGAGCCGGCGTCACCGGCGGCGGTCCAGACCGCCGCGCTGAAGGCGCTGCAGGAACTCGAGATTGCCGGCGCCACGGATGCGCTGGTTGCCGCCGTGCGCGACGAGACGCTGGCCGGGGACACGCGCGCCGCCGCGCTCGGCGCCCTCGACAAGATCAAGGATCCGCGTCTGGCCGAGGCGGTGAAGTATGCGGGTGCGTCGACGTCGTCGGCCCTGCGGCTGGCCGCGCTCCCGATCGCGGCGCGCATCTCTCCGGAGACGGCCGCGCCGGTGCTCGCCAACCTCATCGCGAAGGGCACGGTCGAGGAGCAGAAGTCCGCGCTGCGTTCGCTCTGGAATTTCCGGCACGCGAGCGGCAACGCGCTGGTGGCCGACCAGCTCGAGCTGCTCGTGGCCGGCAAGGCGAATCCCGCCGTGCAGCTCGAGATCCTCAACGCCGCCGAACGGCGCACCAGCGATCCCCGCATCAAGGCGTTGCTCGCGCAGCGCGAGTCGACGCTCGCCGCGGCCAGCGATCCGCTGGCCCGGTACCGGGTCGCACTGGCGGGAGGCGATGCCGGACGCGGGGAGCAGATTTTCCGCAATCAGCCGGTCCTGGCGTGCATCCGTTGCCATCGCGCCGGCGCCGACGGCGGCGATGCCGGTCCCAACTTGGTGGATACGGGGGCGAAGAACAGCCGCGAATACCTGCTCGAGGCGATCATCAAACCCAATGCGACGATCGCCCCCGGCTTCGACACCATCGTCGTCACCTTGCAGTCGGGTTCAGTCGTCGCCGGCGTGGTCGCGGGCGAGACCGCCGACACGCTCTCGCTGCGCAACACCGACAACCAGGTGGTCGCGGTGAAGAAGTCCGAGATCGCGAAACGCGAGGGCGCCCCGAGCGGCATGCCGGAGATCTACGCGACGTTGCTGTCGCTGCGCGAACTCCGCGACGTGGTCGAGTACATGGCCAGCCTGAAGGGCGGGCCTCCGCGGGCCGACGACAGCCTTCCCCGCGCGCTCCGCGGCTTGCCGCCGCCGCCGCGGATTACGGAGTGACGCGGCGCGCGGAGCGCACGGACCACCCGGAGGGCATCCCGCCTCTGCCGTGTGATCCGTGGGTTCCGTGGGCCCCATTCAACGCGCCGCAATGCGCGTGCGCAGGACGCCGATGCGTTCGATCGCCAGCTCGACCACGTCGCCGGGCTTGAGCCAGCCGCCGTTCTTTTCGGGACCGAGGGCGAGGAGGCTGCCGTCGCCGATCGGGCCGGTGCCGATGAGGTCGCCGGGAAACAGCTCCACGTCCCGCGACGCGTGCGCGATCATCCGCGGGATCGTGTGATGGAGAGCGGCGCTGTTGCCGCGGGAGAGTTCGCGCCCGTTGACCCGGGCGCTCAGCGCGAGGGTGAGCGTTTCGCCGGCGATCCGGTCCTCGCAGTCCTGCCGTGCCACGAGCCACGGACCGACCGCGGTCGCGAAGTCCTTGCCTTTCGCCGACCCGAGCCCGACGTCCATTTCCCGCCGCTGCAGGTCGCGCGCGCTGAGATCGTTGACGATGGTGAAACCAAACACGTGGGCCCACGCGCGCTCGGGCGGGATGTCGCGGCCGCCGTGGCCGATGATGACCCCGAGCTCGAGTTCGTAGTCGAGTTCGGTGCTGCCGGCGGGAGCGTGGATGGCCGCGTCCTGGCCGCAGAGACCGGTGGGATTGGCGAAATAGAAGATCGGCGCCTCGTACCACGCGGCGGGCATCCCGAGCCCCTGTCGCGCCCGCGTGACCTTCAGGTGCGCCTCGAAGCCGTAGAAATCCCGGAACGCCGGCGGCCATACGACCGGCGGGAGAAACGCGAATTCACTTTCCCGATACCGCGGCCCCTTCCAGCCGGCGATGCGCTCCGGGCTCGGCCGGTGATGCGACATCAACCAGGGCAGCGCGTCCCTCAAGCGGGGTGCGTCGCGCCCGATCAGGCCGGCGAGCTCGATCCACGTGCCGTCCGGTGCGCGGGCCACCGGGACCGGCTCCAGACACCCGCGGGGCAGAATCGTCGCGAGGATCATGACGCTGCAGGTGACCCTGCAGCCGGAATGAATCCGATTCCGGACCGTCCCGCAGCCACAAAAACCGAACGGAGCAAGAGGCTCCGGCTACCTCGGGCGCGGGATTCGTGTCGGTTGACGCTGCCTGCCGCTTCGCGACGCGGAATGAAACGAACTGCGCCGCCCGGGCACTCTCACTGCCTGCGCCGCGTCCGCAGCGTGCGCGTCAGTTCCTGCAGCTCGGGCTCGGTGAAAGGCTCCTGGCGTTCGGCGGTGGCCTGGCGCGCCTCGTTGACCACGGCCGGGGTGACGGGGTCGGCGTCGTGGCCCCACGAGCGACGGAGGAAGGTGAGCAGCGCCGCGACCTTTTCGTCGTCGAGCACGGCCTTCCAGGGCGGCATGACCATGTTCTCCTGGGTTTTTCCGTTCAGCACGATCCGGGCGAGAATTCGCGCATCGCCGAGAACCCACTTCGAATAGACGAGCGACGGCGCGAGTCCGGCGAGACCCTGGCCGTTCGGCTGGTGGCAGGCGGCGCAGAAGCCGGCGAAGTGAGTCTTGCCCAGTTCAAACTGCGCCTGCTCGGCCGGGGAGAGCGGCTTTGCGGCAGCAGCGACGCCCGGTTTGCCGGGCCAGCGGAGTTGCGTGAGCAATTGCTGGGCGATCGGGGAGATCACGGTGTCGCCGCGGGCGGCGAGCGCGACCAGCGGCTTGGGCTCGACGGGCAGGTAGGCGGGAACGGCCCGGCCGTCGGGCGACTTCGGCAGGAAATGGCGCACGCCGGCGAGCATCGCGATGCGGGCCCACTCCGGGGTCGCCGGCGAACCGATGATGCCCATGACCTGCTCGATCTGCGGTGCCCGGCCGGATTTCAGGATCGAGCTCACCGCCAGCCGCACGACTTCGCCGCTGCGCTCCGCCGCCTTGGGCTCGCGCAACAGGGCTTCGATGAGCGGGTATTCCCGGCCCGCGAGGCCGCTGACCACCGCGTCGGCGAGCAACGGCTGCCGGCCGGCCGCAATCACGAGGTCCCGGAGCGCGCGCTCCGCGAGCTCGCCCTTCGCCTCGCCGAGGCTCAACGCGAGCTGGAGCCGCACTTCGGGCTCGGGGCGTGACGCCACCAGGCCGGCGAGGAGGCGGATGAGTTCCGGATCGCTCTCGGCCGGGCGCAGGAAGCGCTCGCTCAGCCGCACCGCCGCCGCGACGACGCGCCCGTCCGGGTCGGCCAGCGCGGCCCGCACCGTGGCGCGATCAAGCGCCTCGCCGTGGCCTTCGAGCGCCCAGAGCGCGTGCAGGCGGGCGAAGGCGGGAGCCTTGGCGTCGAGGGCGGCGGAACGCAGGGCCGGGGCGACGGCGGGATCGCGTTTTTCCACCAGCAGCCGTTGCGCCGTGTCGCGCACCCAGCCGTTGGCGTCACCGAGTTTGGCGATCAAGCCGGCGAGCGACGCGCGGGCGAGGCCGGAGTCGAACTCCGCCTTGGGGGCGCCGTCCGGCACGATCCGCCAGATGCGGCCGAGCCCGATGCCCTTGTCCAAGCCGCGCTCCACGACCTGCTGGCGCAGGAACGAGGTCATGTAGATCCGGTGCTGCAGGATGCCGCGGTAGAGATCGACCACGTAGAGCGCGCCATCGGGGCCGTTGTAGAGGTTCACGGGCCGGAAACGTTCGTCGGTCGAGGTGAGAAACTCCGTGCCTTCGTACGCGTTGGCGCCGGTGAGGGCACCGTCCTTGGCTGTGATTCGGATCCGCTTGATGAGATTGGCCGACGGTTCCGGCACGAAGGCATCGCCGCGAAATTCCGCGGGGAACAGGGCGCCGCGATAGACCACCGGTCCGGAGGCGGCCGTCATCGACGTGATCTTGCCCTCGGCGTCGAGGATCCTGTAACCACGGTTCACGCCGGCGGTCACGCGGCCGGGCCAGATCCGGAGGTTCGAGGGCACGATCGAGACGTTGGCGCCGGTGGCGTTGAACGACGGGTTGCGGCGCAGGTAGGCGGACGGCAGCGGGTCGTGGCGCAGCGGGTCACTGTTACTATTATAGTAGAGGCGGCCGTTGTCGTCCTGGGTGATGCCCCACTGGCCGCGGGTCACGGTGACGTCGCGGGCGAACTTGCCCTCGCCGAGCCAGCGGAAGCGCACGGTGTGGTTGGCGGAGTAGATCCAGTTGTCCATCGCCCACAGCAGGCCGTTGGCGGTGTGTTCGGGGTTCTTGATGTCGCCGTAGTCGGAGGCGACCTCGGTCTTGGCGTCGGCGACCCCGTCGCCGTCGGTGTCGCGGAAGAACCACAGGTGGGGCGGCTCCGCCACGAGCAGTCCGTCGCCCACGAGCGCGAGGGCGCGGGGCATGATGAGTTTGTCGGCGAACACCTTGCGCTGATCGTAGCGGCCGTCGCGGTCGGTGTCGGTCAACACTGCGACCATCGCGACCGGTTCGCGTTCGCCCGTGCCGTCGGCGTTCGGCATGTAGCCGCGCATTTCCAGCACCCACAGC
The DNA here is from genome assembly GCA_016793535.1 of Opitutaceae bacterium. Classification (GTDB taxonomy): domain Bacteria; phylum Verrucomicrobiota; class Verrucomicrobiia; order Opitutales; family Opitutaceae; genus ER46. The sequence goes on along the minus strand of JAEUHA010000411.1, from coordinate 25,233 downwards.
CGGCCGTCGGGCCCGAACTGCAGCGCAATCGGGTCGCCCACGAGCGGATCGGCGGCGACGAGTTCGACGCGAAACCCCGGGGCCAGTTTGAAGGTCGCGGCCTGCTCGGCCGGCGTCCGCACCGGGGCCGGCGGCACCTTGATGTGCGCCGGCAGGGGCTCCTGGACCTCACCCTTTCGGTCGCCGCTCTGGGCGAACACCTGGGCGGTGGCGAGAAGAGCGAGCGGGACGAGACGGGGAAATCGTAGCATGGGGAGAAAGGGAGACGCCTAGACGCTCAGGCGCGGGAAAAGGTGTCAACGCCGCGGCGCGGCGTGGGGGGAATCACGTACCCGCGGAGTGGCAACGCGGGCCCGGGGATTTCCGCTGAGAGTACAGTTCGCTGGCGTAGGAGGGGCGTAAAGCCGTTCCGACGGGAGGCGAACCGCAAAGCGATCGGGGGCGAGAGATCCTGACGCCGCCGCAATCAAGGGAGGATGGGACCTCCCCCGGGAGAGCAGGGAGGACTCGCGTTTCTCGGACCAAATTCCTCCCGCGCGGGAAATATTCGGGCTAGCCGGACTGCGCGCGTTGCCGTATCACGCGCCGGATGAAAGTGCTCGTGACCGGCGCGGCCGGCTTCATCGGCTATCACACGGCGCGGCGGCTGGCAGAGTCGAAGCGCTGTGAAGTGCTCGGCGTGGACATCCTGAGCGACTACTACGACGTCGCGCTCAAGCGGGCGCGGCTGGAGCAGCTCGCGCCGTACGAGGAGTTTCGCTTCCTGCAGGCCGATTTTGCCGACGCGGAGAAGTTCGCGGGGTTGGTGGCGTACTTCAAACCGGACTACGTCGTGCACCTCGGGGCGCAGCCGGGCGTGCGTTTCAGCATGGAGCAGCCGGCGGCCTACACGCGGAACAACCTCGATGGCTTCGCCAGCGTGCTCGAGGCCTGCCGGCGGACGCCACCCAAGCACGTCGTGTTCGCCTCGAGCAGCAGCGTGTACGGGGCGGGGGCGAAACCGCCGTTTCGCGAGGACGACAACACCGACCAGCCGATCTCGTATTATGGCGCGACGAAGAAGGCCAACGAGGTGATGGCGCACAGCTACGCGCATAATTACGACCTGAACCTGACGGGCCTGCGCTTCTTCACGGTGTACGGACCGTGGGGCCGGCCGGACATGGCGCCGACGCTCTTTGCGCGGGCGATTTCCGACGGCACGCCGCTGCGACTCTTCAATCGCGGGCAGAACCTGCGCGATTTCACTTATGTCGACGACATCGTCGACGGGATCGTGAAGATCCTGCTCTACCCGCCTGCCCAGCGCCCGACGCCCCCGGTGCGCGTATTCAATCTCGGGCACCATCGCCCGGTCGAGACCCTCCTTTTCGTGCGAATGCTCGAGGCGCTCCTCGAGAAGAAGGCGGAGGTCGAGCTGCTCCCGCCGCAGCCGGGCGACATGTTCGAGACCTGCGCCGACCTCACGCGGGTCCAGGCCGCGATCCAGTTCGCGCCCAAGGTGGCGCTGGAGGAAGGCCTGCGGCGGTTCGTGGCCTGGTTTCGCGAGTATTACCAGCGGTGACCGGCCTCCAAACGCTCACGGCGATCATCGTCGCCCTCACGCTGATCGGCGTGGCCATCGGCCGCTGGCCCTGGCTGCGCATGAACCGGGCGACGATTGCGCTGGTCGGTGCGACGGCGCTGATCGCGATCGGCGCGATTCCGCTCGAGACGGCCTACCTGGCGATCGACTGGAACACGATCGTGCTGCTCTTCGCGATGATGGTGCTCAACGTGAACCTGCGGATCGCGGGCTTCTTTCACCTGATCACCTCACGGGTGGTGAAGCTCGCGCGCACGCCGCGCCGGCTGCTCGCCCTCGTCATCGTCGTCTCGGGCGTGCTGTCGGCGATCTTCCTCAACGACACCATCGCGCTGATGATGACGCCGCTCGTGCTGGAGCTGGCGGTGGCGCTCCGGCGCAATCCCCTGCCCTACCTCGTGGCCCTCGTGACGGCGGCCAACGTCGGCTCGGTCGCCACCATCACCGGCAATCCGCAGAACATGCTGGTCGGCATCGCGTCGGGCCTCTCGTTCGTCGATTTCACGCTCGCGCTTGCGCCCATCGCGCTCGGCGGACTCGCGGTGATCTGGCTCGTGATGATCGTCGTCTACCGGGCCGAGTTTGCGCCCGCCGAGTTGAACGGCGAGGTCACGCTGCCACCACAGGAGTACCGTCCGCTGCTGCGCAAGGCGATGCTGGCGACGGGGCTCATGCTCGTCGGCTTCGTGGCCGGCGCGCCGATTCCGCTCGCGGCCTTGGCAGCAGCGGCGTTGCTGCTCATCAGCCGGCGGCGCGATCCGGAGCAGTCGTTCGAGGGCATCGATTGGGGCCTGCTCGTATTCTTCGCGTCGCTGTTTGTCGTTACCGGGGCGATCGAAACGTCCGGGCTGGGCGCGGGCCTGTTCGCGTGGCTGCGGCCCTGGGCCGACGGCGGTCCGGCCCCGCTTACCGTCGTGGCGGTGGTGTTGAGCAATCTCGTGTCGAATGTCCCGGCCGTGATGCTCTTCCGGCCCGTCGTGCCCACGCTGGCGAATGCCGAGACGGCGTGGCTCACCCTCGCGATGGCCACCACCCTGGCGGGAAACCTCACCCTGCTGGGCTCGGTCGCCAATCTGATCGTCGCCGAGATCGCGCGGCGGCGGGGCATCCAGCTGACCTTCGGCGAATATCTGAAAGCAGGACTGCCGATCGCGATCGTGACGCTTGCCCTGGGAGTTTTCTGGCTGAGCTGGTAGTCGAGGCTGAGCCGGGTTCATGCCGTTGAAAGAGGAGAGTTGAAAGACGTGCCGCCGCGGGCGCGGGCTTGAATCGCTGCCCGCCGGCAGCCCGCAGCGAAAGGTGCTTCGGCTTCCGTCTGCCAACCCGTTGTTCTTTACCGGCGGGTCACCCGTCTGGTCTCTCAACTCTCGGCTTTCAACTGCATGCCGCCGACTGAGGCAGCGCGCAGCGGGGGCATCCGGTTTCTGCCTCCGCGGGAGACCCCGGGCAGGATGCCTCGTGCACGCGGCGGCGCATCACTCCCGCCCCGGTTCGCGACTCCAGCCTTGACGTGTTCACCTGAACACCTAATACCCGGAATTCGTCCGGTCCGCCCTTGATTCGCCGCCGACGGCTTCCACGCTGCGAACCGAACTTTTTCCATCACCCTCCTGTCCGTCGAATCCAAGCCTGCCATGTCCAAAGCCGCCGCCCCCACCCGCACTGAGTCAGCGAAGTCCAGCGACCCGAAATCCGCCCCCGCGGTGAACGGTGCCGCCCTCGCCGCCGCCAACGCCGCCCGCGACAAGAACATCGAGCTCGCGCTCTCCTCCATCACCAAGCAGTTCGGCGAAGGCTCGATCATGCGATTGGGCAGCAATGCCAAGATGAAGGTCGAGACACTCACCACGGGCTCGCTCGCCGTGGACCTCGCGCTCGGCGTCGGTGGCCTGCCCAAGGGCCGCATCATCGAAATCTACGGCCCGGAGTCGTCCGGCAAGACGACGTTCTGCTTGAGCGTGATCGCCGAATCCCAGAAGCGCGGCGGACTCGCCGCCTTCATCGACGTCGAACATGCGCTCGATCCGAAATACGCCCGCATTGTCGGAGTGAACCTCGATGACCTGCTCGTTTCCCAGCCCGACTCGGGTGAGGACGCGCTCAACATCATGGAGACGCTGATCCGCTCGAACTCCATCGACGTGATCGTGCTCGACTCCGTGGCCGCCCTCACGACCAAGGCCGAGCTCGACGGCCAGATGGGCGACGCGACCGTCGGCGCGCAGGCGCGGCTCATGAGCCAGGCGATGCGCCGCCTCACGGCGGTCGTCAGCAAGACGAACTGCGTGTGCATCTTCACGAATCAGATTCGCGAGAAGATCGGCGTGATGTTCGGCAATCCGGAAACGACCTCGGGTGGCCGGGCGCTGAAGTTCTTCTCGTCGATCCGCATCGACATCCGCCGCAAGGACCAGATCAAGACGCCGGAAGGCAAGGTCATCGGCAACCGCACCAAGATCAAGGTGGTGAAGAACAAGGTCGCGCCGCCGTTCACCGAGGTGGAGTTCGACATCATGTACGACGAGGGCATCTCGAAGATGGGCTCGCTGCTCGATCTCGGCATCGAGCACAAGATCCTCGAAAAGAAGGGCGCGTGGATTGCCTACGAGGGCAATCTGGTCGGCCAGGGTCGCGATGCCGCCAAACAGGCGCTGAAAGAGAAGCCCGAGCTTGCGGAGAAGATCCAACAGGCGATCCTCGCCAAGGTGAACATCGTGGGCGGCGCCACCGTCACCGGCGAAGCGGGCGACTGACCGCCTCACCTTCAGCCGGTTGCGGGAACGGAGGGTCGGTTTGTGCGGTCCAACGTGCTCACCTCCGACCATGCGCACGTCTTCCCGCTTCCCGCTTCTCTCCCGTGTCCGGCTGACCCGCGTCGGCGCTTCGCTCGCACTCGCGGTCATCGGCGGCTCCCTGGCGCCTGCGGTTTTCGCCGCCAAGGCGAAGGAAACCAAGGAGAAGGACTCGGCGCCGGTCCTGATGTCGCGCACGGGCGGTGCGGGAGGCGACAGTTGGGCGGACCTCAAGGAGCTGCAACAGGCCGTCGCCAAGGGGAATCCCAAGGCCGAGGCGCAACTCGGAGAAATGCTCCTGCGCGGCGACGGCGTGCCGGCGGACGAAGCCCGCGGCGTCACCCTGCTCGAGAAAGCGGCCCGGGCGGGCCATTCCGCCGCCGCCTTCCGGATTGGGATGCTGCTCGCCCACGGTGAGCGTGGCGTCACCAAGGATCCCGACCGCGCCCTGGCTTATTTTCGCGCCGGCGCCGCCGGCGGTGAAAAGGAGGCCTTTTTCAACATCGGCGCCGCCTACACGAACGGCCTGGGGGTAAAGCGCGACTACGGCGAGGCCCTCGGCTGGTTGATCGTGGCCCGGCAAAAGGGCGCTGACGGCCAGACGGAGCAGGCCTTGCGGGCCCAACTCAAGTCGTCGTACCCGCCCTGGATCGCCAAGGGCGAACGCCGTGCGAAGGAGATCGAACAGGAATTTTCCGGCAAGCAGGTCGTCGATTTCCTTCCTCCGCCCGCGCCGTTGCGGGCCAAGTGAAGGGGCGGTGACGGTTTGCCCGTTGCCGTGGGCGGGGAACTGGATTTCAGTTTCCGCCCGCGTCATGCCGTCAAAGGACTCCCAGCACTCGTCACCGGCGCCGTCCCGCGCTGCCGCGGAGACCCTGTTCCATGTGCGCGACCTGGCGCGCATCTATGGGGATGGCTCCGCGGCGGTCACGGCGCTGGCCGGAATCGACCTGGATCTCCTGGCCGGCGAACTGATCGTGCTGCTGGGCGCGTCGGGCAGTGGCAAGTCGACGCTGCTCAACCAACTGGGTGGACTTGATTCGCCCACGCGCGGCACCCTGCTCTATCGCGGCGCGAATCTCGCCGAGTTCGACGAGGACGAGCTGACGGTCTTTCGCCGCGACGCCGTCGGCTTCGTTTTCCAAGCCTACAACCTGATCCCGAGCCTCACCGCCCGCGAGAACGTCGCGCTCATCACGGAAATCTGCCACGACCCGATGGCGCCCGAGGAGGCGCTCGCGCTCGTCGATCTCGCGGATCGCATGGATCATTTTCCGGCGCAGCTTTCCGGCGGGGAACAGCAGCGCGTGGCCATTGCCCGCGCGATTGCCAAGCGGCCCGAGGTCCTCTTGTGCGACGAGCCGACGGGCGCCCTCGACGTCCACACCGGCATCACGGTGCTCGAGGCGATCGAACGCATTAACCGGGAGATCGGGACGCTCGCCGTGATCATCACGCACAACGCGATCCTCGCCGACATGGCGGACCGGGTCTTCACGTTGTCCGACGGACGCATCGTGAACCGGCGCGAGAACCGGCAGCGCGCCGCGATCCGTTCGCTGGCGTGGTGAACGCAGCATGAGCCTGCTCGATCGCAAACTCCTGCGCGATCTGCGCGCGCTGAAGTCCCAGGCGATCGCCGTCGCCCTCGTGATGGCCTGCGGCCTGGCCATGATGATCATGACGCGCTCGCTGATCCTCTCGCTCGAGCAGACGCGGGACACCTATTACGAGGAGCATCGTTTCGCGGAGGTCTTCGCGCGGCTCAAGCGCGCTCCGAACGCCGTGCGCGACGAGCTGGCGGCGATCCCCGGCGTGGCCGCGGTCCAGACCGGTATCGCCATTCAGGTGACACTCGATGTGCCCGGCCTGCCGGAGCCTGCGGTGGGCCTGATCAATTCCCTGCCGGAGCGTGGCGAGCTCGTGCTGAACCGGCTCTATCTCCGCACCGGCAAATTGCCCGCGGGTCGCACGACGACGCATGAGATCGCGGTCGGCGAGGCCTTCGCAGCGGCGCACGGATTGAAGCCGGGTGATACGATTTCAGCCGTGCTCAACGGGGCGAAGGAGACGTTCCGCCTTTCGGGGATCGTGCTGTCGCCCGAGTTCGTGTTCGAGGCGCCGCCCAACGCCGCGCTGCCCGACAACAAGACCTACGGCGTATTCTGGATGCCGTACAAGGAACTCGCGACGGCGTTCCAGATGTACGGGGCCTTCAACTCCGTCGCAGTGACGCTCGCGCCGGGGGCGTCGGAGCGCGACGTGATCGCGGCCATCGACCGCGTGCTCGCGCCCTATGGCGCGCGGGGCGCCTATGGTCGGATCGATCACCCGTCGCACCGGCGCGTCGACGACGAGATCCGCGTGCTCCAGGGACTCTCCGTCGCGTTCCCCCTCGTGTTTCTCAGTGTCGCGGCGTTCATGACGAATTCGGTGATGAGCCGGCAGATCGCGCTCCAGCGCGAGCAGATCGCAATGCTCAAGGCGTGCGGCTTCAGCAACCGCCAGGTCGGTGCGCACTACTTCAAATTCTCACTCGCCATCGTCGTCGCGGGCGTGGGACTCGGCACGCTGGGCGGCATCGGGCTCGGGACGCGGCTGGTCGGCATGTACCATCTCTTCTTTCGTTTTCCCCAGCTCGAATTCCTGCTCGATCAACGCGTGCTCGTGGCGGCGTCGGTGGTGAGCGCCCTTGCCGCGTTCATCGGTGTCGCGGGGGCGGTGCGCCGCGCGGTACGTCTCCCGCCCGCGGAGGCGATGCGGCCCGAGGCGCCCGCTCGGTATCAGCCGGCCATCGTGGAACGGCTCGGCCTGTCGCGCTGGTTCAGCGCGTCGTTCCGGATGGCGTTGCGGAACATCCAGCGGCGGCCGGTGCGCAGCGGGCTGACCTGCCTGGCGCTCGCGCTCGCGACCGCGATCCTGATCGTGCCGAACTCGTTTCGCGACGGCGTCGCGTACGTGATCGATTTCCAATGGGACATCGTGCAGCGGCAGACGGTGACGTTGTCACTGGTGGAACCCGGGCCGCCGCGGGCGCTGGCCGACTTCCGGCACATGCCCGGCGTCGTGTGGGCGGAACCGTTTCGCTATGTCCCGGTGGAACTGCGCGCCGGCCCGGTGGTGCGGCGACTGGCCCTGCAGGGGCTGCCCGCGCAGGGCACGTTGAACCGGGTGATCGATGCCCGGCCGCAGCAGCTCGTCCTGCCCGACCGGGGCATCATCGTTTCCGCGAAGCTCGCGTCGATCCTGCAGGTGCGGCCCGGCGACGAGATCGTCGCCCGCGTGCTGGAAGGCCGCGAGCGCGAGCTGCGGGTGCCGATCATCGGTCTGGCCGAGGACTTTGCCGGCATGGCGGCGTACATGGAAATCCGCGCGCTGAATCGGCTGCTGCTCGAGGGCGACCGCATCTCGGGCGCCCACGTGGTGGTCGACAAGGCGCACTGGCCGGCCTTCCTCGCCGCGGTGAAGGAGACGCCCCGGATCGCCGGTTGCGTGATCAAGGACTCGCTGCGCGACGGCTTTCGCAAGACCACGGCCGAGAGCATCGGGCTGCTGCAGAAGATCTACATGATGTTCGCGACGATCGTGGCGTTCGGCATCATCTACAACAGCGCGCGCATTTCGCTCTCGGAGCGGGCGCGGGAGCTCGCGACGCTGCGCGTGCTCGGCTTCAGCCGGGGCGAAGTCGGCGCCGTGCTGGTGGGTGAGCTCGTGCTGCTCACGCTGGTCGCCCTGCCGCTCGGGCTGCTGCTCGGCTCGGGCTTTGCGCGCGGCATCATCTCGACCGTCAACACCGAGACCGTGCGGCTGCCGCTCGTGCTCACATCGGCGAACTATGCGTTCGCCGTGCTCGTGGTGGCGCTCGCGTCTGCTTTCTCGGCCCTGTTCGCGGCGCGCAAACTCGCCGATATCGATCTCGTCAGTGCGCTCAAGGCGCTCGATTAGTCCCCTCCTGCTTTTCCATGAGCTCCGCTCCCCTCTCCTCTCCGGCGAAACGCCGGCCCGGAAAATCCGGCTGGCGCCGCCGCCTTCCGCTGCTCGGCGTCGTGCTCCTGGCCGCGCTGATCGTGGTCGGACTCTGGCCCCGGCCGATCCCCGTGGAGGTGGCGACCGTCACCCGCGGGCCGCTCGTCGTGACCGTTGACGAGGAGGGCATGACGCGGGTGAAGAATCGCTACGTGGTGTCGGCGCCTGTATCCGGACAGCTGAGACGCATCGACTGGAAGGCGGGCGCGGTGGTCGAGGCGGGACGGACCGTGCTGGCCGTGCTCGAGACCGGTGGGGCGGATTTCCTGGATGCGCGCCGTCAGGCCCAGGCGGAGGCGGCGGTGCGGGCCGCGGAGGCAGCCCGCGATGCCGCGGGCGCCCGGCGGGAGCGCGCACTCGCGGCCTCGCGGCTGGCGGCGCTCGATCTCGAGCGTTCGCGCACCCTGCGCGCCCAGGCGGTGTTGTCCGCGCAGGAACTCGACGCGGCGCAGATGCGGGCGGAGACCACGGTGCAGGAGGCGCGGGCGGCCGAGTTTGGGTTCAAGGTCGCGGAGTTCGAGGTGCAGCAGGCGCAGGCGTTGCTGACCCGGGGGCTACCGGGGGCCGGCGCCGAGCCGCTCGTGATCACTTCACCGGTCAGTGGCCGGATCCTGCGGGTGTTTCAGGAGAGCGCCCGCCTGGTGCCGCCGGGCTTTGCCTTGCTCGAGGTCGGTGATCCGACCGATCTCGAGGTGCGCATCGAAGTCCTCTCGCGTGATGGCGTGGCGATCACGCCGGGCGCGCGGGTGATGCTGGAACAATGGGGCGGTCCCGAGCCCCTGCAGGCGCGGGTGCGGTGGGTGGAGCCGTCGGCGTTCACGAAGATCTCCGCGCTGGGCGTCGAGGAGCAGCGCGTGTACGTCATCGCGGACTTCGTGGACCCGATCGCGCGCCGGCGGTCGCTGGGCGACAGCTATCGCGTCGAGGCGAGGATTGTCGTGTGGGAGAAACCCGATGCCCTGCGCGCGCCCGCCGGGGCGTTGTTCCAGCGGGCCGGACGCTGGCAGACGTTCGTGGTCGACGAAGGCCGGGCGCGGCTGCGGACCGTCGGCGTCGGACGCGGCAATGGCGTGCAGGCGGAGGTGCTGGAGGGCGTGGCCGAGGGTGCGCGCCTGGTCGTGTATCCCGGCGACAAGGTGTCGGACGGCACGCGCGTGAACGCGTTGGTTGTGTCCGGTCGCTAGGCCGTTGGACGGCCCGCGAGGCGGCGGCCCGGACGTTTGACTTGGCGGGATGGGCGGCGAAGCGTGGCGGACTTCCGTCATGCCGCGCCACGCCGACACGATCGCCGCCTTCGCCACGCCCGCGGGCACCGCCGCGCTGGCGGTGCTACGTATTACCGGACCGGATACACGGCGGCTGGCGACGGAACTCGGCGGTGCCTCTCCCCCGCCCCGGGTGGCGCGACGGCTGGGTTACCGGAGCCGCTCGGGTGAGCTCCTCGACGACGTCGTGGCCACGTTTTACCACGGTCCGAAAAGCTACACGGGCGAGGATACGATGGAGATCTCCTGCCATGGGAATCCCTTCATTGCGCAGCAGATTCTCGAGGATCTCCTGGCCCGCGGCTGCCGGCCGGCCGGTCCGGGTGAGTTTACCCAACGGGCTTTCCTGAATGGAAAGATGGACCTGAGTCAGGCGGAGGCAGTGATGGACGTCATCCACGCGCGCAGTGAGCGCGCGCTCCAGGCGGCGAATCAGCAATTGCGGGGCGCGCTGGGTCGGCGAATGCACGGTTTGGTCGAGTCGCTCCTGGCGGTCCTGGCGCGAATCGAGGCGTACGTTGACTTTCCCGATGAGGATTTGCCGGCGGAGGATCTCACGAGGGTCCGGGGTGAACTGGAGCGACTGAGCCTGGAGACGGATAGGTTGCTCGCCACCAGCCATTACGGGGAATTGCTGCGTGATGGGATCAAGACCGTGATCGTCGGGGAACCCAACGTGGGCAAGAGCAGCTTGCTGAATCGGCTCATTGGTCGGGACCGCGCGTTGGTCAGTCCCGAACCGGGCACAACCCGGGATTTTCTCGAGGAGCGCATCCTGGTCGGACCGCATTGCCTGCGCCTGATCGATACCGCGGGCCTTAACCCCTCCCCTGCCCCGCTCGAAAAGCTGGGCATGGCGAAGACGATGGAGCAGCTCGCCGAGGCGGATCTGATGCTGCTGGTCCTCGACGCCAGCCGGAATGTGCTGCCGGAGAAGTATGCTGAACTTCTAGCGGCTAGGAATGCCATTATAGTGTTAAACAAGAGTGACTTAAGGGATGGAGAGGCAGCGTCTGATCTTCGCGAAAAGGGCCGCGAACTGGTGCGAGTTTCTGCCCTGACGGGTGCGGGCGTGGAAACACTGGTGGCTGCCATAGTCGCGAGGGCTGAACAGTTTTGTGCGGCTGCTGGGGGCGAAACGGTCGCGATCAATGCCCGACATGCTCACGCCTTGACAGAGGCGCAGGCTGGTTTGGCGAGTGCCCGCGACAAGCTGATCCATGGCGAGGCCACTGAGTTGGTCGCGAGTGATTTGCGTGCCGTGCTCGCCGCATACGGCGAGATAACGGGGAAAGTGGACAACGAACGGATGCTGGACCACCTGTTCGCCACCTTTTGTATCGGCAAGTAGTCGACGGTGAACCGAAATGGGTCGCCGCTCCGACGGGAGCAGCAGATGTATTCATCGTGATCTACCGGGACAAACATTTTGAGGTTATCGTATGCGGTGCCGGCCATGCCGGAGTCGAGGCGGCCCTGGCGGCCGCGCGCATGGGCGCCTCTACCCTGCTCCTCACCGGCAACATCGATACGATTGCCCAGATGAGCTGCAATCCGGCCATCGGTGGCCAGGCCAAGGGCCAGATTGTGCGGGAAATTGACGCACTGGGTGGCGAGATGGCCATCAATACCGATGTGACGGGAATCCAGTTCCGCCTGCTCAATGAGTCCAAGGGCCCTGCAGTCCAGTCGCCGCGGGCCCAATGTGACAAGAAGGCCTACCAGTTTCGGTTGAAGCACACCCTCGAGCTGCAGTCCAATCTCCAGATCTTCCAAGCGACGGTGACTGGCTTGGTGTTTGAGCGTGGCCGAGTGGTCGGATGCCGCACGAACCTTGATATCGAGTTCCGCGGTCAGGCGATTGTGGTGACCACGGGGACATTCTTGCGGGGCTTGATGCACATCGGGCAAAACAAGAACGAAGGTGGGCGCCTGGGAGATTTTTCAGCCAAGACGCTTTCGGCTAGCTTTGTGGAGGCTGGGATCGAGCTGCGGCGTTTAAAGACGGGGACGCCGCCCCGACTGCTGGGACGCTCGATTGACTTCAGCAGGATGCAGGAGCAGAAAGGGGATCCAGACCCGACCTTCTTTGCGTTTTATGATACGCGGGAGGATCAGGAATTGTTCCACGTGGAACACACCGGAGAACGACGGTTAGGTTGGGTTCCGGGTTGTGAACAAGTTTCCTGCTGGATGACGTACACGACGCCCGAGACTGCCCAGATCGTTCGGGACAACCTGCATCTGTCGGCCATGTATAGTGGCGAGATAGAAGGCGTCGGACCAAGGTATTGCCCAAGTATCGAGGACAAATTCGTACGGTTTGCGGACAAGCCGCGGCATCTCCTTTTCCTTGAGCCAGAGGGGAGGGCGACGAACGAATTTTATGTGAATGGCCTGTCAACAAGTCTGCCCTTCGATGTGCAACTGCGCATGGTCCGTACGATTCCAGGCTTGGAGAATGCCGTTTTGCTCCGTCCGGCCTACGCGGTTGAATATGACTTTGCCCCGCCAACTCAGCTCTATGCGTCACTGGAATCGAAGAAGGTCGAGGCGCTCTTTTTCGCCGGTCAGATCAATGGTACGTCGGGTTATGAGGAAGCAGCCTGTCAGGGTCTCGTGGCCGGGGTGAATGCCGTCAACAAGGTGAGGGGAGGGTCGCCTCTCATAATTCATCGCCACGAAGCTTACACGGGAGTATTGATCGATGACTTGGTTACCAAAGGAACCAATGAGCCGTATCGGATGTTCACGAGCCGGGCCGAGCACCGACTATTGCTGAATCACGGTAGTGCTGAGCTCCGGCTCGCGCACCACGCCCGGGCACATGGACTCCTGCCGGACTCTCGATTGAAGCGCATCGAGGAAAAGCGCACCCGTCTCAACACTTGGATAAAGCGTTTGGAAACAGAGCGATACTCAGGTGGATCATGGGCCGACGGGATCCGTCGGGATCGCACGCTGGCCCGCACGCATCCGGACCTGCAGCGGGAGACGGCGGCCTTGCAAGACGAAGTGCTATATCGTATTCATTACCAAGGTTATCTGGCCCGTGAAGAACGTCAGGTCGAGAAGCTGGCCCAGATCGACCATGTCCGACTCCCGGCACAACTAAACTACATGGATATTCGTGGGTTGCGTAAGGAAAGCGCCCTGAAGCTGGCTGAGATCAAGCCCCTGACGCTAGGGCAGGCCAGTCGCATCAGCGGGGTCAATCCTGCTGATATCAGCATCCTCATGGTGCATGTGGCGGCGAGGGGAGGGGAGTCGGCGTAGGATGGAACCCACGGACTTCGCTCTCCGGCTGGCGGCTCGCACCGCCGAGTATCGCCAGCGCCAAGCGCAGCGCCGGCTCGAGCTCGAGTCAGAGCTGCTTGCCCTGCTGGTTCCGTCCTTCCCCTTCACGTGGGAAATTGGCTGTGGGCATGGACACTTCCTTGCGGCCTACGCACAAGCGCACCCGGACCAGCTCTGTATCGGGATCGATATCATGGGGGAACGAATCGAACGCGCCCTTCGCAAGCGTGATCGTGCGCGCTTGAAGAATCTCCATTTCCTTCATGCGGACGCACGACTGTTCCTCGAAGTCATCCCCCCAGGCGTGGCGTTTTCCCGACTCTTCCTCCTGTTTCCCGATCCCTGGCCCAAGCTGCGGCATCACAAGCACCGGGTCCTAAACCACGAGTTCCTCGCGGCTGCCTCGCGAAGGTCCACTCCGGATGCGAGCCTCTTTTTTCGAACCGACTTCGAACCCTATTTCGACGAGGCCCGTGCGATTGTCGCCCGACATCCTGCGTGGGAAGAAGCCTTGGACGCCTGGCCGTTCGAGTTTAGCACGGTGTTCCAGGCGCGTGCGGTGCAACACCGTTCGCTCATCGCGCGCCGGCGGCCCGCTTTACCGGTGACCATAAGCTAAACGGCGGCAAAACTCGCCGCACCTTATTTATTGATGAGCACGTTCCCATGAACACTTCAGTGGTTGACGGGGCATGCGTGGGCCGCCTTTGATCTCCTTTTCTTGTCTCTCCACTCGTATCGCTCGCGCATGTCCCGGGTCACCAAACTCGCCCTCCTTCTGATCGCCATGGCGGCCGGTACGTCGCCGTTGTTTGCTGAAGGCGTTGCACCGAGTGCCGCCAAGCTGATCGATTTCGGCCACGGTTGGGCGATCACCAACAGCATGGCGACAGGCTGGGCAATCTCGCTGCTGCTCGTGCTGCTGATTCGCTGGTTGGTGGGCAAGCCCGCGATTATCCCGTCGAAGGGGCAGGCGGTTTTTGAATCACTCATCGAAGGGTTGCGCGGGATCTTCGAACCGATTGTCGGCAAGGCCGCATTTCCGACCGCCTTCCCTCTGTTGATCACGTTTTTCGTCTTCATCCTTTTTCATAACTGGATGGGACTCATCCCCGGCGTAGGGACCATGGGGTGGGGTACTGAAGATGCGAGTGGCCACTTCCATCTCACGTGGGCCTGGATTCGCCCGCACAACGCCGACTTCAATGGCACGATCGCACTCGCGCTGGTTTCGTTCGGTGCCTGGGCGATCATCGTCTTCAAGTTCGCGGGCCCGAAGGTCATCATGATGGACCTGTTCGGCAACAAGGCCGACAAGAACGAAACGCCCGGCTGGCTGTATCCGATCCTCTCGCTCGTGTTTCTCGCCGTCGGCCTGATTGAAGTGTTCTCGATCGCAATCCGCCCGTTCACGCTTTCGGTCCGACTTTTCGGCAACGTGTTCGGTGGTGAGAACCTGCTCCATGGCACGGGATTCTTCTTTGTCTTCTACTTCATGGAGCTGCTGGTCGGCATCATCCAGGCGCTCGTCTTCACGCTTCTGACGTCCGTTTACATCGGACTGCTCTGCAATCACGAGGGCGGTGACCACGGTCATGGCGACGATAAGCACGGTCACGCCGCGGAAGCCCATCACTGACGCTGCCACGCTCGAATCCACTTTACCACCGGGAGCGTGCCAAGCGTGCGCACGGTGGAATCCAACAACAAAGAAAGAAACCACCACATGAACCTCCCCCTCGCTGAAATCTACGGCAATCTGACCAGCGCGTTCGGTCTGCTCGGCGCCGCCATCGGTGTCGGTCTCATCGGCTTCAAGGCCGCCGAGGCCGTCGGCCGCAATCCCGGCGCTTCCGGCAAAGTGCTCGTTCAGGCCATCATCGGCATGGCGCTCGCCGAAGGTCTCGGCATTCTCGCGCTCTTCCTCGCGACGAAGTAAGTCGCCTGATCTTCACCGGCAGCGCGCCTCGACCGCGCGCTGCCACCTTTCTCTTTCGCCATGACGCTGCCTCTCTTCCTCGCCGCTGCCGCCGCCGAAGCCAGCATTCCGGAACGCTTCGGGCTCGAGCCGAAATATATCGTCATGCAGGTGATCAGTTTTCTGATCGTCCTGGGCGTCCTCTACTTCTTCGGCATCAAGCCGGTCACGGCGACGATGGAGCAGCGCAATCAGAAGATTGCCGCGGGCATCAAGGACGCCGAGGAGATGCACGCCAAGCTCGCCGCGGCCCAGCAGGAAAGCGCGGCGATCGTCAAGAAGGCCAACGCCGAGGCGACTCGCATCATCGAGGAGGCGCGCAAGTCGGCAAAGGAGTTTCTGGATCGCCAGACGCAGGAAGCCACGGGCAAGGCCAATGAGCTGCTCGTGAAGGCCCAGCAGGCCATCGAACTCGAGCACAAGAAAATGCTCGCCGACGCGCGCACGGAAATCGCGCGCCTGGTCGTCACGACCACGGAGCGCGTCCTCGCCAAGAAGCTCACCGACGCCGACCGCGCCTCCTACAACGAGGCCGCCGCGCGCGAGCTCACCAACGCCTGAGCCGACCCCGCTCCGGTTCCCGAATTTCTCCCCTCCGACCCGCGCGACGCGCCATGGCCTCCGGCAACAAGCAACTCCAGCAACTCGCCCGGCAGTTTTTCAAGCTGAGCCTCGTCGACGGCGCCTTGTCGGCCGACCGCGTGGCTGGCGTCCTGCAATACATCGAGAAGCACCGCCCCGCCGGCTCGGTGGCGATCCTGAAGGCGTATCGCCGGCTTGTTGCCGCCGAGGTTGCCCGCGGCCAGGCGGTCGTTGAGCACGCGGGTCTGGCACAGGCCGCCGCCCTCGACGCGGTCTCGGCCGCGCTCTCCCGCAAATACGGCCGCACCATCTCCTGGGTGGCGAAGCGCAACGACGCCCTCATCGCGGGCCTGCGCATCCGCGTTGGTGACGACGTCTACGAATCCTCCGTCGCCGGCCAGCTCGCGACGCTCGCCCGTTCTGTCTAAGCTTTCCTGATACACCCTTTCCCCGTCTCTGAAATCCACTCTCCGATGAGCACCGTCCTCGAACAAATCGAACAACAGATCGCGAAGCTCTCCAGCAAGGCGGTCAAGAAGAACACCGGCAACATCCGCACGATCGCCGACGGTGTCGCGAAGATCGAGGGCCTCTCCGAAGTCATGTACAACGAGATGGTGCAGTTCCCCGGTGGCGCGATCGGCATCGCGCTCAACCTCGAGGAGGACGAAGTCGGCTGCGTCGTGCTGGGTGACATCTCGAAGCTCAAGGAGGGCGACGAAGTGCAGACCACCGGCCGCCTGCTGTCGGTGCCGGTCGGCAAGTCGCTGCTCGGCCGTGCGGTCGACGCGCTCGGCAATCCGGTCGATGGCAAGGGCCCGATCGCCGCGAAGGAAGCCTACCCGGTCGAAAAGATCGCCCCCGGCATCATCGTGCGGAAATCCGTTTCGCAGCCGCTCTTCACCGGCATCATGGCGATCGACTCCATGATTCCGATCGGCCGCGGCCAGCGCGAGCTGATCATCGGTGACCGTGGCACGGGCAAGACGACCATCGCCATCGACACGATCATCAACAACGCGAAGATCAACAAGGTCGGCCTCGCCAGCGGCGACCCGAAGTTCCGCCCGGTTTACTCGATCTACGTCGCGGTGGGTCAGAAGAATTCCAACATCGTCCGCACGATCGCCGCGCTCGAGGCCGCAGGCGCGCTGGAATATACGATCATCGTCGCCGCCCCCGCCGCCGATAATCCCGCGAACCAGTACCTCGCCCCGTTCTCCGGCGCCGCCATGGGCGAGTGGTTCATGGAAAATGGCATGGATGCACTGATCGTTTACGACGATCTTTCGAAGCACGCTGTCGCCTACCGCCAGATCTCCCTGATTCTGAAGCGCCCGTCCGGCCGCGAAGCTTACCCCGGCGACGTCTTCTATCTCCACTCCCGCCTGCTCGAGCGTTCGGCGCGTCTCGATGGCAAGGGTTCGCTGACCGCGCTGCCGATCATCGAAACGCAGGCCGGCGACGTGTCCGCGTACATTCCGACGAACGTCATCTCGATCACCGACGGCCAGATCTTCCTCGAGACCGACCTCTTCAACCAGGGCATCCGCCCCGCCGTGTCGGTCGGTCTTTCGGTCTCGCGCGTTGGTTCCGCCGCGCAGATCAAGGCCACCAAGCAGGTCGGCGGCAAACTCAAGGGCGAGCTCGCCCAGTTCCGCGAGCTCGCGGCGTTTGCGCAGTTCGGTTCCGACCTCGACGCCAAGACGAAGGCGCAGCTCGAGCGTGGCGCGCGCATCGTGGAACTTTTCAAGCAGCCCGCCTTCAGCCCGGTGCCGATCGAGCTGCAGGTGGCGATTCTCTTCGCCATGCAGAAGGGCGTGTTCGACGCGATCGACACCAAGAAGGTGATGCCCGCCGCCCAGGCGATGAAGGAATTTTTCTCCACCCGGAAGGACGCCCTGCTCACCGAAATCCGCACCAAGGCCGCCCTCGACAAGGACCTCGAGGCGAAACTGCAGGCCGCCACGGATGAGTGGAAGGCCGGGTACAACGCCTGATCATGCGCGATGTTTGATGATGGATGGGTGAGGTCGGCTCACCGCCTAACCGCCGGATCCACCTCCTGCATCGCAGATCGTAACTCCTAAATCTTCCGATGGCTTCAACCCGCGACATCCGCCGGCGCATCAAGTCGGTCAAGAACACCCGCCAGATCACGAAGGCGATGGAGCTCGTGGCCGCTTCGAAGATGAAGAAGGCCCAGCAGGCGGCGCTCGCCGGCCGGCCCTACGCCGAGCTCATGGCGCGCATGCTCGCGGCGCTCGCGGATCGCGTCGAGGAGGCGCATCATCCGTTCCTCACGCAGCGTGAAGTGAAGACCCGCGGCATTCTGCTGGTCACCTCCGACAAAGGTCTGGCCGGCCCGCTCAACGCGAATCTCTTCAAGCTGGTCACCGAGATCAAGACGCCCGCCAAGTATGTGGTGGTGGGCCGCAAGGGCGCCCAGTTCATCGCCCGCACCCACCGCAATCTGCTGGCCGACTTCACGGTCACCGACCGGGTGGCGTTCAGCGAGGTCAAGATCGTCGCCGAGTTCATGGTGAAGCAGTTTCTCGACGGCGTCGTCGACACCGTCGAGATCCTCTGGCCGCACTTCCGCAACACCCTCGTGCAGGTGCCCACGCTCATGCCGCTGCTCCCGCTGTCGAGCGTGCGCGATGTCATCGCCGACCTGCGGTCCGACGCCGGTCACAGCGAGGGCAGCAAGCTGGCCGCCAGCGAGCAGCAGATGCTGTTCGAGCCCGACGCCGCCACCGTGCTCGAGGCGCTCCTCCCGCTCTACGTGAATCGCGAAATCCACCAGCAGGTGCTCGATGCCAAGGCCTCCGAGCACAGCGCGCGGATGGTCGCGATGAAGACCGCCAAGGACAACGCCACCAAGCTCCTCGGCGACCTCACCCTCGAGTACAACAAGGCCCGGCAGGCCGCGATCACGCAGGAAATCCTCGAGATCGCCGCCGCGCAGTTCGCCGGCTGATTCCCCCACCGGCTCACCCTTCGTCCCTCGCACTTTCAAAAATGAACACCGGCAAAATCGTCCAGGTCATCGGCCCCGTCGTTGACGTTCAGTTCGGCGAGAATCTCATCCCGCCCATCTATCAGGCGCTCACCGTCGAGTTCACCGCCTCCGGCGTGAAACAGGTCCTCACCCTCGAGGTGCAGCAGCACCTGGGCGCCGGCGTCGCCCGCGCCATCGCGATGTCCTCCTCCGAGGGCCTCGTGCGTGGTATGTCTGTTTTGGATACGGGGGCGCCGATCTCCGTCCCCGTGGGCGAGGGCGTGCTGGGCCGCATCTTCGACGTCACCGGCGCGGCCGTCGACGGCAAGGGCCCGGTCAACTTCACCAAGAAGTATCCGATTCACCGCGCGGCTCCGTCGCTGGTCGACCAGAACACCAATGCGGAGATCCTCGAGACGGGCATCAAGGTCATCGACCTGATCGCGCCGTTCACCAAGGGCGGCAAGGTCGGCGCGTTCGGCGGCGCCGGCGTCGGCAAGACCGTCGTGATCATGGAGCTCATCAACAACATCGCCAAGGCGCACGGCGGCTACTCCGTGTTCGCCGGGGTGGGTGAGCGCTCCCGCGAGGGCAATGACCTCTATCATGAAATGTCCGAGGCGGGCGTCATCGACCAGAAGGACCTGTCCAAGTCCAAGGTCGCGCTGGTGTACGGCCAGATGAACGAGCCGCCGGGCGCCCGCATGCGCGTCGCCCTTTCGGCGCTCGCGATGACGGAGTACTTCCGCGACGAAAAGAACCAGGACGTGCTGCTCTTCGTCGACAACATCTTCCGGTTCTCGCAGGCCGGCTCCGAGGTATCCGCTCTGCTTGGACGCTCGCCGTCCGCGGTCGGCTACCAGCCGACGCTCGCCAACGAGATGGGATTGCTGCAGGAACGCATCACCTCGACCAAGAAGGGTTCGATCACCTCCTTCCAGGCCGTGTACGTGCCCGCGGACGACCTCACCGACCCGGCGCCGGCGAACACGTTCGCCCACCTGGACTCGACCATTGTGCTCGAGCGTTCCATCGCCGAACTGGGCATCTATCCCGCAGTCGATCCGCTCGCGTCGGTCTCGAAGGCGCTGCAGGCCGACATCGTCGGCGATGAACACTATCGCGTCGCCCGCGAAGTGCAGCGCGTGCTGCAGCGGTACAAGGATCTCCAGGACATCATCGCGATCCTCGGTCTCGATGAACTCTCGCCCGAGGACAAGCAGACCGTCTACCGCGCGCGCAAGATCCAGCGCTTCCTGTCGCAGCCGTTCCACGTCGCCGAAGTCTTCACCGGGTCGCCCGGAAAGTATGTCTCCGTCAAGGAGACGGTCCGCGGATTCAAGATGATCCTCGATGGACAGCTCGACGACGTCGCCGAGGGCGACTTCTACATGAAGGGTGGCATCGACGAGGTTCTGGCGGCCGCCGCCAAGACCAAGTAACAGGTAACGAGGTAACACGGAGCAGGTGAGCAACGGTCGAATTCCACAGACGAAGTCCTGCTGGTTTTCCTGATCATTGATGCCTGAGCCTTGGTACTTTTCCTCCCTATGCCTCTGACTCTCGAAATCGTCACGCCCGACGCCCGGGTCTATTCCGACACAATCGACTCCGTCGTCATTCCGACGGTCGAAGGTGAGGTTGGCATCCTGCCCGGCCACATCCCGCTGCTGACGCAAGTCGAACATGGCGAACTGCGTGTGACCAAGGGTGCCGAAACCCTGTTTCTCGCCATCAGCGGCGGTTTCGCTGAAATCGAGGGCGATCGCGTCCACGTCCTGGCCGAAAACGCCATCAGCGAGGAGAAAATCGACGAGAAGGCGGTGGAGGAGGCGTTGCGCCGTGCGGAGCGCGAACTCGAAGACGCCAAGCATCTCGATCCCCAGCAATACGAACACCTTCAGGGTCTCGTACGCTATTCCGGCGTCCAGCTGGCGGTGAAGCGCCGCCGCCGCTGAGACCTTTCTCCGGTAGCGCGGCCGTCCCCGGCCACAGGGAGTCGCGCTTCCGGGAAATCAAGAAATTCGTCCGTCTCCCCGCGACTTAGACTTGAAACCGAGTCTCAATGTCGCACCCTTGGTTTCCCCGATGAACCCTGTGTCGCTTTCCGAGTTGCTCCCGCTTTGCCAGCTTCCCGCTGGGGCGCTGGGCCGGATTCGCGAACTGAGCGGCGACCCTGATTTTTGTCAGCGGGTGCGCGAGATGGGTTTCTGCGAAAGCGCCTTTGTTTCCAAGGTCGGTGGTTCCGGTCCCTTCATTTGTCAGATCAACGGCCTGCGCGTTGCCCTGAGTCATGGCGCCGCCCGCTGCATCATGGTCGAGCCGCTCGGGCGTCGCTAGGGACTTCGGTCCATCGCACCATGAAACTTTCCGAACTCGCCGTCGGGGCCTCGGCCGTCGTGCGCGAGCTCCCCAAGTCCGGCACGGCCTTCGTGCGACTGCGCGAAATGGGCCTCCTGGCTGGCACGCGGGTTTCCCTCATCCGGCTCGCGCCATTGGGTGATCCGCTCGAGATCCGACTTCGCGGCTATCATCTGACCCTGCGAAAGTCCGAGGCTGACCACGTCCTCGTCGATCCCGTCTCCTGAGATGGCGCTGCCTCCACACATCGCGGGCGGCACCGGCTCCGCTCCGTCCCGCACTCCCGTCTACGCGCTCGTCGGCAATCCCAACTGCGGCAAGAGCACGCTCTTCAACGCGCTCACCGGCCTGAAGCAGAAGGTGGGAAATTATCCCGGCGTCACCGTCGAAAAGAAGATCGGGACCGCCTATTCGCAACACGGCCAGCCGATCACGGTCATCGATCTTCCCGGCGCGTATTCACTCGCCGCCCGCTCACCCGATGAGGCGGTGACCCGCGATGTGCTGCTCGGCCGACGCGCGGACACCCCGCAGCCCGATCGCATTCTCTGCATCGTCGACGCCGCGAACCTGGAGCGAAATCTCTACCTCGTGCATCAGATCCTGGATCTCGGCCGTCCGGTGATCCTGGTGGTGAACATGATGGATGTCGCCATCAAGGCCGGGCTCGAAATCCGCATCGACCGCCTCGAACACGAACTCGGTATCCCGGTGATCGCGTGCGAGGCCGTGAACGGCCGCGGCGTGATCGACCTGAAGCTCGCGATGAGCCGGGCCGACCTGCCGCTTTCCCGCCACGCCTGGGATATTCCTGCGCCCATCGCCAAGGCCGTCGCGGAACTGCAGGCCTCCCTCACCGCCAGCGATGGCAAGCCGCCGCTCATTGCGCGGGCCGAGGCGTTGCTGCTGCTCACGGACCAGGATTCCGTCCGGGTCGCGGGCTCCACGCCGCTGAGTTCGCGCACCGCCGAACTTCTCCGCGGCTGGCAGCAGCGCTGGGAAGGCGAGGGGACCGATTGGGCCAGCAGTCTGGTCAACTCCCGCTACGAGGCGATCGGGCGGATCGCCTCCGCCGCGGTCACGCAGGCGGGCGCCGCCGGACCCACTCTCTCCGACAAGATCGACCGCTTTGCGACCCATCCGGTCTGGGGCTGGCTCACGTTGGGCGTGCTCATGACGCTCCTTTTCCTGAGCATCTTCACGCTGGCCGAATATCCGATGAACCTGATCGACGGGGCGGTGGCCGCCCTGGCCGACGGCGTGAAGGCGAACATGGCGGAAGGTGACTTTCGCGACCTCATCACGGATGGCGCCATCGCGGGAGTGGGCGGAGTCATTATCTTCCTGCCGCAGATCCTGATTCTCTTCTTCTTCATCGGTCTCCTGGAAAGCACGGGCTACATGGCGCGGGCCGCGTTCATCATGGACCGGCTGATGAGTCGGGTCGGATTGAACGGCAAGTCCTTCATCCCGCTGCTCAGCTCCTATGCCTGCGCGATTCCCGGCATCATGGCCACGCGGACGATCGAGGACCAGAAGGACCGCCTGGTCACGATTCTCATTGCGCCGCTCATGAGTTGTTCGGCCCGCCTGCCCGTCTACCTGCTGATGATCGCGGCGCTCGTGCCCGGGGAACAGGTACCTTTGCTGACGAAGGTCGGCATCATGCTGCTCATGTACGCGCTCGGCACGTTTGGCGCGTTTGGCTTCGCCTGGCTGTTCAAGCGCACCCTGCTCAAGGGCGAGCCACCGCTGATGATCATGGAGCTGCCGCCCTACCGGCTTCCGGGCCTGAAGGACGTCATGCTCCAGATGTTCGAGCGCGGGTGGCTCTTCCTGCGCCGCGCCGGCACCGTGATCCTGGGCATCAGCATCGTGCTGTGGTTCCTGGCGGCGTATCCTAAAGCCCCCGACGGTGCCACGGCGCAGCAGCAGCTGGCGCAGAGTTTCGCCGGCCGCGCGGGCCATCTCCTCGAGCCGGCGATCAAGCCGCTCGGCTTCGACTGGCAGATTGGCATCGGTCTCATCAGTTCGTTCGCCGCCCGCGAGGTCTTCGTCTCCACCATGGGCGTGGTGTTCAACGCCGAGGCCGAGGGCGACGATACCGCGCCGCTCCGCCAGGCCCTGCTCGCCGCCAAGTGGCCGGACGGCCGCGCGCTTTTCACGCCGCTCGTTTGTTTCACGCTCATGGTCTTCTATGTCTTCGCGATGCAGTGCGTCAGCACGGTCGCGATCGTCCGACGCGAGACCAACAGCTGGAAGTGGCCCCTGTTTCAAATCGGCTACCTGACTGGCACCGCGTGGATTCTCAGCTTGGTTGTGTATCAAGGCGGTCGCGCGCTCGGCTTCTGAGTTCCGCCTCGGTCGGTCCGCCGCCGCTTCCCTCACCATGTCCTCCCAATTTCAAACCATCGCCGCCCTCGTCGTCGTCGCGCTCGCCGTCACCTGGCTCGTGGCGCGCGCCGTCCGCAAACGGCGGCAACCCGGCTGCGGGGGCGATTGCGGGTGCCCCAGTCGGGAATTGAAACGCTAGCGCGAACCACCACGCTCATTTTCCCTCCATGGAAGTCCTCATTCGCGACTCTGCCGAGACCGGCTGCATCCTCGGCGCCAAGATCATTGCCAGTGTGGTGCGGGAGAAACCGAACGCCGTGCTCGGCCTCGCCACCGGCCGCACGCCGCTCCGGCTTTATCAGGAGCTGATCCGCCTGCACCGCAACGACGGGCTGGATTTCAGCCGGGTGACGACGTTCAACCTCGACGAGTACGTCGGCCTGGCACCGACGCATCCGCAGTCGTACCGGTTTTTCATGCAGGAAAATCTTTTCCGGCATATCAACATCGACCTGTCGCGGACGCATGTTCCCAACGGCGTCGCGCCCGATCTCCACACCGAGTGCCGCTCCTACGAGGCCCGCATCCTCGAGGCCGGCGGCATCGATATCCAGCTCCTCGGTCTCGGTCGCAATGGGCACATCGGATTCAACGAACCCACGGGCTCCCTCCGCTCGCGCACGTGGATCAAGATCCTGTCCGAACAAACCCTGAAGGACAACAGCGAGGTCTTCGGTTCACTCGAGGCGATGCCAAAGCATGCGATCACGATGGGCATCGGCACCATTCTCGATGCGCGCCGCTGCCTGCTGCTCGCCTTCGGTCCGTCCAAGGTGCGGGCGGTCGAACACATGATCGAAGGACCGCTGGCCGCGATCTGCCCGGGATCCGCGCTCCAGCTCCACCCGCGCGCGACGGTGATTCTCGACGAGACGTCCGCCGCCGGCCTGCACTACGCCGACCACTACCGCTGGATCGACCAGCACAAGTTCGAGTGGCAGCGGACCCGCTGAGTCCGCCGGCCGTTTTTCCTTCATGCCCAACCCCTCCTCCTGCCGCGGTTTCGCCCGCGGTCTGATGTTCCTTGCCGTCACGACGACGGTCGCCGTCGCCCAGACTGTGCCCACGGCGTCCAGTCTCGCGCCGACTGCGGCCGCCGAAACCGTCACGCTCTCGCCGTTCGTCGTCGCCGAGTCCGAGGATCGCGGCTACGCCGCCGTCTCCACGCTCGCCGGCACGCGGCTGCGCACGGAACTCCGCGATGTGGGCGCCGCCATTTCCGTGGTCACCTCGCAGTTCATGATCGACACCGCGTCGACCAATGTCCGCGACCTCCTCGTCTACACAGCCAACACCGAGGCCGGCGGTTTCGAGGGCAATTTCTCCGGCGTGAGCACCGGCAACGGTTTCGCCAACGCCGAAGCCACGTTGCAGAGTCCGCAGAATTCGACCCGCGTGCGCGGCCTCGCCGGCGCGGACCTCACGCGCGACTTCTTTCTCACGAACATCCCGATGGATTCGTACAACACCGAGCGCGTCGACATCTCGCGCGGTGCGAACGCCATCCTCTTCGGCCTCGGCAGTCCCGCGGGCATCATCAACAACCAGCTCAAGACCGCCGATCTCCGGAAGAACGCCTACAGCCTGCAGTACAGCTACGGCCGCTTCGACTCGCAGCGCACCGTCCTCGATCTGAACCAGGTCATCAAGCCAGGCGTGCTCGGTGTCCGGGTGGTCGGCCTCGACAAGGCGGAACAGTACCAGCAGAAGCCCGCCTTCGAGGACGACCGCCGGCTCTTCGCCGCGCTCAAGTGGGAGCCCCGTCTGATCAAGACCGGCCTCACCCAGTTCCAGGTCAGCTACGAGGACGGTCGCACGGAGTCCAACCGCCCGCGCCCGACGCCGCCGCACGACGGTCTCTCGGTCTGGTACAACGTGCTCAACAAGGTCGCGATCGACCCGACGGTCCCGACGTCCGTCACGAACAATCCCTTCCTCTTCGCCCACCTCGG
>JAEUHA010000375.1 GCA_016793535.1 Opitutaceae bacterium | reverse complement strand
GGCTTCTCCATCGGCGGCAGCATGAACGCGCGCGGCAAGGCGATCAGCGGCTTCGCCGTCGATGCGCGCAACGTCCTTGATCCGACGATCCCGTACTACGCGCCGGCCTACGCGAACTTCGGCGCCTGGGTCACGTACCGGCGGAAGCTCTTCCGGGACCGCATCGACTGGCGGCTGCAGGTGAACGTCCGAAACGTCTTCGACAAAAACACGATCTACCCGCTGGTCACGGTCGACACCCGCGACGGCCGGCACACGCCTGATGTCGCGGTGTACACGTTGAAGGAACCGCGGACCTTTCAGTTCACGAGCACGTTCAAGTTCTGAACGGGGCCAGGCAGGGGAGAGTCCGTAGTTGAGAGTTGAGAGTTGAGAGGCCGATCCGCCGATCAGACGTATCCATAAAGCTCGTGAAGCGTTGCGAGCCCGCTGGTCTGGCTCTCAACCCTCAACTCTCATCTCTCAACTGAATGGTACCGGTTTCCCTCACCGCTCGCGCACCACGACTTGAATCGGCAGGCTGGCCCGTTCTCCGCCGGCATTCCACACGACGCACGCATAGCTGCCCGCGTGCTCGGCGCGCACGGCCTTGATCTCCAGGCGTTCCGTCGTGGCTCCCGGGATGACCCGGCCATTCTGGAACCATATGTAATGGAGTGGAGGTGCGCCTTCTGCCGTGACCGCGAACCGCAGCGGTTCACCCTCGCGCACGTATTCAGTCGGCACGGACGACGGCGCCGACGCGCCACCTCCGCGGGACGCCGGGGGCGGTGCAGCCGGGGCGGCGGGCGCCGGGCGCGCCGCGAGGGTCGGCGGCGGCGGGGGCGGTGGAGTCGGTGGCTTGGGCGAGCCGACGAGCATGAGGCGCGCGCCGGCGCTGGTGGTGGTGCCGGCGGCGTTCGAAACGGTGACGGTATAGGTGCCGATGTTGTTTTCCGTGACGCGCGGCAGGACGAGGGTCCGTTGGTTCCACTCCGGCCACGGCTCGGCGTTGCGATACCACTGGTAGGTCAGCGGTCCGTCGCCCGACGCCCGGACCGTGAAGGTCACCGTGGCGAGACGCTGCACCTCCTGCTCGACCGGCGGCTGCGTGATCGTCGGCGGTGAACCGGCTTGCGCCGCGGTATCGGAGAACGGCGCACCGGCGCAGCCTGCCAGGAACACGAGCAGGAAAGGAAACCGGACGGGACGCATGCAACGACGGTTATCCGATCGGCCTCCCCAGCGCCAGTCGACAACGCAGCCAGCGTTCGGCCTCATGCGGATTGCGTCCCGGCGGAGTTGGGTCTCGCCTGACTCCGAAACGGCACGCTTACCCCATGGGCCCCTTCCAGTCCGACTCTCCGCACCTCCGCTTGCGCCGCGCGATGCTTCGTGCCGCCACCCTTTCCGCCGGACTGCTGGCGGCGTCCAGCTTTGGCCAGGAAGCCAGCCCGCCGCGCGCCTATCGCGACCAGGCGGTGCGGCGGGACGGCAACGTCGCCCGCGGCCGCGAGCTGTTCTTCTCGTCGACGAAGGCCGCATGCGCCCACTGTCACACCGTGGACGGCACCAGCGGCAAGGCGGGACCGGATCTCCTGGCCGCCGGTGACAAGTTGCCCCGCCGGGAGCTGATTCAGGCGATCCTCGAGCCGTCCGCCACGATTGCCGTCGGCTACGGTGCCACCTTGGTCGAAACGAAATCCGGCGACCGGCACCTCGGCGTCATTAAGCAGGCCAACGCCGATGGCATCGCCCTGATGGGTGCCGACGGTCGCCTGGTCCGCATCGCGACCCCCGACGTGAAATCGCAGACCGCCAGCCCGGTTTCGCTGATGCCCGAGGGCCTTCACGCCAGCCTCTCGCTGCAGGAGTTCACCGATCTGATCGAGTACCTGGTGAGCCTGAAGCAGCCGGCGAATTCGCTCTCGAGTCATCGCGGCATGCCCGACGTGATTCCGGCCACGGCCCGGCCCGTGGTCCTGCGGCCGCTCTTCAGCGAGGCGCAGCGGTTTCCCGTGAACCCGATCCGCCGGGCGGGCGAGCCGCGGCATGGGCCGGTGTGGTTCGGCCAGATTCCGGGACGCCCGGACACGTTTCTCGTCGCCAGCCAGGCGGGAAAAATCTGGCACGTGGAGAAGGGCGCTGACGGCTACGTCAAAACGCTCTTCGCCGACTTCTCCGCCGATGTCTACGCCGCGCGCGGGCCGAACGGCCTGCTCGGCTTCGCGTTCCACCCGCGGTTTCGCGAGAACCGGAAGTACTACCTCAAGCACCAGGTGATGGAGGCCGGGGTGATCGCCACCGTGCTGGTGGAGAGGCAGGCGGCTCCTGATTTCCGCGCCGATTCGGGTGCGCCCGCCCGCCGCCTGCTGGCGATTCCCGGGGTCACGGAGAACCACAGTGGCGGCTGCATCGAGTTTGGCCCTGACGGATTCCTCTATCTCGGCATGGGCGACACCGGTCCCCAGCAGGATCCGAACGGTCATGGCCAGAACCCCGCGCTGCTGCTCGGCAAAATGCTGCGGATCGACGTCGACCGGCGGGACCCGGGGCTGCCGTACGCGATACCGCCCGACAATCCGTTTCGGGACCGGGCCGAGACGCGGCCCGAAATCTGGGCGCTCGGTTTTCGCGAGCCGTGGCGGTTCAGTTTCGACCGGCTCACCGGCGATCTCTGGGTTGCCGATGTCGGGCAGGATCGCGTCGAGGAAGTGGGGATCGTGCGTCGAGGCGAGAACCACGGCTGGAATGTCCACGAGGGCTTCGAGCCTTTTTCCAATCTCCGGCGCCAGGACGGCGCGACCTACGTTCCGCCCGTCGCCGCGTACAAGCGGAAGTACGGCAACTCGGTCACCGGCGGCTATGTCTACCGTGGCGACCCGGCGTCGTCCTTTTATGGCGCCTACATTTTCGGCGATTTCACGTCGCGGATCATCTGGGGCCTGACCCAGGAGAACCGTACGCTGCAGACGCTGCGGCAGATCGGCGTCGCGCCCGAAGGGATCGCGTCGTTTGGCACTGACGAAAGCGGCCGGATCTACGTCGTCGGCTACGAAGGCATGATCTACGAAATCGATTTCTCCGCCGGGACCTTTGCCGCGGCGAACGAATCCCGCCCCGCGGTGCGCTGGGAACGACAGGCCTTCCCGCTGTCCGAATCGATCTGGAGCACCGAGACCGCGGACGTGAATCGCGACGGCCGGCCCGATCTCATCGCGATGGGCGTGACGAAAGTCTTCGCGCTCGTCGCGCCCGACTGGAAGGAGCGGGTGCTGTTCGATGCGCGGGACGGGAAGTTGCTCTACTGCGTCGCGACCGACGCGGACGGCGACGGCGATCGCGACCTGGTTCTCGGGCGTTATCAGATTCCGTGGATCGAATACCAGGAAAGCCGGAAGAAGGGCCAGACCCGGCCGGAGCCACTGGGTCCGGATTTCAGCGTGGGGTGGATCGAGAACCAGCCGCCGGAGGATCGGCCTTGGCCGCTGCACGTGGTCGACCGCGAGCTGAACGGCATCCACGGGCTCGCCGTGGGCGATGTGAACCGGGACGGCGCGCCCGATGTGATCGCCACCAGCATCAGCGGCCCCTCGTTTCCCAACAGCGTGGCGTGGCTTGAACTCGCCCCGCCTCGCGCCGGCATGCGGCATCTGGTGACCAAGGCGGGAGCGGACGGGCGGCCGCACTACCTCGATTTTGCCGATCTGAATCGAGACGGTCGCGGCGACGTCCTGCTCGGCGACTCCGGCGGCGGCACCTTTACGTGGTGGGAGCGCAACTCCGACGCCGCACTGCCCTGGACCCGGCACCTGATCGCGACGGAGAAAGGTGCCACCAATCTGCGCGCCGCCGATGTGAACGGCGACGGCACGCCCGACGCCGTCGGCGCCTGCGGTCACGGCAAGGGCGTCTTCTGGTTCGAGGCTTCCCGGTGGACGAAGCACGTCATCGACGCGGATCTCGCCAATCCGCACGCCCTCGCGGTGGGAGACTTCGATGGCGACGGCGACATGGACGTGGCCGTCGCCTCCTACACCGCGTTCATTGTGCGCTGGTACGAGAACGACGGCGCGGGCCGCTTTCAGCCGCACGACATCGACACGGGCAACCGCCAGCAGGCGTACGATCTGAAGGCCGCCGACGTCGACCGCGACGGTCGTCTCGACCTCATCCTCGCCGGCCGCGAGTCGCGCAACGCGGTGATCTATTTCAACCGCCGGTGACCGGCGGGGGTTACTTCAGCTCGCGGATCTTGATCGACCGGTAACCAACCACGTCGCCGTGATCCTGGAGCGCGATGTGACCGCGCGCGAGGGTCGCAAACTTCGGCCACGTCTTGAATTTGCTGGCCGCGATCAGCGCTTTGCCCTCGGGACTGGCGAGATCGGCGGTGATGATCCGGGTGCCGTTGAGCCAGTGTTCGATCTTCCAGCCGCGCACGACGATCCGGCCGCTGTTCCACTCGCCCACGGGTTTCGGGAGGTGCCGGGGCGTCGCGGGGCCGAGGTCGTAGAGCGAACCGGCGAGGTGGTTCACGATCTGGCTGTCCTTCGCCTTTTCGTTGTCGAGGACCTGATACTCCGGACCGGTCCGCGGCACGCCCGCCTCGCCGAGCCCGACCCGGTAGAGGACGCCGCTGTTGCCTCCGGCGGAGATCTTCCACTCGAACGTCAGCTCGAAATCACCGTACTCCGCCACCGTGATCAGATCACCCGTCCGCCCCACGGTCAGCATGAGCGCCCCGTCCTGCACCTTCCAGCCCGGGCCGATCGCCTCGGTCTTGTAGCCCCGCCAGCCGGTGAACGACGTGCCATCGAACAACAGTTTCCAGCCCGCGGCTTTCTCCTCCGCCGTGAGGGTATTGGGGGCCGCGGCCGAAACCGATGCGACGGCGACGAGACAGGAGACGACGGCGAAAAAGGGGCGTACGATCATCCCAGTCCGCTAGCGGGCCCGCCGGGCCGACGCAACTCCGGGATGGCAACGGTTGGCAGCCCTTCGGCGATGTGGGAGCGGCTTTAGGCCGCGACCGCACATTTCGGCAGCCCTTCGGGCGCGGCAAAGATCCGCTCCCACAGTCGGACGAAAACCCGAATTCGCTCCGCGCGAATCCATCCAAACTTGACCCCGGGCGCGTCCACTTTCGAAGTGCCACGGACGCGGCGGTCACCCCACCCCGCGGCCCTCCACCGAACCGACTGTGACGTCAGCCTGTCTCCGCCCAAACCACACCGTCCCATGATACGTTTCCTGCTCCCGCTCGCGCTCGTCGTCTCCACCGCCGCGCTCCACGCCGAGAATTGGTCCAACTGGCGCGGTCCGCTCCACAACGGCTCCAGTCCCGAAAAAGGCCTGCCGGGCAAATTCAGCCGGACCGAGGGCGTGAAGTGGGCCGTCGACCTGCCGGGTTCGTCGGCCGCGACGCCCGTCATCTGGGGCGACCGCGTGTTCGTCACCGCCGCCGATGGGAAAACGAAACAGCAGGCCGCGATCTGCCTCGATCGCAAGACCGGCCGGCAACTCTGGCGCGCGGACATCAGCGAGTTCACGACCGATGGCCAGTACAGCAACTCCTGCTCCCCTTCGCCGGTGACCGACGGCAAGCTCGTGGTGTTCTTCTTCGGCACCGGTGAGCTCGTCGCGTTCGAGGTGGGCGGAAAAAAACTCTGGGAGCGCAACATCGGGCCGTTCGCGTTCCAGTGGACCTTCTCGAGCAGTCCGCTGCTGCACGACGGCCGGCTGATCATGCAGGTCTTGCAGCGCGACGTCGCCGTGCGCGGGCGCGGCAAGCCCACCGGCAACGAGTCCTTCCTGCTCGCGATCGACCCCGCCACCGGTAAGGATCTCTGGCGCAGCCTCCGGCCCTCGGACGCCGTGGCGGAGTCCCGCGAGGCGTTCAGCACCCCGCTGCCCTTCACCCACAACGGACGCGAGGAACTGGTGGTCGTCGGCGGCGACTGCATCACCGGTCATGATCCCAAGAACGGTCGCGAGTTGTGGCGCTGGGGCACCTGGAACCCGACCAAGATTGGGCACTGGCGTCTCGTGCCGTCGCCCACCGTCGGCGGCGGCGTGATCCTCGCCTGCGGCCCGAAGAATGCACCGGTTTATGCCGTGAAGGCCGGCGGCAGCGGCACGCTCACGACCAAGAACCTCGCGTGGCAGAGCCATGTGCAGCAGGTCGAGGACGCGGCCGAGGCGGCGCCGACGATCAACGAACGCGACCTCACCACGGACGTGCCCACGCCGCTCTTCTACGAGGGCAAGTTCTACATTCTCAACGGCACGAAGCGGAAACTCTACTGCGTCGATCCCGCCAAGGGCGCCGTCGTGTGGAGCGGCGATCTCGGCGGCCGGTCTCCTTTCCAGAGTTCGCCCACCGCCGCCGACGGCAAAATCTACATGATGAATTTCGACGCCGACGTATTCGTCGTGCAGGCCGGCGGCAGCGAATTCAAGCTGCTCAACAACGCGAATTTCAAGGACGAGGGCGACGACACGCGCCACCGTTCGAGTGTCGCGATCTCGCAGGGCAATCTCTTCATCCGCACGGGCACGAAGTTGTTCTGCCTGGGTCAGTGATCTGCCACCTGTGGGAGCGGCTTCACGCCGCGACCTGACGTGAGGCCGATCGTTCGAGCGCGGCGTGAAGCCGCTCTTACAATTGCGAGCCGATTCACGGCTGGCGTGAGGGTCTCCTTGTCAACGCGCCTGCATTCGGAGAAGGGATCTAGCCATGCACATTCTGATCATCGGCGGCGCGGGGATGGTGGGGCGGAAATTGCTGGCGCGGCTCGCCCGCGATGGCGTGCTCCACGGGCGCGGCATCACGCACGTCACGGTGCACGATGTCGTGGCCGGAGAGCCGCCCGCGGGCGCGCCGTTCCAGACGAGCGTCGTGGTATCCGACCTGTCCCTGCCCGGCGAGGCGACGAAGCTGGTGGGCGCGCGGCCGGACGTCATCTTTCACCTCGCCGCGATCGTTTCCGGTGAGGCCGAGGCCGACTTCGAAAAGGGTTACCGGATCAACTTCGACGGCACGCGCGAGCTCTTCGAGGCCATCCGCCGGGTCGGCGGCGGCTATTGCCCGCGGCTCGTGTTCACCTCGTCGATCGCGGTCTACGGCGCGCCGTTCCCCGAGGCGATCGGCGACGAGTTTTTCCACACGCCGCTCACCAGCTACGGCACCCAGAAGGCGATCGGCGAACTGCTGCTGTCGGACTACTCGCGGCGCGGATTTTTCGACGGCGTCGGCATCCGGCTGCCCACGATCTGCGTCCGACCCGGCAAGCCGAACAAGGCCGCGTCGGGCTTCTTCTCGAACATCATCCGTGAACCCCTGGCCGGGAAAGAGGCGATCCTCCCGGTGGACGAGGAGGTACGGCACTGGCATGCGTCGCCGCGGTCGGCGGTCAATTTCCTGGTGCACGCGGCCGGGCTGAAGGCCGAGCAGCTAGGCACCCGGCGCAATCTCTCGATGCCGGGCCTTTCCGTGACCGTGGGGGAGCAGATCGAGGCGCTGCGCCGCGTGGCAGGCGCTGCGGTCGTGCAGCGCATTCGCCGCGAACCCGATCCCACCATCATCCGGATCGTCGCGGGCTGGCCGCGCAACTTCGACCCGCGCCGGGCGCTGAGCCTCGGCTTCAAGGCAGAGTCGAGTTTCGAGGAGATCATCCGGGTGCACATTGCGGATGAGCTCGGCGGGAAGTTCGTGGCGTAGGAATAGAAGTTGAGGGGTGAGGGTTGAGCGTGGAGAGATCGATCCGCTAGGAAACGCACCCGGAACCGACGCAGGGTGGTACCTCCCCTTTCTGGTTCGTCTCTCAACTCTCAACGACAGACTCTCCACTCCTTCTCCTCATCCCCGGCCGATGTACGGCATGCCGGTCGCCATCACGGTCAGGAAGGGTACGTTGGCGTCGAGGGGCAGGCTGGCCATGTACACCACGGCTGACGCAATATGCGTCACGCTGATGGTGGGTTCGGGCTTCAGGGAACCGTCGGCCTGCGGGACACCGAGCTTCATGCGCTCCGTCATCTCGGTCCCCGCGTTGCCGATATCGATCTGGCCGCACGCGATGTTGAAACGGCGGCCGTCGAGCGCGGTGGAGCGGGTGAGACCGGTGATCGCGTGCTTCGTCGCGGTGTAAGGAGATGAGTTCGGCCGGGGCACGTGGGCCGAGATTGAACCGTTGTTGATGATCCGCCCGCCCGCGGGCTCCTGGCTCTTCATGAGCCGGAACGCCGCCTGCGTGCAGAGGAAGGGGCCGGTGAGGTTCGTGTCCACGACGGTCCGCCATTGCTCATAGGTCACGTCTTCGAGCGGCACTCCGGGGGCGCTCACGCCCGCGTTGTTGAAGAGCACGTCGAGCCGGCTGAAGCGCCGCTTCACCTCGGCGAAGAGCGTACGAACGGAATCCGGACTCGTGATATCGGCGGGAACGGCGACCGCAGAGCCGCCCGCCGCCGTGATCGCCGTCACCACGGCGTCGAGCGGTTCGCGCCGCCGCCCGGTCACGACGGTGACGAACCCCGCCTGGGCCAGCGCCTGCGCGCACGCCCGACCGATGCCCGATCCGCCGCCGGTGACCAATGCTACACGCATGTGGCCAAGCGAAGGGGCGCAACGGGCTCCCTGTCAACGGACGCCTGCTCCGAGCGCGGGTAGCCGGAGCGGCGCAATAACCTGTCCCTTGTGGCCAATTGTAGTCTGTCCCTTGCGGGCCGTAATAACCTGTCCCTTTCGGACCATGGCCGGCCCCTTGACCCGGCTGAGCGCGGCTGCCACGCCTCTCGCGCGGCCCGTCTCTACCCCCGGATAACGTCCGCCCCACCCCATGACCCTCCCGTCCCTGTTCACGGCGTCGCACCTGGCGCGCCGGTTTGGTTTCGCCGGCATCCTCGCCGCAGCGTGCGCCGTCCTTGGTTTCGGCGTCAGTCCGGCCGCCGCCCAGTCCGGATCCGGCGCGACCGTCACGGGCCAGGTCAGCAACGTGGCCACCGGCTCCTATCTCCAAGGTGCCATCGTATCCGCCCTTGGTAACCAGCGGAGCACGATCACCGACCGCGAAGGGCGTTTCGAGCTGCGCGACCTCCCGGCCGGCCCGCTGACGCTCGCCGTTTCCTATACCGGTCTGGATCCCCAGGAGGTCAGCGTCACGGTCGGGGCCGGCCAGCGCATGGTCCGCGACATCGGGCTCACGTCGAAAATCTACCAGATGGAGAAATTCTCCGTCGCCGGCGAACGCGAGGGGACGGCGCTAGCTGAAACCCTGCAGCGGCAGGCACCGAACGTGAAGAACGTGGTCTCCTCCGACACATTCGGCAACGTGGCCGATGGCAATGTCGGCGACCTGCTCCAGCACGTAGTGGGCATCACCGCGGATTACAACGGCCCGGACGTCCGCCAGGTGAGCATCCGCGGCGTCAGCTCCGCGCTGAGCTCCGTCACCATGGACGGCCAGCACATGGCCACGGCCCAGTCGAGCGGCCTCGGTCGCTCCTTCGAGTTCGAACAGGCCTCGCTCGGCAATATCGAGACGATCGAGGTCACCAAGGCCGCCACGCCCGACATGGAGGGCTCCTCGATCGGCGGCAGCATCAACATGGTCACGAAAAGCGCGTTCGATCGCGCCGTCCCCCGCCGGCTCGACTACACCGTCGGCTTCGCGACCCGGCCCTACACGCTCCGCTACAACAACTCGAGCTGGTGGAAAATGCCCGTCGCCGGTTACGGTCCGTCGCTGAACTTCAGCTTCACCGATGTCCTCGGCGCGGACCGCCGGATCGGCGTCACGCTGAATGGCATGGTCCACAGCCTGCCCTGGGGCGGCGGTCAGTCCGGACTCGCCTTCGAACGGCGGGCGACGCCCGGACCGGTCTATACGTGGCAGACCCGGCGGGTGGACGTGGGGCCGACCCGGAGCCGCGCCGCCACCGGCGTCAAACTCGACTACCGCTGGAGCGACCAGACGACGGTGTCGTTCAACACCTCATACAATTACTTCCACGAGAACGGCGACACCCGCACGAACACGCTCGAGTACACCGCCCGGCTTCTCGCGACGGTCGACGCCGCCGGCAACCGGACGGGCGGCGGCTTCATCCATCCCAACTACGCCGACAACATCACGCGCATTTTTCCCGGCGGGACCGGCACCTTCAGCGGCATCTCGATCACCACGGTGGACAAGTCGGGCCGGACCTACGTGTTTCAGCCGTCCGTCCGCCATCGTTTCCGCGGCCTTCACATCGACTACTCCGTGTCGTACTCCAGCGCCGCCAACTGGTACGACTCGTCGCACGATCGCCCGAAGTTCAAGGCGCCGTCGGAAAGCCGGCCGAAAGGCGTGGTTTCCATGCGGCTGAACAACATCGGGTGGACGGTCGACCGCTCCCACGACCCGATCTGGCCGACCGTCCGACAGACGGCGGGCCCCGACCTGTATGACCTCAACAACTACCGCGAGCTGCTGCTGACCCAGAACGACCAGCGCGGCTACGACGGCGTGATCAGCGGGAAGTTCGACGTGAAGAAGGACCTCGTCTGGCATCGCCCCATCTCCCTCAAGTCCGGTTTCCTCTGGCGCGAACAGGCGCGCAAGGTCTGGAGCGAATCGCGGCGCTACAACTATGCGGGCCTCGACGGGATTTTCGGCAACGCCGACGACGGCGTGAACATGGCGCAGTTCCTCGACACCACCAACCTGCACCAGGACGACGAAGTGCGAAACTTCAAGGACCGCGGCGGCATTCCGGTGTGGCCCAATCCGTACCTCGTGGCGAAACACCAGGACGCGAGTCCGCAATTCTGGAAGGAAGACGTCCCCTTCGGCGTCCAAAACAAGCTCCAGAACAACCGCAAGATCACCGAGGCGATCGCCGCCGCCTATGTGATGGGCACGGTCTCGTTCGGCCGCCTGTCGACCATGGGCGGTGTCCGGTTCGAGGAAACGCGGCTCAAGGGCGAAGGCGGGGTGAACTACATTTCACCGGAGGAGCGGGCGCGCCGCGCCGCGTGGGTGGGACCGGTGACGGACGAGGAAGCCAGCCGGCGCGCCGTCGCCCAATACGGCGGCCGGGCCCGGAACCGCGGACAGTACCAGAACGTTTTCCCCGGAATTCACTTCAAGTACGAGCCGGTCCCCGGGCTGCTCTCGCGCCTCAGCTGGTCGACCGGAATCGGCCGTCCCGCCTTCGGCTCGATCATCCCGAACGAGACGATCGACGACAACGCGCAGCGGGTGACCATCAGCAATCCCAACCTCGTCCCGCAGGAGGCGAACAACTACGACTTCACGCTCGAGTACTACTTCCGCCCGCAGGGCATGATCTCGGCGGGCGTCTTCGCCAAGCGGATCAAGAACTACATCTACACGGACAGCAGTCAGACCGTGCCCGGAGGAAACAACAACGGCTTCCAGGGCCAGTACGAAGGCTACGGCATCACCACCTCCGCCAACGGCGGGCGCGCCAAGATCAATGGGCTGGAGATCAATTATCAGCAGCAGCTGACGTTCCTGCCCGGTTGGCTGAACGGGTTCGGCGTCTACGCGAACTTCACCAAACTGGAAACGACCGGCGACAACACCGGTCCGTCGACGACCGCGGGCGGCACCCTCGCCGGTTTCCTGAACAAGACCGGCAACCTCGGCGTAAGCTACCGCGGCTACGGTTTCGATATCCGTCCCCAGGCGGTCTACCGCGGCCGCTACCTCGTGAGCACGTCCACCGATCCCTCGCTGGTCACGTACCAGAAGGCCAAGACGACCTGGAGCATCAAGTCGCGCTACGCCCTGAACCGCCATCTCAGCGTCTTCCTCGATCTCGAGAACCTCTTCTCCGAACCCGTCTCGCTCACCTACGCGCTCTACCCGGACCGCGTGATCCTCGACTACCAGTTCCCGACGAAGATCGTGGGCGGTCTGACGGGGCGGTTCTGACTCGCACCTCGGACGGTCTTCAACGGGAAGTCCTCACGCGGCCCGACTAGGTTTTCAGCTCCCGGACTCTTCACCCCGGGACGCGGGCGCCCCCACCAAACGCGCCACACGCGGCTAGCGTCATCCGCGGCTGAAAGTCGGGCAGGATGAGATGGGCCGAGGGGGCGTCGGGCACGACGCTGAGCTGCCGTTCGATCTGGCGAAACACTCCGCGCGCGAACTTGATCGGCGGACGGTGATAGCGCGCGGGCGCCGGCGTGACGAAGTCGAGCGCGGGATCGTCATCCCGGCTGATCACCGACACTTCTCCGGGAATTCGGATGCCCAGCTGCAGCAGACGCGTCATGATCGCGATCGTCTGCATGCCGCCGGCGGAAAAAATGCCCGTCGGTCGTGAGGAATGCTCCATCATCCGGTCGACCCAACGAAAAACATCGGCCGCGGTTCCGTCGTGTCGGATGGTTTGCGCCTGCAATCCACCGCCATCGAACTCTCGCGCGCCGTCGATGAACCCCTCCACACTGGCCTTGTCCCCGGCCGTCGTCGACTTGGCGACCATGACGGCCACCCGGGTGTGACCCATGCGCCCAAAAGTCGACGCCGCGTGTCGCGCCGTCGCCACGTGATCAATATCGACGGACGGGCTTGCCGCCGGTTCGAACGCCGTGCCCACCACCACATGGCGCAGTCTCCGTCGGCGAAACCACGCCTGGATCTCCCGCGTGGAACGCCACAGCAACCACACGTTGGGCCTAAAATCGCGGCACAGCTGCTCGAGCGAAGAGTCCGGGCTGGCAACAAAACACTTCGGGCGGGTCTCGATCTCCAGCAGGAGGTCCCGTCGGGCGAGCAATTCGCGCAGCAAGTCGAGGCCGAGCAGGACGAAGGGTTCGATGCTCTGGATCGGCAGCGGCGAAACGAGGACGATCTTGCCGCCACGACTCGGCGCCGCCTTGGCACGACTCGGCCGCGTGATCCGGCGCCTCTGACCGGGTGAGTTTTCGATCCAACCCAGCCGCTGGAGCTCCTGCAGTGCCGGCCGGATCGTCACCCTGCTCACTTGCAGAATCTCGCAGAGCTTGCGTTCACCCGGCAGGTCTCGCGTCCACCGGCCAGCCTCCAGCGCAGTGATCATCGTGCGGACGACCGTGGAGGGCAGCAGTTCCCTCCGACAGGCCAGCTCCTCGCCTGCGGATCTGTCGCGACGCCGGGCGGACAAAGGTTCGAGCCTGGGCACGGCGCGATCGGTCTTAGATTAAGACCAGTGTGTCAAGATTGAGTCGGGCCGATCGAACCCAGAGATGTCGCTGCGGTGGAGCCAACCTCCACCCGCGTCCCCACAGTCCACCCGGCTTCGACCCCACGACTCCCCCCTCCCCACCATCCGGCAGCGTTCTCCCCCGATGAATCACCGTACCCTCTCCACACTTTTCTCCGCGCCGCCGCTCCGCGCAAAGGTGTCGATTCTTTCGCTTCTCCTTGCCGCCGCGAATCTGATTCCCACCTCGGCGGCACTCGGCGCATCGGCCGACGCCGCAGCCCGGGCGGCCGGGGTCGGCTCGATCCGCGGCCGCGTGTTCAATACTCGCAGCGGTGAATATGCGGAACGCGCCCGGGTTACGATCGAAGCAACGGCGCTTGAGACGTTCACCGACAATCTGGGGCAGTATTATTTCCCGAGCGTGCCGGCCGGCGTCGCGCGCGTGAAGGCGTTTCGCACCGGGCTCGAGGTGCTGACGCACACGGTGACGGTCACCGCCGGCCAGACCGTGCTGCAGGATTTCAACTTGAGCGGCTTTGGCGGGCCAACGGCGCCCACCGATCCGGGAGT
Source organism: Opitutaceae bacterium (assembly GCA_016793535.1). Lineage (GTDB taxonomy): Bacteria > Verrucomicrobiota > Verrucomicrobiia > Opitutales > Opitutaceae > ER46. The sequence goes on along the minus strand of JAEUHA010000375.1, from coordinate 12,178 downwards.
CCAGCGGTTGTCGACCTTCGTCGTGGCGGAGACCCGCGAGATGGACGGAGCTGCGATCGCGATCAACGAACAGCGCTTCGCTTCGGACATGCGGAACGTCATCACCGCCGACGAATTCGGCCTGACTCCGGAGGGCAACGTCGGCGACCTGCTGAAATTCGTCCCCGGCATCACCATCAACACCGGGTTCGGCATGTCGCGCGGGATCTCCCTCAACGGTGTCCCGGACAACAACGTGCCCGTGACGATGAACGGCTTCAATGTGGCGAGCCCCCTGGAAGGTACTTCGCGGCAAGTGGACCCTCAGAATCTTTCCACCAACAATATCTCGCGCATCGAGGTGCTTTATTCGCCGACGCCCGAGTCGCCCGGCATGGCACTCGCGGGATCGGTCAATGTGGTTCCCCGGAGTGCGTTCGAGCGCTCGAAGCCCGTCTTCAATGGGAGCGCCTTCATCCTGATGCGAAGCGACGAAACCAGCTTGAGCAAGACCGCGGGCCCAGGTCGCAAGCCCACGCGGAAGATCCATCCGGGATTCAACTTCTCCTACGTCGCCCCGGTGAACGAGCGTTGGGGATTCACCCTCTCCGGCGGCACGTCGCGGCAGTACCTCAACGTCGAGTTCGCCCGGCCCACCTGGCGCGGCGTGGGCACCGTTACCAACGGTACCACCTTTGCGGATACGACCCCGGATCGCCCGTACCTCTCCGGGTGGTCCACGCAAAGCTCGAACGGCACCGACACCAGCCGGTTTTCCCTGGGCGCTTCACTGGATTACAAGCTGAGCCCACGTGACCGCGTATCGTTCTCGCTCAACTACGTCTACTACGTGGGCGACTACTTCAACCGCTACGTTGCCTTCGATGTCGGCGGCGTGCAGGCCGGCAACTTCTCCCCGACCTTCACCCGCGGCACCGCCGGACTGGGTAGCATGCGGCTCGTGACCGATTTCTACAAGCGGGCCAACCTTAGCTATACGCCGAACATCACCTACCGGCACGATGGCCCCATCTGGAAATCGGACGCCGGCGTGGGCTACTCCCGCGGCTCCACGTCGATCACCCACGCTTCCAAGGGATATTTCTTCAACACGGTCGCACAGCGCACCGGTCTGACCATCGCGTTCGAGGACATCGGCTTCGACCGGCCGGGCAGCTTCAACGTCACGGATGGCGCAACCGGAGCTCGGGTTGATCCCTTTGACCTCAACAGCTATCTCATCGCGAGCGCTTCCTTCCACACGCTCGACGCGAGTCCGCACCGCAACAAGAGTTTCGACACGCAGCAGAGCGTCTACGCGAACCTCGGGAGGGATTTCTCCTGGAGGATTCCCGTTTCGGTCAAGGTGGGGCTCGACGTGCGTGAGCTGAAGCGCGACCTGCGAATCGGCGCGCAGTCGAGTTACACGTACGTGGGTGCAGACGGCCAGACTGCGACCCAGACGAGCTTTGCCGCGAGCGACAACCGGGCCGGGGGATTCGCCGACACGAACTTTACTGGCCGCTCGATCGGTTTCGGGCTGCCCGCCGCCCAGTGGCAGGACAACTACAAGCTCTTCGAGCACTTCAAGGCCAACCCCACCCACTACACGATCAATGACGTCGCGACTCACACGTCGGGCGTGAACAATTCCAAGTATGCGGAGGAATTGATCTCCGCCGCGTACTTCAGGGGCGACGCGCATTTCCTGGACCGGCGACTCAAGCTCATTGCCGGAATCCGCGCGGAACAAACCAACGTGACGGCCGAGGGGCCGCTCAACGACGCCTCGCGGAACTTCCAGCGCGATGCCAGCGGCAAACCGATCCTGGGCGCGAATGGACGCCCCCTGCCGCTCACCACCGATCCGCTGGCGAGCGCCAAGCTCACGCTGGTCGACCGAGGCATGCGCGCCAAGAAGGAATACCTGCGGCTCTTTCCCAGCCTGAATGGCATCTACAACATCCGGGAGAATCTGGTCGCCCGCGTCGCCGTGTATCAGTCGATCGGCCGGCCCAACCTCAACCAGTACTCCGGTGGCATCACCCTGCCGGACCTGGGGATCGCCAACACGTCGACCCAACGCATCTCGGTCCAGAACGCCGGCATCAAGGCGTGGAGTGCCGTGACGCGGCGGGTCATGGTGGAGTACTACTTCCCGCGTGTCGGTGTGCTGTCGGTTGCCGCCTTTCGCCGCGACTTCAAGAATTTCTTCGGCAGCACGGTCTTCCGGGCCACCCCCGAGTTCCTCGACCTCTACAGCCTGGATCCAGCCGTGTACGGAATCTACGACGTGCAGACGCAAGAGAACCTTACCAGCTCGGTTCGGATGCAGGGGCTCGATATCAACTACAAGCAGGCATTGACCTTCCTGCCCCACTGGGCGCGCGGCCTGCAGGTATTCGGCAACGCGAGTTCATTGCGCACCCTCGGCGAAGCCGCGGCCAACTTTACCGGCTTTGTGCCCCGCACCTACAACGGCGGCTTCAGCCTGGCCCGGGAATCCTTCAATGTGAAAGTCAGCGCGAACTACCGCGGCCGCAACCGGGGCAGCATCGTCGCGGCCGGCCGCAGCATCGCCCCCAATACGTATCGGTGGGGCGCCAGCCAGAAGTACCTGACGTTCACGGGCGAGTACTACCTGCGCAAGACCTGGGCCATTTATGCCGACCTGCACAACGGGGTTCAGAATGACGACGAGATCGTTGGCGCGGAAACTCCCGGGTATGCCCGGCTCGTGGCCCGCCAAAAGTATCGCGGCCTTTGGACATTCGGCGTGCGCGCGACGTTCTGATCCGCTTCCAACGCGCGGCCCGCGGTCGATGCGCGCCGCGCTCCGACATCGACCGTCCCGCGCATAACCGGTCCGTCACCCTCGATGACCCACCCCTGCCTTTGCCTTGCCTTCGCCTGGATCGCCTCGACCGCGCTCGCGGGCACGCCACGGATTGTGCCACGTGACCCGCTCAAGCAACTGGTCCTGGACACCCGCGTGATAGCGAAGACCGAAAACGCCCGGTTCGTCCTCGGCTCACCCGCGAAGGACCCGCGCAATCCCCTCTTCCAAGCCGATCGTCCCTGGGAGAACTCGCTGAACAACCTCTATCCAAATGTACTTTGGGACGAACAGGAGCAGACGTTCAAACTTTGGTACAAGAACGTGCTCGCCGACAAGCCGGTCATCGCACTGATGGACCGTCCGAGTACGGTGCATGACGTCGGTTGGTATCTGCTGTATGCGACCTCAAAGGATGGAATCGCCTGGAAGAAGCCCGCCCTCGGCCTGCATCGCTTCGATGGCAGCGACGCCACCAATATCGTTGCGCGTGACACCCCGAACGTGGGCGTATTCAAGGATCCGCACGATCCCAATGCCGGCCGGCGCTACAAGATGGTTTACGACGTGGGGCTCGGAAAGCTGCGGGTGCGATTCTCCGCCGACGGCATCCACTGGGGCGAGCCGCAGGAAGTGACGGGATTCTCTGCGCAGCACGGCGACACGCACAACAATGCGTTCTGGGACGACCGTATCCGGAAATATGTCTGGTTCACCAAACTCTACCTCGGCGAAAGGCTGGTGGCACGATTCGAGAGCGACAATTTCCTCGACTGGAAATCTTCCGGCATGGTGCTGCGCTCCAGCGTCGAGGAGGGACGCAACAGCCAGACCTACTGTCTCCCGGTTTTCCCCTACGCGAACCTCTACCTCGGCTACGTCATGATGTACCACGTGGGCAAAGGCCGCATGGTCGACTGTGAGCTCGCGTGGAGCCATGACGGGGTCCGCTGGCAGCGCGTTGCGCCCGGCGTGCCGTTCATCCCCCGCGGAGCACCCGGCACCTATGACTCCCAGTGCATTTACGCTCAGGCCGGACCTGCCACCGAGCAGGATGGCCAGCTCCTGATCTATTATGGCGGCAGTGATTTTCCGCACACCGGCTGGAAGCGCCACTGCCTGCCAAGTCTTGCTCGCCTGCGCGTCGACGGCTTCGCCGGATTCGAAGCGGAAAGTGCCGGCATTCCCGCGGTCCTGACGAGCGCGCCGCTGGTGATCGCCCGGGAAACGCTGACCCTCAGCGCCGACGCCGCGGCCGGTCGTGTAACTGTCGCGGTGCTGGACGAAAACGGCGGGATCCTCGCCACGTCCCCCGGCATTTCGGGTGACGTCACCGACTTTCCCCTCGCGCTCGATCTCAAGTCGCTCGTCGGTCGCACCGTGCGGCTGCGTTTCACGCTCGATCGCGCCCGGCTTTACGCTTTCGGCGGCACCCGTCTCGCCGACCCCACGATGCCCGCTCCGGCAGTGGCGGCGCTCCCTCGTTTTCCCGTCCGGCCTGAAGCCGTGCGGATCGGCTTCGACACCGACAGCGCCGACTGGAAGGGAGTCGACCGACTTGATCACCGGCCCAGCGGAGGCGCCAAGGGCGGCTACGTTACCGCCACGCGAGCGAAGAGCCTCAATCCCATCGCGACAACGGCGGCGGATCCGAAGCGTTCGCCGATCGCTGGAGACTGGCCGGCCCTGATCGGCGGAGACTCCGCCACCGTCTCGTGGCAGCTCCGCACCACTCAGCCCGGCATCCTCCACGTTGAGCTCTTCGCCGCGGAAACCCAATGGAGCTACCGGGTGCCGCAACCGGCCGGCGGGGAGTGGCAGTCGCACACGGTGACGCTGCGCTACGACTGGACCGACGCGCAGGCGACCGCCGCGGGGTGGTCCCGGGCCCAAAGCGCCTTCTCGTGGCAAGACACGATTCGGCACGTCGGCAGGTTATCGTTCGCCTTTAGCACGAGCCAGGTCGACGCAGCGCAGAGCTTCGACCTCGACGAGGTCAGCGTCTTCGGGAAATGAGCTCCGCCCTCTCCCCCATTTCACACCCCATCATGCTTTCATGTTCCCGTTAACCGCTCCCTGCTTCCTGCGTCGCGTTGCCTTCCTGCTGGCGCTCGGCACGTCGGCATGCGCCGCCGACGTACTCCTGACGCCGGCCACCGTGCTCGTCCTGCCGGCCAAGCCCACCGAGAGCGAAACCGCCGCTGCGCAGCTCTTGCAGACGTGGCTGCGGCGGGCCCACCCGGGGCGGCCGGGTTTCGAGATCATTGCCGAAGGCGACGCCGCCAAGGCCACGAAACCGCGGCTCTTCATCGGTGCCACCGCCCACGCCCCCGCTGTGACCGGCGTCTATCGCGACGGCTTCGTGATCGAGGCGCGGGACGGGGATGTCGCGCTGCGAGGCGGAGGAGATCCCGGGACATTTTACGCTGCCGCCCGGTTGCTCGACCGATACGCGGGAATCCGATTCTACCTTCCCGGCGATCTGTTCAGCCACGTACCCCGGAATCCCCGCGTGGCGGTGCCCGAAGGACGCCATCGAGAGGAACCCTATGCGCTCAACTCGATGATGAGCGGTACCGGAGGCATGTCGGGCACGGGCGGTTTCACCGGGGTCAATCCGCGCGCCGACGAAACGGACTGGCTGCGCCGCAACGCGGTGTTTCGCAAGGAATCAGTCGATTTCTCCCATCAGCACAGCATGTTCAAGCGCTTCCCGCCGGCGGTCTTCGCCCAGCGCTATCCCAACATTTATCCCATTCTCGCCGGCAAGCGCTACGTGCCGGAGAAGGACGCGGATCAGGGCTGGCAGCCATGCCTCACGGAGCCGACGCTCATCGACGCCGCGGTGGAATCCGCCGTCACGTTCTTCAAAGCGAACCCGACGCTGCGCTATCTCTCCTACTCGATCCAGGACTCCCACAAGTATTGTGAATGCGCCCGCTGCAAGGCCGAGATCGCCCGGCATCCGAGCAAGACCCTCGCGCTGACCGCGATGAATGCGAAGTTCCTGAACGCGGTGGCGGAGCGCTGGGAGAAGGAACTGCCGGCGGCGGGAATTCCAGCCGACAAGACGCTCGTCTATATCGCGTACGGGGAAGTGCGGGAAGTGCCGCCGTTTCCCATTCATCGTTTCATTCTGCCGGTCGTGGTATTCACGATCGGCGACGCGCTCATCGACAAGCGATTCGAGCCGGGGTCGAACACGATCGAACAGTGGGGCAATGCCGTGAAGCAGATGGGCAACCACGACTGGGGTCAGGGTCACATGTACTACATTCCGCGCATCTACACGGGTCTGACCAGCCGGCTATTCCGCGCCGCGAAAGCCAAAGGGCTCATTTGGGGCTATCAGCACATGGAAGCATACCCCAACTGGGGCCTCGACGGTCCGAAGCTTTGGGTTACGGCCCGCATCTTCTGGAATCCCGACGAGGACGAGGAAGCCCTCTGGCAGCAGTTTGCCCAGGATTTGTTTCCCGGCGCATCCGACTCGATCCATCGCTACTTCAGCCTGCTGCGGGAACTGTGGATCAAAATGGACAACGACGCGGAACGAAAGCTGCGCAAATGGTCGAACCAGTTCGAGCTTCGCAGCGAAGAGCAGAAGGAAATCGCCCGCGAATGCCGCCGGCAACTCGATCGCGCGGCCCGCGATGCCCGTTCCGATGACGAGCGCGCACGAGTGGCGCTGTTCTCGAAGAGCTACCGGCTCACGGAGTACTTCTTCGAGTTCGCGAACACGAAGCAGATCCGCCGGGCACGCGTGGAGGAGGCCCGAACCCATGCCCACACCGTCGTCGCTGCCGATCCCCTGAGCACCTATGCGAGCGGCATCCCGGCGGAGTTCAATGCGATGTTCACTTCAGCCCTCGACGCGGTGACCAAGGGCAAGATCATCGACTAGGCTCCCGCTGCCCGGCTTCGTCGCTCCCGCCCGTTTCAGCCAAACCTGCATGTCGTCCACCAGCACCCGGCAGCTCTTCGAACTCGGCGGCAAAGCGTTTCTGGTCGTCGGCGGTGCCCGCGCGCTCGGATACGACATGGCACTGGCGCTGGCAGAATTTGGCGCCCGCGGCGTCGTGACGTCTCGAGACGCTGCCGCCGCGACCGCGGCGGCGGCGAGTATCGCTGCAACGACGGGCCAACCCATGCTCGGGCTAAGCCTGGACGCGACGAGCGAATCCTCCACCGAGTCGGCGGTCGCGCACGCGGCACAGCACCTCGGGCGGATCGACATCCTCATCAACACCGTGGGCGGCGGCGGTGGCGGATCCGGCACGACGTCCCCTCATCTTGCGGACCGCTCGCTGGCGCAGTGGGAGACGATCCAGCGCACAAACGTCACCGCCCTGTTTCTGGTCTGTCGGCAGGTGATTCCCGTGATGATCCGTCAGGGTGCCGGGAGCATCATCAATATCGCCAGCATCGCCGGCCTCGTGGGTCGGGATCGCCGGATCTATCCGCAGGGCATGAACCCGCAGACCGTCGACTATGCCGCCGCCAAGGCTGCGGTCATCGGATTCACGACCGACCTCGCCGCGCTCCTGGGCCCCAACGGCATCCGGGTGAACGTGATCTCGCCCGGCGGCTTCGCCCGCGGCCAGCCCCGCAAGTTCGTCCGCGCCTACAGCGACCGAACGATGCTTGGTCGAATGGGGCGGGATGGCATGGACCTGAAGGGTGCCGCGGTATTCCTCGCCAGCGACGCCTCGGCCTACGTCACCGGCCACAACCTCGTCGTCGACGGAGGCTTCGCCCGCTTCAAATAAGCGGGCCCAGCCTCGATCGAACCCCTGCGTCATGCTCATCCGTCCTGGCAACGACACGCCTGCGGCCATCAACGACGTGGTGTTTCCAGGCCACCGCGTAAGTCCGGTGCGGCGGCGCATCGTGGTGGTGGGTCTGGGTTCGATCGGTCGGCGGCATGCGCGCCTGCTCGCGGCGCGCCCGGACGTCGTGCTCGAGATCTGCGATCCCGCGGCCGACGCACTGGCAAAGGCCCGGGCGGAGCTGGGGAACGTCCCCGTGCACGCTGACTTTGCCGCGGCCCTCCGCTCTCAGCCCCACGCCGTCGTGATTGCAACCCCTCACACCTTGCACGCCAGGCAGGCGACCGCGGCGATGCAGGCGGGGGCCGACGTCCTTTGTGAGAAGCCCATGTGCATGACCGGCGACGAGGCACGGACGATGATCACGTGGGCGCGCCAGACCGGCCGGACCCTCGCCGTGGGTTTCCAGCTCCACTTTCACCGGGGATTGCTCCGCGTGCGAAAGCTGATCCAGACAGGCGTGATCGGACAGGTGGCACACCTGCATGTGCGCGTCGGATCCTACATCACCCTGCGCAACTCCGCGTCACGCTACCAGCAGTCGCTACGGGGTGCGCTCCTCCTCGACTACGTCCATCAGCCCGACCTGATCACCTGGCTCCTGGGCGAGCTTCCCGCCGGCGTCACGTTGACCGGATTTCAAGCGGGCGGGATGCCGCTCACGAGTGAGCCGAACGTGATGGCCCTGACGTTGGACTACCAACAGCCACTGCTGGCCACCGTACATCTGAACTACCTGCAGATGCCCCAGCGGCATGAGTGGGAGATTGTCGGGGACAAAGGCTGGCTGCTCCTCGACGCGGATCGCGGCACCCTGCGCATCGGGCTGAGGGAAACCGAAACCGAACGGCTGGAAACCGTCGCGGCGGATCGCGACGAGGCCTACCGCCACGAGCACCAGGCCTTCATGGACTGCCTCGATGGCCAACGAGGCCCCGAGAGTGCCGGACCCGCTGCCGCACGCTCCGTTGAACTGTACGCGATGGCGATGACCTCGCTGGCGGAGGGCCGGCGAGTCGCGTGCCATTGGTGCAAGTTCGACTGAACGCGAACGGCGGCCGGCGTTCCCGGTGTCACGGGATTTCACCCGTGCACGTTGCGGAGGGAGACGGCTAATGGATCGGCGGCGCATCGAGCGCAGGAGCCGGCCACCTCTGTATTAATGTTCTGAATACCCCTTCAGGCCGGCCGCGCAGGGATTGATTCCGGCGGAATTTTCTTCATCGGAACGCGGTGCCCGTGACGCGCGTTGGCGTCGCGGCGACCGTCGTCCGCTTCCGCTCCCCGCCTGTCCCGTCATGGAATCCTCCCGTCCGCATCTCTTCGGCCTGCTCGCCGGACTCTTTCTCGCCGCTGGCATCGCCTTTGCCGCCCTCGTCGTCGCCGGCGCCTGGTCGCGCATCGCCGAGTCGCAGGTCATCAACGTCACCGGTTCGGCCCGCAAGAACGTGCGCTCGGACCTCGTGGTCTGGCGCGCGAGTTTCTCGACCGAGGCGCCGACGCTGCTCGAGGCCCAGCAGAAGCTCAAGGCCGACCTCGCCAAGGTGGAGCGCTTCCTGGCCGCGAAGAATTTCCGCGAGTACGCGCTGCTCCCGGTGCGCATCCGCGACATCGCGGGACGCGGCGAGGACGACGGCGAAGTCGTCCAGCGCCGCATCGGCTACCGCCTGAGCCAGCCCGTGGAGCTGCGTTCCAGCGAGGTCACCCGCCTGCCGCAGCTGAGCAGCGAATCCACGGAGCTGCTGGAACAGGGCGTGGTGTTCATCTCCGAGTCACTCGAGTTCATCTACACCAAGGCCAGCGAGGCGAAGGTGGAGATGATGGCCGAGGCGACCAAGGACGCCCTCGCCCGCGCCGAGCAGATCGCCGGCCAGGGCGGCCGCCGGATCAAGGAGCTGCGCCAGGCGCGCATGGGCGTCGTGCAGATCAACCCGATCTTCGGCACCGCTACGAGCTGGGAGGGCAACAACGACAACACTTCGCTCGAGAAAACCATCACGTCGACCGTCAGCGCGACGTTCTCGCTCAAGTAACTCTGCATTGACGGGTCAGGCTGTAGGCGGAGCGCCCTCACCCCGCGGCCGGGCGTCTCGAAACCCATATCCCGCGGGGTGAGGGCACCCCGCCTACAGTTCCTGCGCCTGCCATTCGACCAGCACAACGGTCACGGCGTAAAGCCGCTCCCACCGGCGAGACCAAATCAGAACCGGCCGCTGATCCCCGCGACGATCTTCACCGGGAACTTGCGGTTGTTGACCACGCGGTCCGGAAAGGCCGCGTAGATCATGTCGAGCGACTCCGAGAACACGTTGTCGAGATCGAGGAACAGGCTCGCGCGGCGGGAGAACGCATAGCGCGACTTCCACACCCAGGTGATCTTGTCTTCCTGGTACTGCACGAGCGCCGGGTTCGCGTTGTTGGCCGTCAGATAGCGGCCACGGTAGATCGCCTGGAGCCGCAGGTCGAAGCCGCGGCCACGGTAGCTGAGGCCGAGGTTGCCGGACTTGTTCACAAAGCCCGGGAGGCTGTTGTTCGTGAGCACCGTCGTGCCGCCGTAATTGCCCTCGGTCTTGAGCGTAGTGTAGTTCGCGCTGATCCCGAAGCCGCGCGCCCAGCCGGGGAGAAACGTGAGCTGCTGCTGGTAGCTGAACTCGAGGCCGTCGATCTGCGCGGAGCCGCCGTTGAGCTGCGTCGTCAGGGTGTAGCCGGCGTACAGGCCGTCGAACCCGTTGTCCGTGCCGTTGCCGATCGTCTGGCTGCTGTCGGTGTAGATGTAGTCGCGGATCTTCTTCCGGAATGCGCCGACCGACACGAGGCCCTGGGGGCGGAAGTAGTACTCGGCGGTCAGGTCGTAATTGTCGCCCTTCTGCGGCAGCAGGTTGGGGTTGCTCACCGTGACGCGCATCGTGTCGTCGTTCACCGTGTCGTTCGGGATGATCGATCCAAACGTGGGCCGGCCGACGCCGGTGGACCAGCTCGCGCGCGTGACGAGACCCGCGATAGGTTCGTATTTGAGATGGAGGCCTGGCAGCGTGACGCGGTAGTCGCCCTTGTTGGTGACGCGGCTGCCGTACTGGGCCTGCGCGCGGCGGATGGTCTCGGCGTCGGTGACCGGCCCGACCCACGCGGCGCGCCGGGCACGTTCGGCGGGTGAGATGTAATTCAACGGTCCCTCGCCCTGCACCCGCGTGTCCTCGAAACGCACGCCGGCCAGCGCGGAGACGGGGCCGAGCCGGACGTTGCCCATGACGTACGCCGCCGCGATGTCTTCCTGCACGTATTTCAGCGCCTGCAGCGCGGTGGGGGCGCCGAACGCGACGTCCTCCCGCCAGTATTGCGGATTGTCCCGCAGGTGCTGGCCAACGCCGTACGGGTTCGGCCACACCGGCGCCCCGCCCCGCCCGCCGTAGGCCTTTTCCTCGTCCTTGCGGTGATAGCCGGTGGTGTCGGTGAACTGGCCGAGCCCCTGGTTGTCGTCGGCCGTGCCGAGAATCGTGTCGGCCCCGGTGAAGTTGAACCGCCGGTTGTCGCCCCAGAGATCCCGCTCCTGCCGCTTGTACGCGAAGCCCGTCTTCACGTACATCGGCAGGGTGAAGAGAAGGTCCTTCTTCAAGTCGAACTTCCCGCCGTAGACCTGATCCGTGCTCCGCTTGTCGTTCAGGGTGAGCTGCAGATTGGTGTAGTTGTTCAGATTGTACATGTCGGGCCCCTCGGTCTGGAGCACCGTCGGATTCACGCCGTCCTTGGAACGGTCGACGGTCCAACCGATGTTGCCGAGCCGCATCGTGACCACGTTCTGCGGCACGCCGTTGTAGGCGGCGGCGTTCGAGTAGGTGAGGCCGTAGTCGATACTGAGCCCGGGGAAACGGTGGCGAACGGTCGGCTGGATCAGGAGGGTGCGGCCGGAGTTGTCCCAGGCGTTCACCGAGATCGCGTTCGTCGACAGCGTCGGGTGGGCGTAGACGCGCGTGACGTTGTCCGCGTAGTTGGGATTGATGTACCCGCCGCCGGTGCGCCGGCCGCTGGCGTCGACGGTCGCGAGCACCTGCGGGGTGGCGGCGGTCGCGACCCCGACCGTCGAGAGGGTGCTCAGGCGCGTGTCGGGGTTCTCGAAATAGTAGTTGTAGGAGAGGCTCAGCGAGAGCGTCGTCTGCTGGCTCCAGCGGTAGTCGAGCTTGAGCCCGCTCGCGACGCGCGACCGCGTGGCGTTCTCGACGCGGCGGCCCATGGAGAAATTGTACACCGGGCCCGGCGTGGCCTTGCGCTCGAAGCTCTGAATCGTGGTCGAGCCGGCGCCGGGCTGGCTGTGCACGGTGCCGGTGAGGGTGATGCCGATGTTCCGCTTCTCGCCGACGACGTCGGTGTAGCTGACTTTCATCGACGTTCCGAAGCCTTCGATGGGCGCCTTCCACGACGGGTTGGAGGCCTTGTAGGTCGGCCGAGTGATGAAACCGAGCGTGTAGGTGAAGACGCGGGCGGCGGCGCGGTCGAAGGCGCTCTTCGTGACGAGATTCACGCTGCCGCCGATCGAGGC
>JAEUHA010000316.1 GCA_016793535.1 Opitutaceae bacterium | reverse complement strand
ACCCTCGTGGGGGGGGGGCGCCGGCCCGCGGCCCCCTATGGCCGCTCGCGGTGGCGGCGGGGGCCGGCCCCGCTCCCAGGAGGAAAAATGCGGACAAGGCGCCGTGCTCGGCCCACGCTCGATGAGATGTCGCGTCCCCTTCGCCCCCTGCGCCTCTTTTTCCTCTTCGCGGCCGTGCTGCTCCCGGCCCGCATCCTCGTCGCGGCGGCACCGTTTTATTTCATCCAGCTGAGCGATCCGCAGCTCGGCATGTTCACCAACAACCGCGATTTCGCGCAGGATGCCGCCAACTTCGAGTTCGCGGTCACGGCGGTGAACCGGCTCCGTCCGGCGTTTGTGGTGATCACGGGCGACCTCGTGCACAAGCCGGGCGACCCCGCGCAGATTGCGGAGTACCGCCGGATCGCGGGGCTGATCGACCGTTCGATTCCCGTCTATCACATCGCCGGCAATCACGACGTGGAGAACGCGCCGACGCCCGAAAGCCTGGCGGCGTACCGGAAGATCTTTGGTCCGGACCGCTATACCTTCCGCCATCAGGGGCTGGTCGGGATCGTGCTCAACTCGAGCGTGATTCACACCCCTGAGAAGGCCGCGGCGGAGCTGGCGGAGCAGGAGCGCTGGCTGCGGGCCGAGTTGGGCAAAGCGAAGGCGGAAGGCGCGCGGCACATCGTGGTGTTCCAGCACCACCCCTGGTTCATCAAGAACGCGGCCGAGGCCGACCAGTATTTCAACATCCCGCTCGCCCGGCGGGCGGCGTACATGGCGCTGTTTCGCGAGTTCGGCGTGCGGTATTTGTTTTGCGGCCACTACCATCGCAACGCCGAGGCCAAGGATGGTGAAATCGAAAACGTGACCAGCGGCCCGGTCGGCAAGCCGCTCGGCGGCGCGAAGTCCGGCCTGCGCGTCGCGATCGTGCGCGATGACCGGATCGAGCACCGCTATTTTGAACTCGGCGAGCTGCCCGTGGCGGTCGACGTGAATCCGCCGGCCCCGAAGAAGACGAAGAAGTGACGCGTTTCCCGGGCCGGGCGGTTTCGGCGCAGGAGCGGCGTCACGCCGCGATCGATCGTCGGGACTGTTTCGTCGCGGCGAGATGCCGCGCCTACCGTCCAGACTGCAACTGCGCCGCGAGCCGCTCGAGCCCGGCGAGATTCGCCCGCAACCCCACCTCGGCATCGACGTCGGTGCGGTGATTGAGAATGCCAACGCGTCCGCGCCAGCCGCTGGCCTGGATCACACGCATCATGGCGAGCTCCTGGTCGCCTTCGGCGAGGGTAAGGATTTTCTTCCCCGCCTTGTCGCCCCCGAGGACCATGCCGTTGAGGTTCACCGTATCCACGAACGGCGCCAGGCGGGCCCAGCGGGCGGCGAAGTCCGCGATGTGGTCGTGGCCATGGTGAAAGTTGTAGATCAAGGTCACGTTCGCGTGACCCTCGGCGCGCAGTTGCCGGACGAGCGCAATCTGGTGGTCGGTTTCGCCGAACCAGCCGCCGTGATTATACAGGCCGACCGTGCAACCGAGCCGCGCGGCGGCGGCGACGATCGGACGAAGCCGCGCGAGTTCCTGGTCGATCCGCTGCTGCTGCTCGGCCGCGTTCTTCGTGGGCGCGCCACCTCCGGTTACCCAGAGTTGCGGCCGGATCTTGTTTCGCTCGAGGGCGGCGAGGATCTTCTGCGCGTTGCCATCGAGCTGGGTCGGGAACCACCAGGCTGAGATCGTCACCCCGCGGGCGGCGCAGGCCCGGATCTCCGCGTCGAACGTCGGGATGTGCTCCGCCCGCCAGTCGTACGCGAAATACCGGAAGCCGAGCCGCTGCAGCAACTCGGCCCGCGCCTCGGGTCCGCGCTTCTGCGCGTCGAAGGGGACGATGCACCAGGCGACGAGGTTGTCGCGGGACCAGAGATCGGCGGGCGTGGCGGCGGCGGCGCGGAACGCGGCCAGCGCCAGCAGGGTAAGAGCAAGACGGGGCAGGGGAAACATGAGGGGAAGTAGGTGCGAATGTCCCGCCGCGTGCAAAGCGAGATCGGTTTCCCTTGGGAGCGCGGACGCCCTCGTCCGCATTACGCTTCAATCCGCTGCGGACGTGGGGGGCCGCGCTCCCCGGGCGGGGTCGAATGCGGCGTGCACGCCGGCACGAGATCGACAGGCATTTTTTACCCAT
>JAEUHA010000298.1 GCA_016793535.1 Opitutaceae bacterium | reverse complement strand
ACCCGCGCCGACAACGCGCCCCACGGGCGTGACGTGCACTGGGCGTCGCCGCTCGCCTGGCTGATCCGGCTTGCGGAAACGCCGGGCGGCGCCGAGCGGCTGCTGGTCCGCTTCAACGCCCCGCTGCTGCTCACCTTGATCGTGATCCTCTCCGGATGGGCAGCCCGACGGGCCGGTGCGGGCGCCGGCGTGCTCGTGGCGCTCGGCATGGTGGGACACAACCGGTTCTACGATTCGTTCGCCCCGGCAAACGTGGACCATCACGGCCTGCTGACCGCCTCGGTCTTCGGCCTCCTGCTCGGTCTCGTCTTAATGGGCGCCGGCTGGTGGAAACCGAATCTCGGCGGCACGTTCACGACCCTCCTGCCCGGCGACGCCGCGGGTGCGCGGCGCGCCGCCGTGGTGTCCGCGGTCAGCGGGGCGCTCGGGCTCTGGATCAGCGCGGCATCGGTGCTGCCGGCGATCGCACTCGCGGGCGCCGCCGGTCTGCTCGTGGCCTGGTGGCGCGGGCCGGCCGCGCTGCGGGACGGCGCACGTTTCGACGCCACCGCCTGGCGGCTCTGGGGCGGCGTGGGTGGAGGGCTGGCGGCCGTGTGCTACCTGATTGAATACGCGCCGCACCACCTGCACCTGCGACTCGAGGTGAACCATCCCCTGTACGGCCTGGCGTGGTGGGGCGGCGGCAGTCTCATCGCGAGCCTGGGAAGCCGGGCCGCCGGGCACGGAGCGACGCGCGGGGGCATCCGGCAGGCGCTGCCATTGCTGCTGCCGCTCGTCGCCCTGGCCGCGGTGCCCGTCGTGTGGCTCGTCGGCGGCGAACGGGTGTTCAGCCTGCGCGATCCGTTCATCAGCGAACTCCGGCACTATGTGCTCGAGGGCAAGACGCTGCCCGAGGTGGCGCGGAGCCTCGGCTTCGGCGCGGTTGCCTATCAGGTCGCGTCGGGCCTGTTGTTCGTGCCCGCGCTCGCGCTGATCGGGCGCGCCCGTGGGGAGGGCGCCGTGCTGGTCGGCTTCGCCATGAGCGTCGCCGCGGCGTACTTCGCGCTGGGCCTCTGGGAAGTGCGCTGGTGGCAGGCCGGCAGCGCAACCCAGCTGGTCCTCATGCTCACGGTCGTCGCGCTCACCCGCCGGCGCTGGCCCTGGGTGCTCGCGATCTCCGCCGTCCTCCTGCTACCGGCCACCGTCGCGCGCATCGTCGCCGTGCGCAGCGACGTCCGCGCCGGCGTCGTCGACCCCCGCGATCTCTTCCAGCCGCTCTACCGCGACCTCGCCGCAGCGCTGCGGGCCAACCAGCCGGAGGGCGGGATCGTAGTGCTCGCCAGCCCGAACGCCTCGGCCGGCATCGGGTACTTCGGTGAGTTCAGGTCACTCGGCACCCTCTACTGGGAGAACACCGCGGGGTTGAAGGCGGCGGCCGCGATCTACACCGCCCGCACCGACGACGAGGCGGCCCGGCTGATCCGCGAGCGGGGCGTGACGCACGTCGTCGTGATCCCGGGCGCCTCCTTCCATGTGGAGTACTTCCAGCTGCTGCACCCAGGGGTGCCGCGCACGGAAGTGAGCCGGACCTTCGGCCACCGGCTGCTCGCGAAGCAGACCGAGGTCCCCTGGCTGCAGCCGATTCCCTACCGCAAGCCGGCCGGACTCGAACTCGCGCCCCAGGGCGTGCGGCTCTTCCGGGTGGCCTTTGACCAAACGGAGGAGGAACGACGGTTCCGGACGGCGGTGGCGCTCGTCGCAGCGGGCGACCTCGCCGAGGCCGGCGCGGCGTTCGACGCCCTGCTCGCGCGACTCGCGCCCGAGGCCCGGGCGGAACTGCAGGAGACGGCGGCGGCGGTGTTTTACGACTACGGAGCCGACGCCGCGGCGGTGGACGCGTTTCGCCGCGCCCTCGCCCTGAATCCGAACGCGACCGCCACCACCACCCTGGCCTGGATCCTCGCGACCACCTCGGATCCGGCGCTGCGCGACGGCTACGCCGCACTTTCGCTCGTCAGCCCGGTGGCGCGCGCCGAGCCCGAGGACCCGACCGTCCTCAGCGCACTCGCGGCCGCGCTTGCCGAAACCGGCCGGTTCACCGAGGCCGCGGCCGCGGCGGCCAGGGCGCTCGAGGCGGCCCGAGCGGCCGGCGACCGCGACGCGGTGCCCCTGCTGCAGCAGCGACTCGACACCTACCGCGCCGGCCGCGCCTGGCGGCAGTGAGGGTTGGGTGATGGGGATAAGGGTGAACCGGCGGGTACTGCCTCGACACCCCGGCACTACAAAACCTCCTCGACGTGAAACGCGCAGTAGAAAAACGCCTTGTCGCGCGCGTGCAGATCGCGCGCCCGCTCGTCGAGGGACCGCAGCCGCGCGGCGAATCGCGCCGGACGCCGGCGATCGACGAGCGTGTTCCAGTACGCAAGGCGCGCACCGCTCCGTCCGGCCCGGACGATGCGGTCGAGGAGGGTTTCGTAGTTCGCCGGCGACATGTACTCAAAGATGTCGCTCAGGTTGAACGCATCGAACTTCTCCTCCGGGTGCGCATCGAAATACGCTTCGAGCGACGTGCCGTGCCATTCCAACCGGTCGAGGTTCGATCGGATGAGCGCAAAATTCTCCGGCCGCAATGCCAGCGGCAGCGCGCGCGGGTGGTGGCCGGTGAGGATCCACTGCAGGTAGGGATTCTCCGCGGGGTCGAGCACCGTCGCCGCGTGCCGCGCCCGGGTGAGGATCCGATCCGCCACGCTGCCCTCGACGTAGCGGAAAAAACTCGGGTCCCGCCCCATCCGCCCCATCACGAAGCGTGAAAAGAAGAGCCGGAACATCAGCCGCCAGCGCCAGGTGTTCCACGTGCGCTCGTAGTAGGCCTCGCGTTCCGCCGGCGTGCGTCCGCCCTCCAGCAGCCGTTCCACCTGCGCCCGGCGGTGCACCAGCGGCAGCACGCGCCGGCGAAAGGTCGCGAAGTAGCGCTCGAACTTCCCGGCGGTCCCGATGCCGGCCGCGATGGCGGCGGGCTGCGCGTCCCAGAATGTGCGCACCGCGGGCGACACTCCGTCGCGGCAGCGCCGGTAGAGGGCGTCGCGGCGGGCGCTGGGCCGGGAGCCGACCAGCTCGAGCAGCTCCGCGTGTTCAAGTTCCCGATACGCCGCGACGCGCAGCTCCAGGCACGCGAGCTGCGCCGGATTGAGGTCGATCGCGACCACCCGGGCGGGCGCGCGGGCGAGGAGGGCGAGGGCGTTGTCGCCCGCGGAAGCGATGGACAGGCAGGAGGCGCCCGGCTGGACGTCCAGGGCCGCCAGCAGCACGTCCGCATCCTCCCAGCACTGCGCATAGCGCACGCGGGAAAAATCCGCGTGCGCCGCGGCCTCGCTGGGGTTCATCGCCGGCCTCCGCGTTCACGAGGAGCGGAAGCGGCGCAGGCCGGCGTCCGCCTCACGCTTTCTTCCGCCGGCCCACGAGCACGCCGATCACGAGCCCGAGCACGCCCGCGCCGATGCCGGCCCAGAGCAGCGATTGCTTCGCCGCCCCGAGGATCGGGTTGTCGAGGGCATTGAGCGAAATGTGGTAGCTCGCGAGCAGCCAGCGCCCGTTCTCCTTCACCAGCGTCGCCGTCCAGCGGCTCTTGAATTCGAGTTTCTTGCCGAACAGGTTGTATTCCGCGACCACATGCCCGTACGAGACGCCGGTGTCGCCGCCGTAGAGGATGGTCAGGTCGTCGGGCGTCGGCGGCACCTTGTAGCCGCGGAACGTGTCCTTCGCCATCTTGTTGAAGAAATCCCGCAGGCCCTGCACGCCGCGGCAGACCTCGGCGTTCTGCCAGGTGACGACGACGTTGGGATGGACGTGCTTCATCACCGAGTCGTTGTCGCCCTTGGTGATCGCTTCGATCACCTGGGTGCGCAGGGCGCGGAGTTCGTTGTGCGCCGGGTCTTCGGCGGCGTGAAGGGTCCCGAGGGCGAGACTGGCCGTGAGGAGGAGCAGGGAAGCGAGACGGTTCATGTTGGTCGTGGGTGGGAGAAAAAGGGATCGGCGCGGACTTCAGGTGCGAGGGTCGGCGAACTCGACGCTGCCCAGGCCGCCGTGCACCACCACCGTGGCACCGTCCGGAATGCGCGAGGTCGCACCCGGCACGCCGAGCACGGCCGGAATGCCGTATTCGCGGCAGATCACGGCCGCGTGGGACAACAGGCCGCCGGTCTCGGTCACCACCGCGGCCACGCGGTCGAGGACCGGCGTCCAGCCCGGATCGGTGAACGGACACACCAGGATCGCGCCCCGCTCGATGCCCATGGCTTCCTCGATCGAACGCGCGACGCGGGCGACGCCCTGCACGCGACCCCGGCTCGCGCCAATGCCCCGCAACGCGCCGCGCGCGGGAACGGCCTCGAAGGCGAACCGGGAGCCGATTTCGTTCGGCGCGCGAAAATTCCGGAAGCTCTCGAACGTCGCGCGCCGCGCCGCCACCTGGCTCCGGTCACCGGCCAGCAGTTCCTCGAAGGTGTGGAAGAACACGTCCTCGCCGAGGCCGCGCCGCGCGGCCAGGGCGAGGACGTAGCGCCGGATGAGATGGTACATCCGGCTCGAGGCATCGCGCATCTCCTCGCGCAGCCAGAGGAACGTCCGCAACCGGTCCAGTTTCCGCGTGAAACTCCGCCGCCGGTGCCAGGGCAGCGCGGCGAGCGCGGCCGCGCGCGCCCGTTCGTAGGCCGGCCGGGGATCGTGGCCGGCGGGCTGCGCTCCCTGCTCGCGGAGCATCGCCGCCACCCATTCCGGATCCTCGTCCCAGCGCGGCGCACTCAGGTCCAGTTCGCGCCGGCTGCGGTGGGGAAACGCGCGCTGCAGCGGCCCGATGTCCGTCTCCCCGCGCGCCGCCATCTCCCGCATCATCCGCGTCGGCTCCAGGTGCCGCATCGGGGGCAGCGCCGCCACGAGCGCAGGATAGTCGGCGTCGGGGAACGACTCGAGGAAGGCCAGCTTCGCCAGCGAGGCGCAGAAGATGGTGCGGAAGTACTGGGTCTCGGTGACGCGGTAGTCCTCGAGGATCAGCCGCCGGAAGCCCGCCTCGAGATCGTCGGACAGGGTCGCGTGGGCGCGCCGCCGGGCCTCGGCACCGCCGGCGATGAACGCGCGGTCGAACCGCTCCTGCCGCCGCCAGATGCCGGGCACCGCCAGCAGCGTCGGCAGCGCCCGGAGGACGCCACCCACCGTCACCGGAGTCTGGATACCCTCGCCCTCGTACGTCACCGCCACGCTGAGGTCGCGGTCGAACTCGCGCTCGACGAAACCGGGCAGCCGCGCGAGGCAGCGCTTGACCGCGCCGAGGTTCCAGTACGGCCGGCCGAAGAACATCCGGCCGGCCTGGAAGTCGCCGTCATAGAGCCGGACGTCGCGCAGGAAATCCTTGAGCGCCGATTCCCAGATGAAGTCGTACAGCGACCACATCAGCGGCGTGCACACGCCGGACGAGACGCCGCCGTCGCGGAAGTCGGCATTGGTCCACTCGCCGGTGCCGGGCGCGAAGTTGATCCGCGTCACGGGCCGCGCCTGCAGGACATAGAGCTCGCCCGCCTCGATCGCGAACTCGATGTCCTGCGGGGCCCCGAAGTGCCGCTGGATCTCGCGGGCGACGCGTTCGATCTCCGGGCGGTAACGGACCAGCAGCGGATGCGACGCGGGCAGCGCGGACGCCGCGCCCGCCAGCAGTTCATCCGCGAGCCCCGCGCAGGCTTCGATCACGACTTCCTCCGCGCCGGTGGCGGGGTTCACGGTGAAAGCCACCCCGGCCAGCTCCGGCTGGATCATGCGCTGGACGATCGGGGTCATCCGCAGCGAACGCGGATCGATCCCGCTGCGCCGGCAGTAGTCGGCAACCGCGGGGGCGTGCACCGACTCGAGGCACCCGCGCACCGCCGCCTCGATTTCCTCGAGCGTGTGCAGGTTCAGGTAGCTGCGGAACTGGCCGGCGAAGGAAACGTCGCTTCCGTCCTCGGCCGACGCCGACGAGCGCACGGCCACCGGCCGCCCGAGCACCTCGACGGCCTTGGCGAGGTCCGGTGGCGAGCAGAGGAAATCCGGCACGCGGAAGCCCGCGAGCTGCAGCTCGACGAGCCGCCGCGCCTTGCCCCCGATGAGCGGAGCCGCGGTTTCAGAGTGCGACGGCATACTGCATCCCCCGTACGTGGCGTTCGGATACGCCCGGCTGGCGATAGCCCGCGAGCCGGAACCCGTGCCGCGCCGCCATGGCGGCCACCTGCCCGACGTGCCAGGGCGTGAGCGCCCCGGTGAACCGCGTGCCGCGCACGCCCTCGAGCCCCAGCAGCATCGCCTCGGCCATGCAGCCGTAGGCCTGGCCGGTCGGGAGCGGGAAATCGATGATCCCGAGATCCTCGGCGCCGGGCAGCGCCGCGATGCCGCCGCGGATCATGAGCACGTCCGGGCGCGACGGCGCGGCCGAGGGCGGCAGGCTGACCGGCACCGACAGGTCGCA
Organism: Opitutaceae bacterium; assembly: GCA_016793535.1. Taxonomy (GTDB): domain Bacteria; phylum Verrucomicrobiota; class Verrucomicrobiia; order Opitutales; family Opitutaceae; genus ER46. Next base: position 5,903 of record JAEUHA010000298.1, on the reverse strand, counting down.
GAACACGGCCCCCGGCGCAAAATCGGCCGCGGCCAGCGGGGCGTCGACGGCGTTGACCGCCGCGACCACGACGTCACCGGCGCTGATCGCCCGCAGATCGGTGGTCGCGGTGGCGTGGGGAATCCGTTCCGCGAGGTGCCGCAGCCGCAGCGCCGAACCGGGCTTGCGGCTCCCGATCAGGATCGTGCGCCGGTAGCGGGGCGCGAGCACCTCGGCGCAGGTGCGGCCGATGTTGCCCGCCGCCCCGGCGATCACGAGCACGGCATCCGCCGCCGCCCGGCCCGTCTGCCGATGCGCCCGCTCGATCGCCTGCACCGCCAGCGCGATGGCGGTGCTGTTGCCCGTCGTGATGCCCATGTCGTGCGCGACGAGCCGCGTGCCGGCGCAGGTCGCGATCGACGTGTACTGGCCCAGCGCAACCACCTGGCAGCCGAGCGAGCGCGCGAGATCGATGCCCTGCTGCACGAGCGCCTGCGGCTGCGCGAGCTGCCGCGCGTCGACCCGCCGCTTGATCCACGCGGACGTGAACGGCAGCAGGATCGGGTGAAAGCGAACCACCTCGCCGGTGGCGGAACGCACGTCCGTGACGTTCAGCACGACCGGGGCGAGCCGCCCGGCCACGCGCTCGATGAACGCCTCCCGTTCCGCGCCCGTCGCGCCGGCGAACGACGGCTCGAGCACCGCGAAGTCGTCCGTCGCGACGACGTGACACAGCCACGCCACCCGGCGTTCGGGCACCCGCCGCTGGCGGGCCCGGTAGGCGCCGGCATCGTGGGCCATGAAGCGGACTTCGGGACGCACGTACCGGTTTTCACCCGTCCCGGCGGCCGGCCGGCCCAGCAGGTGCCGGGTCAGCGAAAGCGTATCCGATTGCTCGATGCACCGGCAGACCGCCGCGAAGGCCGCGAGCACCTGCGCGATCTCGGCGGCGGTGATCAGCGCGGAGGGTTCGAGCCGGAGGGCAAAGGGCTCGCTCAGGGTCGGCGCCACCCGGATGCGATGGGCATGGAGCAGGTGCCCGGTCAGGATGTAACCCAGGTCCTCCTGCGCGCTCAGAAACCGCAGCAGGAAACTCTCCGCGTCCGACTGCCGCCGGAATTCGACCGCCAGCATCAGGCCGGCACCGCGCACGTCGGCGATCACGCCGGGGTGCCGCGCCGCCAGCGCGCGCAGGCCGGCGAGCAGTTGCGCGCCCTTGTCCCGCACCGCGGCGAGCAGCGCCTCGTCGATCAGGTCGAGGGTTCGCCGCGCGATCGCGCACGCGTGGTCGTCCTCGGCATAGGTGCTCGTGTGCTGCAGATCGAACCCGTCGTCGTAGCGCGCGCGCTGCACGAGCAGGGCGGAGATTTTCGCGAGGCCGCCGCCGAGCGCCTTGGAAAGGATGACGTAGTCGGGCTGCACGCCGAGCGCCGTGGAGGCGAGGAACGTACCCGTCCGCCCCAGGCCGGTCTGGCACTCGTCCGCGATCAACGGCACGCCCCGTTGCGCGCAGAGCTCCGCCGCGCGCCGCACGAACTCCGCCGCGAGCGGAAACACGCCGCCCTCGCCGAGCACCGGCTCGAAGATGAAGCCCGCGAGGTCGTCCGTCTGCGCGAACGCCGCCTCGAGGCCGGTCAGGTCGTTCGCCCGGACCCGCACCACCGGCACGCCGGCCAGGGTGAACGGCTCGCGGTAGGCCGGGTTCGCGGTCAATTGCAGCGCGCCGAGGGTCTTGCCGTGGAAGCCCCGCTCCAGCGCGATGAAGGTGCGTGCGCCGGTCTCGAGCCGCGCATGCTTCATCGCGGCCTCGACCGCCTCGGCGCCGGAGTTGCCGAAAACCACGCAGTAGTCGCCGCCGGCGCGACGCGCCAGCTCGGCCGCAAGGTCGGTCGCGATCCGGCGCGCGGATCCCTGGCTGTGCACCGGCCGGCCCGTCGCGAGAAGCCGCTGGGCCTCCGCCACGAGCACGGGATGCGCGTGGCCCAGCAGCAGGGAACCATAGCCGCCCACGAGATCGAGCACCTCGACTTCCCCGCCCGCCTCGTCGCGAAACGTGAGCCGGGTGCCCGCGCCCCGTTCGTAGTCGAGGTCGAGGCCGAGCGTGCGGAGCAGCTCGCCCAGGCGGGGTTTGAAGTGACTTGGTTCGGCCCGGGAGGTGGAGGACCGGGCAACCGACGGACTCTGCGCACTGAGGTTCACGCGATGAGTATAGTTAGCCAGCGGCCCGCAGCGTTAATCGATAAAAATTTGGCGGGCCATCACGGAAATCAATCGCCCGTCCGGCGGGCCCCCGGACGTCCGCCGGACGCCGCCGGCCGCAGGCCCCACGCCGCCATCGCCGCCCCCAGCCAGCAGAGACCCGCCGCCACCGCGACGACGAGCCGGAAGCCCTCGACGAACGCGCCCCGAATGGCCTGCTGCACGGCATGCGTCACCTCGGCCGGCAGGCCCGGGGGCGGCTGCGCCACGGCGAGTTTCGCCGCCTCGAGTCTCAGCTGGGCCAGGGCGTCGGGGGAGAGCCCCAGCCCTGCCACCCGCGATTCCAGCGCCCAGCCAAACGCCCCCAGCATCACCGGCCCGAGCACCGCGATGGCAAACACCCCGGCGAGCCGCGTCACGCTGCTGTTGACGCCCGACGCCAGGCCGAGGCGTGCCGGCGGGACCGAGTCCATCACGGCCGTGCTCAGCGGCGTGGCCGTCAGGCCGAGTCCGACGCCGACGAGCAGGAAGCCCGGCAAGAACGTGGTCCAGAACGCCCCGGGTCCCGCCGTCAGGCCCGGCAGGGCGAACGACAGGAACCCCATGCCCGCCACGATCGGTCCCACGGTGAGGGGCAGCCGCGGACCGCGTTGATCGACCAGCCGGCCCGCCCACCGCGACAACAGGATCAGCAGCGCCATCAACGGGAGCTGGGTGAGGCCGGCCAGCATCGGCGCGTAGCCCTGCACCTGCACGAGGTTGAGCGGCATGAAGAACAGCGTGCCGTGAAACCCCATGTAGAAGAGGAAGCTCAGCAGGCAGGCGGCGCAGAGCGGACGCGACCGGAAGATGTCCAGCGGCAGCAGCGGCTCCCGCACGCGTTGCTGGAGCAGGAGAAAGCCCGCCAGCGCCAGCGCGCCGCCCGCCAGCGGCACAAGGACCTGCGGGTCGCCCAGGCCGGACTTCGGCCACTGGATCAGCCCGTGGTTCACGCCGGCGAGACCGGCGGTGACCAACGCGGCGCCCCACCAATCGACGCGCCGTTCGCCCGGGCCCGCCGGTTCCGCGGGGATCTTGAACCACACCACGGCGAGCGCGACCGCCGCGAGTGGCACGTTGATAAAAAACACCGCGCGCCACAGGCCCGCGCCCGCGAGCAGCCCGCCGAGCACCGGACCGAGCGTCGTCGCCAGCACGCTGAAAGCGGACCAGGTCCCGATCGCCTTGCCGCGCACTTCGGCCGGATAGTGACTCGAGATCAGCGCCAGCGAGCCCGGAATCATGAGCGCACCGCCCACGCCCTGCACCATGCGGGCGCCGACCAGCACTTCGATGCCGGGCGCCAGCCCGCAGGCCACCGAGGCCGACACGAAGATCAGGATGCCCAGCCCGAAGATCCGCCGGCGGCCAAAGGCGTCTCCGAGCGCCCCGCCGAACAACAGCAACGCCGCCAGCGGCAGGGAAAATCCGTTCGTCACCCACAGCAGGCTCGCCCCGGTCGCCTTCAGGTCCGTCTGCAGCGCGGGCAGCGCGACGCTCAGGGCCGTCCCGTCGATGAAGGCCATGCCCGATGCGAGCACGGAACTGAGCAGAACCCAGTTCGCGATTCCGGGAGGCTGGGGCGCGGAAGCGGCGTGGAGCGACACGGCGCGCGAGGCTGCCGGGACGTTCGGCGGACGCAAGTCGCGGCGCGAAGCTGCTCTTCCAGCCGGATCACATCAATCCCCCGAGCTTCTAAACTTGACCGCGGATGACGCGGATCACGCGGATAGGAAATATCCGCGCCACCCGCGCCATCCGCGTTAATCGGCTGGGGTAACTTGGTATCATTCCCTGTATTCACTCTCCCCCTACCACCCCGCTCTTTCGGACCACTGGCCACCATCGCGCTTGCCGGCGCATGGCCGCCCGCGTACGACCGACTTCACCATGAGCACCCCAGAATCCGGCGGCGTCGGGCGGCGCGAGTTTCTCAAGGTCTCGGCGGCCACCGCGCTCGCCGGCGCCCTTCCCGCCGCCGAAGCCGCGGCGCCGTCCCGCGCGTCCAGGTCGTCACTCATCGCCGACGAAAACAAGCGGCCGGGATCGACCGACTGGCAGCTCACGCGCGTCCGACTCAGTCGCGCCCAGGGCGTCCGGGCAGCGGACATCGAAGGCTACTGTTCCAAGCAATCCGTCCTCGTCGGCGAGTCGATCGACCTCTTCGTCAGCACCACGCCCGCCGCGCGCTTCAAGATCGAGATTTTCCGCACCGGTTACTACGGCGGCCGCGGCGCGCGGCTCATGACCACGCTCGGACCCTTCAACGGCACCCCGCAGGCGGTCCCGGCGCCCGGCCCCAAACGGCTCGTCGAGTGCAAGTGGACCCGCACCACCACGCTGGCGATTCCGAAGGACTGGCCGAGCGGCGTGTACCTCGGCCGGCTGACGACGCTACCCGATGCCGCCGACAAGCCCTACTGGCAAAACTACGTCATCTTCATCGTCCGCGACACGCGCAAGGCCGACATCCTGCTCCAGTGCAGCGACAACACCTGGCAGGCCTACAACAAGTGGCCGGACAATCTCTCGCTCTACACGGATCCACGCGGCGCCCAGGCCCCCGACGTCGCCGTGAGCTTCGACCGGCCCTACGGCAAGTACGCGCAAATCTACGAGAACCCGCAGTCGATCGGCTCGGGCGAGTGGCTGTGCTTCGAGTTCCCCCTCGCCTACTGGCTCGAGGAGCACGGTTACGACGTCACGTACTGTTCCAACAGCGACTGCCTCGATTCCGCCCAGATCACGCGCGCCAAGACGTTTCTCAGCGTCGCCCACGACGAGTACTGGGACGTCCGCCAGTACGATGCGGTGAAGGCATCGATCGCCGCCGGCGTGAACGTGCTCTGGCTGTGCGGCAACGCCGTCTTCGGCGTGAGTCCGTTCAGCAACTCGAGCGACGGACGGCCGCTCCGGATCATCGATCGCGCGGGGCATTTCGCCGGTCTCTCCGACGCCGAGGTCGAGCAGGCGCGCCGGGTGTTCTCGAAGGAGTACCGCCGGATCGGCCCCGACGAGAGCCTGATCATGGGCGCGCGCACGGTCATTCCGTTCAACGGCGGCGGCGACTGGACCTGCACCAAGCCTGACCACTGGATCTTCGAGGGCACCGGCATGAAGAAGGGCGACAGCATTGCCGGCCTCGTCGGCTGGGAACATCACGGCTCACCCGCCGCCATTCCGGGCAACGAGATCGTGGCCGAGGGCCTCGTCTGGGCCGGCGGCGTCACGCCGTCGCGCTACACCGCGACGATCTTCCCGGGTCCCAAGGGCAACTTCGTCTTCAACGCCGCGACGATCTTCTGGGCCCAAGGCCTGGCCACGCCGCCGGGCCACATCCTGCCGTGGAGCCACTGGTCGCGCCCGCAGGGGCCCGATCCACGGGTGCAACGGATCACGCACAACCTGCTCCGGCGCGCGATCGGCGCGTAACAACGATGGGAGCGGCAGCGCGGCGTTGCCGAGACCCAAGCAGATCGGGGAACAGGAAGGCCAGGAAGAACGGGAAGGGTTGAGGTCTGACTTCCCGTCCTTCCCGAGCTTCCTGTTCAATGCCTTGGAATGTTCGCTGGCTCGGGGGATCTTGGGACCAGCGAGCGCCAAATAACTCGAGCCATTGGCCCACGGAGCACACGGAATACACGGAAGAATTTTCTGGTTCCGTGTATTCCGTGTGCTCCGTGGGC
>JAEUHA010000296.1 GCA_016793535.1 Opitutaceae bacterium | reverse complement strand
CTCTGCGCGGACAGCGTGACGGCGCCCAGCGTGAGGATTCCGGCGGAAACGAGGGTCAATAGCAGCTTCTTCATGGGTGTGGAGGGGATGGTGGTTGGAGCGGCGTGCCAACGCGGCAGGCCGGCGCAGGAAGGGGGATTTGCGCCCTTCCCTGCCACCGGTCAACGTTAACCGGACGGGATAACGGCGTCCATCGCGCCACGCCGGGTTTTTCGTGTGTTTCGTGTGTTTCGTGGTAAACGCCTCTTTCCCGCCTCACACCCCATGAAAGTCTCCTCCCTTCTTCGCGTGGCACTGGTCGTCGGCTTTTTCGTGGTCACCGCCCGCGCCGAAAAAATCGTCCTGGTTGCCGGGGGCGACGAGGATCGCACCGGCATCCCCGCGACCCGCGCCAAACTGCTCGAACCGTTCGGCACCGAATTCAACGCCGCCGGCGAGATGTTCATCGTCGAGATGGTGACGGGCAACCGTCTCCTGAAAGTGGATGCACGCGGCCTTCTGACCCATGTCGCCGGCCTGCGCACGCCGGGCGACAGTGGTGACAACGGCCCCGCGCTCGAGGCGAAGTTCAACGGCCCGCACAACCTCGCGATCCTGCCCGATGGCGACGTCCTCATCGGCGACACCTGGAACGGACGCGTCCGCCGCGTGAGCATGAAGGCCGGCACGGTTTCGACCGTGCCCGGCTTCCTCGCCCCGCCCGAACGCGCCCGGACCTCCGGCCCCTATTGCATCGCGCTCGATTTCACCGGCACGCAGCTCTACGTCGCCGATCTCCGTCGTATCCACGTCGTGGATCTGAAGTCGGGCCAATCCCGCGTGGTGGCCGGCAACGGCGAAAAGGGAGTCCCGGCCGACGGCGCGATCGCCACCGCCGCCCCGCTGTTCGATCCCCGCGCCGCCGTGGTGGATCGCAAGGGCAACCTGTACATCCTGGAGCGCAGCGGCCACGCCCTGCGGGTGGTCGGCCGCGACGGCCGGATCCGCACCGTCGTGAACGCCTCGGGCAAGAAGGGCGCCGAGGGCGATGGCGGCGACGCACTGGCCGCCACGATGAACGGCCCGAAGCACCTCTGCGTCGACCACGACGACAGCGTCCTCATCGCCGACGCCGAGAACCACCTCATCCGCCGCTACGTCCCCACGACGGGCAAGATCCTGCGCGTCGCCGGCAACGGAAAGAAAGGCACCGCCGGCCTCGGCGGCCCGCCGGCACAATGCGAGCTGAACCGCCCCCACGGCGTGACCGTGCACCGCGACGGCACGCTCTACATCACCGACAGCTACAACAACCGGGTCCTGAAAATCGTGCGCTAGCTCCGGATCCGCGCAGTCGGGAGGGAGAGGCGAGGAATGATCCGCCGGCGCCGTAATTCGGCCGTTCCACCCTGGCCGGCCTGAGGGTCAGGCCGCAACCGGGCGGATGACCGTTCACCGGCGCGCGGCGGCCGGAGCCTCGACCCGCGCCTTGCGCTCGGCATCCGCCTGCAGGGACTCGATCTCGGCGCGCAGCCGGACCAGCGCCGCGCGATCCGCCCGCAACCGCTCCACTTCGGCCGCCGGCGCCTGCGCCGCCAGCAGCCGGCGGCGCTCGGCCTGTTCGGACTCAAGTCGACGCTGAGCGTCGCGAAGCAACTGGATCTCGACCCGCAAGGCCTCCGCTTCGCGCCGCTGCACGATCAGCGCTCCGCCGGTCACGAAGGCCGTCGCCAGCAGGGCAAGTGAGAGCCAGCTCAACCGGGACGCGCTCATTGCGGCCGCGCTGCGGGATCCGTTGCCACTGGAGAGGGAGTCGTGGGGCCGGACGCCTGCACCACGAACGGCGGCGTGCCGGGGGCGGACGGCTCCCGGGGCCTCGAGACTGACTCCTGGATGCGGCGCTCGCTGCCCGCGACCGAAAACACGATGGGGATCTGCAGCCTTGTGTTCACGTTCACGCCTCCCTTCTGACCGGGTAGGAATTTCCATTTCGACACCGCGTCCACCGCGGCCGACTCGAACTCCGGCCGCGAGGAGCGGCGCGCGACGGCATCCTGCACGTTCCCCTCGGCATCCACCACAAACTCGACCACCACCTGACCCGGCTCGCCCGACTCCCGCATCGCCGCCGGGTACTGCGGCCGCGCCTGGAAGCGCGCCGCCGGCCTCCGGTCAAGTTGCGCGATCTCGAACACGGAGGCAGCGGCGGCCCGGTTCGCCCGCCGTGCGGCTTCGGCCGCCGCCAGCTCCTGCAACCGCGTCCGCACCTTGTCCGCCTCCTGCTGCAGGCGGACAAATTCGGCATCATCGCGGCGCATCTCCGCCACCTCGCCCGCCAGGCGCGCGAGGCGCCGGTTCTCCGCTTGCAGGTCGTCCAGACCGGACGTGGCCTGGTGCAGCGCCCTCACTTCCCCGCGCAGGGTGGCGTTGGCGTCCGACTGCAACACGAGACCGGTCGCCCCTGCCACTGCCAGTGCGCCGGTCAGTCCTACCTGGAGTTTGGATACGGTCATAAAACTGATCACGGCCGCGAGTCCGCCCACGGCTGCTCCCCCCGCCGCCACGGTTCCGCCGGCCAGCACGGTACCAGTCACCGAGGCGGCCAGGCCGGCCGGTGCGGCCACGACAGCCTGACCGGCGAGCGCCGCCGCCAGGGCGGCGGAGGTCGACGTCAACCCGCGGCGCGCGAGCCGGGCGCGCAATTTGTCGAGCGCCCGCTCCACCCGCATCCGCGCGGTATTTTCCGGGATGGCGAGCCGGGCGCCGATCGCCCGGTAATCCCGCTCCTCGAAGAAGCGCAGCAGGACGACCTCGCGATCGGCGGCGCTGAGCTCGCCCAACACGTCATCGAGCACGGGCCGGATCCGGTTCCAGTCGAGCGCGGCCGCCTCGTCGCCACCTGAGATCGTCTGCATGAGATGAGCCTCCTGTTCGCGCGCCAGGCGCCGCCGCTCGCCCCGTATCAGTTTGGCGGTGACATAGCGTGTGCTGGTGAAAAGCCAGCCGGCCAGCACCCGGTGCCGGGCCAGGCTGGCCGCCTTGCGGGCGAGGTCCGTGAACACGAGCTGCGTGGCGTCGGCCGCGAGGTGAGCGTCGCCGTTGAGCTGCCGGCAAGCGGCCGAGTACACGAGGTTCACATGGCGCCGCACCAGCTCGGCAAAGGCCTCGTCCGCTCCCTGGTCGGCG